>JAMDCU010000108.1 GCA_023489485.1 Chloroflexota bacterium
GGAGCTGCGGGCTCGTTTGATCCAACATCTCGCCCCGTTCGCGGGAGAATAGGCAGCCATGAATCTGACTGAATTGACCAAGATGTATGACTTTACCGGAAAGAGCGTCGTCATCACTGGGGGAGCGGGCATCCTCGGAGGCGAGATCGCATGTGCGTTGGTCGGGTGCAACGCGAACGTGGCCATCATGGACCGCGATCCCGCGCTTGCCGACCGCTTGATGGAGCGACTGAGATCGGACGTTGGGCGCGCCATTGTCGTGTTTGGCGACGTGCTCAAACCGGAAACCCTCACAGAAGCGTGCGAGACGATCGAGCGCGAATTCGGACAGGTGGATTGCCTCGTCAATGCCGCTGGCGGCAATCATCCCAAGGCGACGACGAGCAATGAGGCCTCGTTTTTCGACTTGCCGAGCGAGGCCTTGCGCTGGGTTTTCGACCTCAACGTTATCGGGACGATGCTCCCGAGCCAGGTATTTGGCAAGCGGATGGCGGACCGGGGAGAAGGCGTCATCCTCAACATCTCGTCCATGAATGCCATGCGTCCCCTCACCCGCATTCCCGCCTATTCGGCTGCCAAAGCCGGAGTCAGCAACTTTACCGAGTGGCTGGCGGTACACATGGCGCAGGAATATTCGCAGCGCATTCGGGTGAACGCGATCGCGCCGGGCTTTTTCCTGACCGGCCAAAACAAGTTTCTGCTGACGCATGAAGAGACCGGGGAGCTGACCGCGCGCGGCCGGACCATCATCGAGCATACTCCGATGGGGCGTTTCGGCGTCCCGGATGACTTGCTCGGAGTGGTGCTGTGGCTGCTTTCTCCAGCCTCGGCTTTTGTCACAGGGGTGGTCATTCCGATCGACGGCGGCTTTTCCGCCTACAGCGGAGTGTAAGAATTGCAGAATGTAAGAATTGCAGATTGCAGATTGTGAGAACCGCTTGGCTGCTCAAAGAACGCCATCCGGCCTTGGGTCTATCATTCTGCAATCTCAAATCTGAAATCTGCAATCAGAAATGAGGTTCTTTTGATTGGTAAAGGCTCAGTAACAGATAAATTATCCCCTTCCGAGGTCCGTGACCTGCTGTCGCGGACGCTGGATGGGACGGCGCTGGACGGGAAAAGAGTGCTCGTGCTCATTCCGGACAGTACCCGTACGGCGCCGCTTCCGCTCATGTTCCGCCTGTTGTACGACGCGATCGGCCGGCGCGTGGCTCGCCTGGACTATATGATTGCGCTTGGGACGCACCCTCCCATGTCGGAGCAAGCCATTGACCGTCTCGTCGGCGTCTCTGCGAGCGAACGGCAGGCGCAGTATCCAAACGTCCAGATCTATAACCACGAATGGGACAATCCGGGTGCTCTGGCCACGGTCGGTGTCATCACCCGCGAGGAAATGCAGTCGCTCACTGGAGGGCTGTTCGCAGAGGAAACCATCGTACGCTTGAACCGCCGCCTCTTTGACTATGATCACATCATTATTTGTGGTCCCGTTTTTCCGCACGAGGTTGCCGGCTTTTCAGGCGGCGCCAAGTATCTGTTCCCGGGGATCGCCGGGCCCGACATCATCAACAACACTCATTGGCTGGGTGGGCTCGTGACGAGCATGAAGACGATTGGGGTGAAAGATACGCCGGTGCGCCGCGTCATCGACCGCGCGGCTGCATTCATCTCCCGGCCCATCCTGTGCCTCGCGATGGTAATGCAAGGTCAAGACTTGCACGGCTTGTACACCGGAACCTACCAGGAAGCGTGGAGCGCGGCGGCAGACCTCTCTGCACAACTGAACGTTATCGTCGTTCCGCACGCTTTTCGCCGGGTCCTTTCTATGCCATCGGAAATGTACGACGACCTCTGGACGGCGGCCAAGGCGATGTACAAGACCGAACCGGCGATTGCGGACGGCGGCGAGGTCATCATCTATGCGCCTCATCTCCGCGAGGTTTCTTTCACCCACGGCAAGCTCATCGATCAGGTCGGCTATCACGTCAAAGACTATTTCCTGAAGCAATGGGACCGCTTCAAGGATGTTCCAGGCTCGATCAAAGCGCACAGCACGCACGTCAAAGGTCAGGGGTCCTATGATGCCACGACGCGTCAGGAGGACCCGCGGATAGCAGTGACCCTCGCGACAGGCATCCCGGAAGAGCGTTGCCGGCGCATCAACCTCGGCTACCTCGATTATCACACCATTGCCCCGTCCGAGTGGGCCGGCCGCGAATCCGAAGGGGTCTTGTTGGTGCCGCACGCAGGCGAAGTCCTCTATCGCGCCAAGGACGTGGATTAAAGGCGCTCGCAGATCGAGAGACCGGAAATAAAGAGCAGACTTGCGAATTCCCCAAGAATTCGAAGTCTGTCTCTGAAACGGGATCCCGCTCCTGTAAAGCGCTACAGCGGGCTTGCGAATTCTGCGCTCTTCGAACGACAGGTAACATCACCCATAACCAGACGTAGAGTCATTTGGTGACCGGAGCACTCTTGCGTCCTTATTGGTCGCGCTTTACGTTTCACGTCTTACGATTTACTCTTGTCAACTGCAACTTGTCACGTTTCCCAGGGGAGTTTCGTTGGCTAGACAACCGGGACCCAAGCACAAGCTCTCGCGCCGGGAGAGCGTCAATCTCACCGGCACAGCCTCCAAGAGCTTGCACAGGCGGCAGGGTGCACCGCCAGGAATGAACCCGCAACTCACCCAATGGGACGCTCCAGCACACCATACAAATTCAGCTCGCCATCCGCGTAGAACTGGTCGCGCACAGAAAGATGGCTCTGCGCGGCCAGCTTTTCTACCTCCTCAGGAGACAACTGATGGCAATAGCGATAGCCCAACCCGCCGCGCTTCCAGTCGAGCAGCGCATCTCCCGGCTCCAACTCTTCTCCATCCATCCCCACGAGGGTCCAAGCCTGCACCCTTTTCCGCGTCCGTTCATTTCGGAGAAACTGCCAGTTCGTCATGATCAACACGCCCCCCGGGCGCAACAAATCGTGGATTTCACGTAACACATCGCGGCGGGTTTCCGCGCCCGGCACATGCTGCAGCACCGCGAGCATTGTCACCACGTCAAAGGCATCCGTGCCCGACGACTTGACCACTCGCTCTTTCCAGCCGGGGAAAGTAATATCCACCACGTCGAATTGCGAGTGGAGACGCACAAGCCCCGTGGCGCGGCTCCGCGCAATGTCGATCAATTCCTGCGACGAATCGACGCCGAAATAGAGGCCCGTACGCCCCGCGCGCTCCAGTTGCTCCGCCAGCCGCCCATTCCCGCATCCAACGTCCAGCACCCGTACATCTGTGGGAATGTACTCGACGATGCGCCTCAAATGCGCCTGCCCGCTCGGCCGCGTTTCCGAGAACGCGTGGGCAAAGCGGGAATAAAACGCGCGATTGACGGCGACGAGTCTCTGAATCGTTTCAGGTTTCATGACATCTTCATCCTACATCAGGAGTAGGGTTAAGGCAAGATCAGATCTGGCCAGCACAACCTGCACCTGAGCAGACCCGACCGCGCCAAACCGGATGATAGAATCTGCACCTTCGCCGGAGCAAAGCCTGTCCCGCACAAGGCGGGGCTCGCTGACTACCCCCCTGCGTCGGTCGGCGGCGTGTCGGCCTACGCCGACACGCCGCCGGAGGCCCCCACGGGACGATTTAAATCGCCCCTTGTCTCCAACTTGCCACCCCCCGCTTCTCATGGTAAGCTACCGGCTGTCAGCATCAACATCGAGGATATTGCAGATGTACAAATGGTACAAATGGTTGGTCGTTATTATCGCCCTGTGCGGGGGTCTCCTCTTTCTCCAACTAGTCTCTGAGCGAACTGCAACTCCTGCCATTGCCCAAAGGCCCAATGCGCTCAAGCCGATCGTTTCATATCCGCTCAAGAGCGACCGCTCTCCCGCCCTCCGTACTCTTGTCTCTCGGCAACCCGTAACACCTACACAATTCACCCAATTGCCGCGCCTATTCAAGCCGGCCGGGGCATACTCCGGGACAGCTCGAGCTACCGGCCGCGATCCTCTCCTCCATTCTTTGAGCGTCCGGACAAGCATGCCCGTAACACTTACCAGCTTTGATGGCGTGAGCAACTCGGACAACGTGATCCTCAATATCGGAAAACCTATGCCGCCGGATAGCGAAGGGGATATCGGCTACGACCCCTCCACCAGCAAGAAATACTATGTGGAATGGGTGAACCTCTCTTACAGGATTTGGGATGTGACTACAACGCCGACCTTGCTCGCCGGTCCCATCGCGGGCAACGCGTTCTGGACTGGCTTTGGCGGTCCCTGCGCCGCCACTAATGATGGTGACCCCATCGTCCTCTTTGATCCCATCGCCAAACGCTGGCTCGTGAGCCAATTTTCGTTTCCAAACTATGTGTCGGGCAGCTCGGCAAATGGGCCCTTCTATCAGTGCCTCGCCATCTCCGCGAGCGCGGATCCGACTGGCTCCTATTACCGCTATGTCTATGTTAACATGACCCAATCGGGCGTAAGTAAGCTCAACGATTACCCCAAGTTCGGCGTGTGGCCTGATGGGTACTATATGTCCATGAATCAGTACAACGAGATCTCGTTGACCTATTACGGCGCGGGCGCAGTCGCCTTCGAACGAGATAAGATGCTCGTCGGCGACCCCACCGCGCGGAAGGTCTATTTCGATCTCGGCGCAGTCGATCCAAACTTTTTTGGCATGCTGCCATCTGACCTGGACGGGGCAACGTTGCCTCCCACCGGCTCCCCCAATTACTTTGCCGAGGTGGACGCCGCAGGTAATTTAGGCCCGACCGACGCCCTGCGAATCTGGAATTTCCACGTCGATTGGGCGAATGCAGCCAACTCAACTTTTGGCCTCTCCGGCACGCCAAACCAGACTCTTCCCGTCGCCGCATTCAGCTACCTGCCGTGCGTTTGGGCGCTTTCGATGAGTTGTATCCCCCAGCCTAATACCGGCACAAAGCTCGATTCCATCGGAGATCGGCTCATGTACCGTCTCCAGTACCGGAATTTCGGCACGCATGAGACGCTTGTCACGAACCACACGGTTGACGCTGGCGATTTCAGCGGCCATGCAGGCATCCGTTGGTACGAGTTGCACAAGACGGGCGGGGGGCCTTGGGGTATCTATCAGCAGGCAACGTACGCGCCGGACACGGACTATCGCTGGATGGGGAGCATCGCCCTGGATCAGCAGGGGAACGCGGCGCTCGGCTTCAGCGTTTCGAGCTCAACCACCTATCCTTCCATTCGCTATGCCGGGCGGCTCGTCACCGACACACTGGGCACCCTTCCGCAAGGTGAGGCAACTCTGATTCAAGGGAGTGGCTCGCAGACAGGATCGGGCACGGCTTCACACCGTTGGGGCGATTACAGCATGATGGCCGTCGACCCCGCGGACGATTGCACCTTCTGGTACGTCGACGAATATTACGCTGCCTCCAGCCAATATGACTGGCACACGCGCATTGGATCATTCAAATTCCCATCATGCGGTGCGGGCCCCCTTCCGACCTTCACCTTTACTCCGACCGCCACCTCCACTCCAATCGCCACCTCCACTCCAATCGCCACCTCCACTTCAATCGCCACCCCCACCCCGAATATCAATTACTTGCCATTCATTAGCAGGTATTAGGACGGTCTCCTAGATTCAGCCTTGCCAAGCACTCCGACAAGAAACTCAGGGCTCATCGACTTCCGAAATCTTTGGGATTTCGGAAGTCTGTCTGCGCAACCTCCCTACATTCGTCTCCCAGGCCGTATCTGTCGCACCGTTTAGGCGTCAAAGTAGCTGAAATCGAGTGCCTGGCCGCCGCATCCTATGGCGCTTATGCGGATTCCCAAGCACAAGGAGCTGAACCGGGCAGCAAAGTCCGTCGTTACACATTCTCGATTGGAGGTCAGAAAGATGTCTCTTGTGAGGAAAACCATTGTTCTTTTCTTGGCAATTGCTGCCTTTGCAGCGAGTGCGGTTCAGATTGGGGGCAACTCGTCATTGCGAGCGACCGTAGGGAGCGAAGCAATCTCACCCGAGGCTGAGATTGCGCCCGCCCCGCTATGGTCCCGCGGGAGATCGCGGGATCTCGGATCCCGCGGGAGATCGCGGGATCTCGGATCCCGCGGGTCCCTAGACCCCGCGACTCCTGCGGGGGTCTGCGGGATCATCGATCCCGCGGGTCCCTAGACCCCGCGACTCCTGCGGGGGTCTGCGGGATCATCGATCCCGCGGGGTCTGCGGGATCATCGATCCCGCGGGGTCTGCGGGATGGCACTCCACAGGACGCCGCCGCTTCGCGGCTCCTCGCATTGACGCTCGTCTGTGTCGATTCGCCCCGAAACTGAACTACACCCCTTTGCAGCACTCGTTCCATCCGTCTCGGCGGCGGGTGGAGCACCATCCGGCGCGAGTTCGTTCACCCTTGCTGGCAAGATTACAAGCATCGACGCGTCCTCAGAGACAATTACGGTCCAAGTCCAGAGTGGCAATTTCTTGGTCAAGCCGTACCTGGGAAAGAGCGTTACCTTGACGGCTTCGCAGGATACACGCTTCCTTCTCAAGACAGCATCCACGACCGTTCCCATCACCTTTGCCGATCTCCAGGTAGGTCAAAGCGTCAGCGCCTCCGGGGTCTTGTCCGATGGGGAATGGCTTCTAGCCCGGGTGACGGTGGGAGCAGAACTCATTCACTGGTAAGGAGAGACGACGTGTAGGGAACCTCTCGATAGGCACAAAAGAGGATACCGCACTTGGCATCCTCTTCTGCATCCTGTCGTGGACGATTGCACTCTGTAACTATCCAACTATGAAACTAACGTACTTGACACTCCCCCCTGACGCGCCTAATATGCCCTTGCCTTATGAGTACACAAGATGAATTTGCCAGGCCAGGGGAAACGTCTACCCGGCGAGACGGCACCGCCGCGCGAGATATCGAGGAATATTCGGGTGCGCTGATTCAACTCTTTGCCGACCTGAGCACTCCCACCTCCCTCTCGCCGACGGCCATTTCGCGCCTCATGAGCAAGCGCGTCCCTCTTCCCAAGGACAGGATCATCGAGGCCTACCGTCAGATGACCGAACGCGGCATCGTTCCTTTCGATCGAAATGTCTCCGATCGTCTGCGCATTCATCCCGTGCGTACCATCTCCGGAGTTGCCCCCGTCGCCGTTCTGACCGGTCCCTATCCCTGTCCTGCAGACTGCATCTTTTGCCCTCAAGCCAAAGGCTTCCCCAGAAGCTATTTGCCCGAAGAGCCGGGCGCCCAGCGGGCCCAGATGGCGCGCTTTGACCCGTTCCGCCAAACCGCGATGCGGCTCACGGCGCTCGAACAAGAAGGGCACACCATTCAAAAGATCGAGCTTCTGATCCTCGGCGCCACCTGGTCTGCCTATCCTCACAAGTATCAGGAATGGTTCATCCGCCGCTGCCTCGACGCGATGAACGGCGCGGATGCCGCCACGCTCGCTCAAGCGCAAGCCGCCAACGAGACGGCGGAGCATCGGAACGTCGGACTGGTGATCGAGACGCGCCCGGACTATATCGACATGAACGAAGTCCGCCGCTTGCGTACTTTGGGGGTGACCAAAGTGCAGATGGGCGCGCAAAGCCTGGACGATGCGGTCCTTGCGGCGAACCGGCGCGGCCACACGGTGGCCGACACGCGCCGCGCGGTGAGGCTCCTCCGTTTGGCCGGCTTCAAGCTCCATTTGCACTGGATGCCGAATTTGCTAGGGGCGACTCCGGAGTCCGACCGTGCGGATTTTGCGCGCCTCTGGGACGATCCCGCGCTCCGGCCGGACGAGCTCAAGATCTATCCGTGCACGCTGATTGCTGGAACGGAACTCTACAAGCATTGGGAGCGCGGCGAGTATCGCCCGTACGCGGATGAGGAATTGCTCGAGCTCTTGATCGCGTGCAAGAGCATCGTGCCACCCTATTGCCGCATCAACCGGGTCATGCGCGACATCCCGGCCCCGTATGTCGCGGCGGGGAGCATCGCGTCCCACTTGCGCCAAATCGCCCAGCGGGAAATGAAGCGGCGTGGTCTCCAGTGCCACTGCATCCGCTGCCGCGAGGTGAGGAACGAAAAGCTGCAGGACGAGGAATTGCATCTGGGGGTCACGACCTATCTGACGGATGCGACGACGGAGCATTTCCTCAGTTACGTGACCCCACGCGGCCGCCTGGCGGGATTTTTGCGACTGTCACTGCCGTCGCCGGATGTTCCGCGTGCGCAAGTGCTCGAGGAACTGTGGGGCAGCGCGGTCATTCGTGAAGTCCACGTGTATGGGCCGGCTCTAGAGTTGGGCACGTCAAGCGCAGGGGAGGCGCAACATACGGGGGTAGGGACGCGGCTGATAGAGCGCGCCGCGGCCATTGCGCGCGAGGCCGGCTTCAAACGGCTCGCGGTCATTTCCGCGATCGGCACTCGCGAGTACTATCGGCGCCACGGCTTTGCCCTCCGCGACCTTTACATGGGCCGCGCGATATAGGGTTGCAGGTTGCTGGGTTTAAGTTCAAGGTTCAGCAGACCGCGAAACGGCCTTCCTCGGGCAGACCGTCATGTGCGCCCGTCTTCTCTGGAGCCTCCAGTCGGCGGAGGCCGACTTTGCTGCGGGTAGCTGCGGTTTCTAACCGCCGGGCCCAGGTGCTCTGCCCGCGAGGCCTTTTGCCCCAGGCAGCCCTATCGTATCTCCTGTCTGTTCACTCGAAACCCGGAACCTGGAACTCTACCTGCTCGCCTCCGCCAGATTCCTGTACAGCCGCACGCCCAGACGCGGGTGCCGATCGCTGAGGTCGGCTAGACTCTGGGGAGAGAGTTTGAGTAGCCGGCACTCCTGCCCGGCAATCGCTTCGCCGTCACCCGGATGCCCGAAGATGGCCGACACCCCAAAGCATTCCCCACGGCCGAGAGTTCGTCCGTTCACGATCGCATTCCCTGCGAGCACAACGTGGAGGCAGTCCGCGGCGAGCCTCCCGCCGGGCTCTGGCGTCGTCTCCTCCCCCGCTCGTTGAATAAAATCTACTTCAAGAGGCGAGAGCCCCGCAAAGATGGCCGCCGCGAGGGCAAGCTGGGTGCGGGTGCGCTGCACATCCGCTCGGATAAAGGGAGGGGTCACGACATCAAAGACCGCACGACCCGAGTCGGTGAGCGCGATTGGGCCCAGGTCCCAGGCCACGTTCAACTTCATCATCTTGACCACATCCCA
>JAMDCU010000167.1 GCA_023489485.1 Chloroflexota bacterium
TCATCGAACGGGATAAGAGAGAGGTGCAAGTGCAAGCCGAGTTCGACGTTCGCGAAAACGGCGCGATCAATGGGCGGAGTGGGATCGGCGTTGTCCCAATGCAGCTTGAGTTGCTTTACGAGGGATCGTTTCCAATAGGCTACGTCACGCATGGGACTCGCCTCCGTCTTTGGCCGCCAAAGCACGGGCACGTTTCATTAACTCGTCATCGTAGACGTAATCGAGATGTGGGTCTCCGTGACGATAATTCCTCCTGAATTCGTGCTTGTAGTCGATCCTCCTTTTTCGTCGCTCGCGGGGAAAGACAAAGAACGCGCTGTCCCATTGGGGGTGCATAGGAAACACATCCTCGTATCGAGCCATCCATGGGTATTCCCAGTCTTTCACATCAATCGCCCAGACAGTCTGATCTGGGAAGATCACGCGCAGGTCGTAGGCATCGAACTCGGGCCACAATTCCACGGTCAACCGGCTCCGTTTCAACTGCCGGGCCAAGCGTAATTCCGATAGGCCAGGGAGGGTGACAAAACGCCTCAGCTCCCAGCGGAGCCAAGCGATTCCCTGACGGCGGGGGAGTCGCTGCCCGATCCGAATGCGATGTCGCTCGGCACAGCGCGGGTTTTCACAGATCCACTCGTTCCCTTTGGCGCCTTTGAGGAGTAGATTCCGACAAGAGGCGCAAAGAGCAAAGTGCCCATCGGCAGCATGCGCTGCGGGAGCGGGAAAGTACGCGTCGTGTATCAGGTCCCGAACGGGCTCCATGCCGGGATCTTGAGCGACGCGCACCAGGTTTTCTTCAGTCGCTATGGGATTCTCAATGAGCCATTTGCGGAATGCCACATAGCTTGCCTGAGCGTCGGCTTGCCGGCAGGCATCCAGGGCCGCTTTCATGAATTTCCGTTCGAGGAGATCAGATTCAGGGTCTCCACCTGTGCGAGCCCATTCCCCGCATTGCTCGGTCGGTTGGTTGTTCGATATTAGGCAGTCATCCTGGCCGAGCAGGCCGGAGGGCAGCCGCAGCGGCAAGGCAGTCAGAGGGCGTTCACACCAAGATAGCAGATCTGGAACGCTTTCGGGGAATTTGGCAGGAGGCGAATTTCGGAGGGCAAAGAGACAGAGCCGCGCCAGCCCGCGGTTGAGGTTCGTCGGGTAGACTAGACCCGCACTTTTTCCGCTAGACCGCCACCGCTCGTACTCCAAAATACCGGCGGATATCAAGCTAAGGATGATTTCGCTCTCGGTCTCTGGATTCTGTTCTGGCATTGCGTTGGCTCCCAGTGATCGTGCTGGCTCTCAGCTGACGGGAACGGCTTTCATGTGCGCATGGGATTGCGCATCGCGCGCTTCGCCTCGTGTTCTTGCTCCGCCGCGGTCCGCTGCTTTGCTACAACTCATTGGCCTATCTTGTTTTGGCTCTATTCGATTCGTCGATGGCAAATAGGGGGTTAACGACTCAGTGGTTAACCTCTGGCCAAAAAAATAACTATGCGATGAGCGTATACTTGTGCGAGAAACCGGTCTGGTCCGTGACGTCTGCTCGCTTGGCTAATCTTAACTGATGCAGATGACGCAAGCGGTTACTGGCGGCGTTAATGCTGATATGCAGATCGTCCGCCAACTGCCGGGCAGTGAGTTCACCCGAGCGCACCAGGTGCTGCGCGGCGGTGTCCAGGGCAGCAGTCCAGCGTTCGCCAAGCTGCGGGCCGATAAAGTTCCATTCCTTTTGGTCTTTCACGGGAATTGGAGACTTGAGACCACGGTTCTTGACAGCGCCCGCTAAATTGTAGAGGGTGTGCTCTGAAATGTTGGTCAAGACCAAAAATCGGTTTCCGTATGACCCGGCCAGCACGCCGGCGAAGAGCGCCAAGATTGCCTCATCGACAAAGGAAGCGTCCATGACAGGAATGCCTGAACCGTCGAGAATGAGCGTGCCGCCTTCGGGCACTTTGCGCAGTTCACGGTCCATTCGGCGAAAGGCCACCTTTCCGCGGGGTCGGGTGAGGAGATCGATGGGATTGTCCGCCCATTCAGCGCGCAGGTCGGCCAGCTTGAAAACGCAATTCATCCATACCCCTTAATCATTGCCTGGTTAACCCTATTGTACTCCAGCTCTGACTTGTTGTCAAATTGATGAATACACCGGCTGATATAAAAAGATCGACACGAAAGTGCCCGGGAAAGGAACCTGATTGGGAAACTCGGCGATTTGACCGTGTTCGGTGTCGATTAGGACAGCCGCATCTTCGGAACGCACGAGGAGAGAGCCGCGGCAACCTTTGATAATTGACTGGACGAGTTGGAAGCCGTTCCCCAGGACGCGTTTGCGCCGGCTCGTCTTACCTTCAAGTGCAGCACGAATGTAGGCAAGTGAAGTGGGCCCGAGATTCCCGTGCCGGCGCATCAGACTTGCGCGGATGCCAATGCCCAGGTCGCCGACCGCAATTCTCACTGCTACCTTTCTTTCGGTCGCATAGAGATATTTCTGGATCGAAATAAAGCCAAAGTCTTGGCTATGATCACAGACATTGCCTCCCATCTCGGACAAAATAGTGACGAGGTGGCTCAATTGGTCCGAATCAAACGCCAGCCAAGTCTTTAGTATATCGCGGGCGCGGTAGGCTGCTTCATTCACCTGGTCGTAATTCCGAATGAGGCGGAGTTCAAGCAAATTCGTCGAGGCCTGCTTGCGAGAAAGGGTTGCCGCCGCAGAAATCTGATCAGAACACGAAGCCCATGGTCGGCATATCTCAAGGAAATCCAATCGTTGAAAGTAGGCGAGGATTTTCTCTTGAAACCCAAAGAGGATAATCTGGCTACCGGAACGTTCCCACGCGGCACGCAGAAAAAGGGCCAATCCAACTATGCCCGGGGGATACACGAATGAAACCTGGGACATATCGAACCGGAGTGGCTCGCCTTTGGCGAGCTGTGGAAGCAAACTGAAAAGTGCTTCCGGGCTATAACTTCCGCTCTCGGGAGCCAACACGTTTGGAATAACCAATGTGCGGATAGCCAAAACAAATCTCCTGGCAAGGCGGCAAAGGGAAGTGGGCGGTTTTCAAATCGAGCGCCTACCCAACTCAGCCACGTTGGGGCTGTGCAGCTCCGAGCCAAAGCAAGTATTAGCTATTATATCACGGCGGTCGGTCCCTGTTAAAGCGCCGTTGGTCCCCTCTGAGCCCCGGTAAAAGTGGGAGGAGTCCTGACAAGCCTTGCGCAATGCCAGCACCACGAGCCTACTCCGCGTGCGCGAAAAACGCTGGGCGGTCATCATGGAGTTGACATAGCACATATGTTCGTATACAATAGGCGAAACAAAATCTCCTCATTACACGGTCGTCTCACTCTAACTCGAGGCGGATCAGACGAATTGCTAGACGACCATCTTTGGAGAGGCATGGCCGCGTCTGATTCGTCTCAACTCATCGTCGTCTCGCTTATTGCTGTGCTCAGCGTGGTCTACGCCCTTTGGACCCGGATCCAAAGTCGGCGCCGGCAGTCCTCGTTGGACAACCCCCCTGTGAAGATCGTCAGCAGTTCGCCCGGCCGTGACAAGTGCGAACGCCTGTCCCTCTGGAACAACTTGTCCATTCGCGAAAAGGAAATCGCGCGACTCGCTTCCGAGTACTGGAGCGATGATGAGATTGCCCGCGAATTGCACCTCAGCGTGCGCACGGTGCAGAACCATCTCCAGCATGCGCGCGAAAAACTCCACATTCACTCTCGTCATGAATTCAAATACTTTGTCCAACAGCTTGGGGCCGATTCCGAACTGCCCCCAAGATATGGCTAAGTACTTCACCTACGGGTTTCCTCTACCTACCGTATACCTCGTGCATGAGTAAGAAATAAGCACTCTGCTCATAGACAAATGCGAACGGATGTGCTACGCTGTGTGGCGTGACAAACAAGAATGCCTCACACACCACCTGTCTGCGCGCCGTTGATCTGGTGCGATTGCTTTGTCCCTCCGAAATAGTCGCCTTTCTCGGCTCGTCCTCTCTGTTTTCATTACCTGCCCTCCAGTCGTTCTGCGGTCTGACCTCTCATAACGAACCTATTGCCACCACCCTCATCGAATTATCAGGTCCGGTGAGGAAAGTGTCTGTGCGCCTTGCACACCCGTCCTGCAAAAACATCGGCCACTTCTGCAAAGATGTGCGGTCCGTGGAAATCTACTCTTCGGTACTCACCGTTCCCTGATTCGATGAGAAGCATCCGGTGGACACACTCAATGACACAAAAAGTGAACGGATCAAAGCCGCGATCAAGCAGATGGAGCACCGCTGGGGAAGTGGCGTCCTGGTAACGTCCCGCGCTGCGCAGGCGCGTGCCGAAGGTCTTTCGACCACCTTTCCGGCACTCGATCAGCTAACAGGAGTGGGCGGTATTCCACTCCACGCCGTCACGTTGCTCGCTGGCAATTCGACCTCTGGGAAACTGACGGTCGCCTACAAGGTGCTGAGCCGGGCACAGCAGGGGACTCCAGAGCGTCGTCATTCGGTTGCCATTCTCGACCTGGGCGCGAGTTCCGATCCGGACTATATCAGCCGGTCGGGAGTCGATCTGGATCGGTTGCTTCTCGTTCGGCCCCAATCCGGAAAGCAGGTGCTGCGGGTGCTCCTGGATCTCGTCAAGAGTCGCGAGCTACGCGCTATTCTCTTGGACAGTTTGTCCGAACTCTTGGTCGACAAAGAGGGGGCAAGCGCGGTCGAGCAAATGATGCCGCAGGTGAATCTGGCACTCAAGAGTGCCGATTGCGCGCTCTTGCTCCTCGATGAAGCTCGGCCGCCCTGGCTTCCGTCCTTGGCTGCCGAGACCAGTCGGGCTGTCCGGCATTACGCGTCTCTGCATGTCGAGTTCCTACGCGAGGGATGGATTGAATCTGAAGGCGAGTGCTGGGGGTACCGGGTAAGGGCAAGACTCCTCAAGAGCCGGTCGCAGCGCCAAGGGGAGAGTGCCACCCTTGCGATCGCATTCAACGAAACCGTGCGGGCGAGGGAGACTTGGTGAGCTGCAGGGCAGCGTGTAGGAGCGAATTGTTGTGAGCACCATGTGTTGTCGCGTGCCAGATTTCCTCATGGGCTTGGCCGAGAGGTCGAGGCCGGATCTCGCAGGGAAACCCGTCGCTCTGCTCGGGGCCGATGAACTCGTGTGCGCGGTCTCGCGCGAAGCACGGCAGAGCGGAGTAACCTTGCAGATGGAGCCGCGCCAGGCCCAGATGCGCTGCCCGGACGTGCGCCTGCAACCGGTGGACCTGGAAGCCAGCCAGGCGGAGCACGGCGCGTTCGTTGGAAAACTTGCTGAATGTGGATTGCCCGTGGAAGCACCGTCCTGGGGCGTCGCCTATGTCGATCTCCAGGCTGTGGCGACGACCTCCCAGACGGTTCAACCCTTCTGCGCTGATCTGGGCAAGCAGGCGCGCGGCGTGCTTGGCGATGGTCTGGTTCCTTCCATCGGCTGGGATACGGGCAAGTTCACCGCACGTGCAGCCGCGAGCTATGCATCCCCCGCGCACATGCGTCTGGTTGATCGCAACAACGAAGAACGTTTCTTGCAACCGCTCTCGATCGGACTCCTTCCGTTGTCTCCGCTCGCGTTGCAGCAGTTGACGTGGCTGGGCATCCGGACGCTGGGGCAGTTTGCGAAATTACCCAAGACAGCCGTGTGGCAGCGTTTTGGCGCCGAAGGGAAATTGGCTCAAGCCTGGGCGCAAGGACGTGATGATCGCCCGGTGCGCCGAACGATTGAGGAGGCCACGCCGCCGCTCTCGATCGATTTCGACCCACCCACCGGGCTCCATGGCGATGTCCTTGAAGCGGTCCTCTCCAATTTGCGACCCTCTCTTTCCGCACTTGCCCGGCGACTGGAAGGCTGCCGCCGCATGAGGTTGGACCTGCACTTTGAGGACGATACCACACGAAAGATTGACCACACCTTTGTTGAACCCGTCGTCGAAGAGAGCCGCTTGCGTGCCACTATTTCCCATCAGCTGCAAGTGCTGAACTGGCCCGCAGAATTGGCATCGGTGAGTCTATCGCTCCTCGAATGCGGCGAACTCATGCCGCATCAACTGATGTTGTTTGACCTGGACACAGAGCGCTCGCCGCTCCGAGAGCTCGCCGAAAAGCTGTCCGGTCGTTATCGCGAGATCTTCTTCCGTCTATGTATGAGCGACGAACGCCATCCGTTATCAGAGCGGCGTTCCAGTCTGACGGCGCTTGCGGCGGGATGGGTCGCATGACGCGTTTGTGGAAAGATGGAATCCTGATTCAGGTGGAAAAAGATCCGCGCAGTCAGGTACAATCGTTCGAGTGGAATGGACGGCGGCGCGCGGTCGAAAAGGTCTGGCAGCGCTGGCAGGTCGATAGCGATTGGTGGACGGAGCAAGGTCGCGTGCACCGCGACTACTGTGCCGTGAGGACGACTGATGGCCTTCTTTGCGTTCTGTACTTTGATTTCCAGGACGAGCAGTGGTACGTCTCGAAACTCTATGACTGATGCTTACGCCGAACTCCATGCCCACAGCTACCTTTCGCTCTTGGATGGCGCGTCGTCGCCGGAGGATTTGGTTCGAACTGCTCAGGAAATTGGACTCAAGGCCATTGCCCTGACCGATCACAACAGCCTGGCTGGAGTCGTCCGCTTTTGGAAAGCGGCCCAGTCGGCGGGATTTCACGCCATCTTCGGAGCCGAAGTGACGCTGGCGGGTGAAGAACACCTTACGCTGCTTGCAGAGAATCGAGAGGGCTATGCCAGTCTCTGCCGGTTGCTGACGGCAGCTCAGCTCACGGATACTCCGCGGGATGCGGCGGGCGCAATGACGACCGACTCCAAGCTGTGGCCGGGTAAGGCAAAGCCGGCCGTCACATGGGCGATGTTGGAGGAAAATCGCCATGGCCTCCTCGCGCTGAGTGGCTGCAAACGAGGGCCGATTGCAGGAGTTCTCCTTAACCGGCAGCCCGAGCAGGCGAAGCAAGCAGCGGCACATTTGCGCGATCTCTTCGGACGCGATCGGATGTGGATCGAATTGCAGTACCATTATCTCCCGGAAGACGAGCGACTCATCGCCGATCTGACTAGGCTGGCCCGGTCGCTCAATCTGCCTATCGTGGCAACAAATAACGTCCATTATGCACTGCAGTCGGGCAGTCGCCTGAGGGACGCGCTCCTCGCGATTGACCAGAACCTTTCGCTCACCGAGGCACGCCGAGCGGGGTTCTTGCCCTACAACAGCAATTATTATCTCGCCTCTCCGCAGGAGATGGCCGAACGTTTTCGCGAGCTACCACAAGCTGTTAAGAACACGCTCGCCATTGCCGAGCGCTGTGAGTTCGAACCTGATTTTTCTTCGCGACGGTTGCCCAGCTTTCCAGTGCCGAGCGGCCTGAGCGAGTTCGAGTACCTCTACCAACTGTGCCATCAAGGACTGCCGAAACGTTACCCGCAGCTCAAGCCGGCTGTGCTCAAGCAACTGGCGCATGAGCTCGCGGTGATCGAGCAGGCGGGACTTGCCGGTTACTTTCTCATCGTCTGGGATATCGTCCGTTTTTCCCGCGAGCAGGGGGTTCGCTGCCAGGGACGCGGCTCGGCCGCCAACTCCATCGTCGCCTATTTGTTGGGTATCACGAGCGTCGATCCCTTGGCGCACAATTTGCTCTTCGAGCGGTTCTTGAGTTCTGACCGCTTCACGACGCCGGATATCGACATTGACTTCGCAGCCGATCGGCGAGAAGAGGTGATCCAATACGTTTACGAACGCTACGGGGCTTCGCATACCGCGATGGTCTGCAATGTCGTCACCTACCAGGCTCGCAGCGCGGTGCGCGATCTCGGGAAAGCACTCAATTTTCCCTTGCCAGCTGTGGACAGGCTTGCGAAATCGGTCGATTGGCGTTCTGCCCTTCCCGCCGCGGACCAGATTCTGAAATTAGTTGACGGCGAAATCACTGCCGGTCACCCGTTACACATGCTGTCAGACCTCATGCGACAGATTCACGACTGCCCACGCCATCTGGCCATTCACGTAGGTGGGATGCTCATTACGGCACAGCCGCTCGATGAGGTGGTGCCGCTCGAGCGGGCGACGATGCCGGGGCGGGTAGTGTGCGAGTGGAACAAGGACAGCGTCGAGGATGCGGGGCTCATCAAAATCGATATCCTCGGGTTGCGTACGCTCGGGCTCATTACCGAAGCGCTGAGTTATATCCAAGGAGACCCGCCCGATCTTGATGCCCTTCCCCTCGACGATCCCGAGATTTTCAAGATGCTGCAAGCCGGCGATACCATCGGCACCTTTCAGGTAGAAAGCCGCGCCCAGCAGCAGATGCTGCCGCGCCATCGGCCTGAAAAGTTCGAGGATATTGTGGTCGAGGTGGCGATTGTTCGCCCAGGACCCATTCAGGGAGGCGCGGTGCATCCTTATCTGCGTCGACGTGCGGGGCTGGAACCCGTTAGCTATCTCCATCCGTCGCTTGAACCCGCTCTTAAGGAAACGCTCGGGGTGCTGATCTTCCAGGAACAGGTGATTCGCGTGGCGATGGTCGCCTCCGGCTTTACGGCGGGGGAGGCGGACCAGCTGCGGCGAGCGATGTCGCGCAGCCGCTCCCTTGAAGCGATGCAGGCGATGCGGGATAGATTCATTCAAGGGGCACTGGCGAATAGAATCGAGCAGGCAACCGCCGAAGAGATCTTTCGACAGCTGGAAGGGTTTGCGAGCTACGGGTTCTGCAAATCGCATGCGGCAAGCTTTGCCCTCATCGCCTACCAGACGCTGCACTTGAAGAGGTACTACGCACCTGAATTCTACTGTGCGCTCCTTAATCAGCAGCCGATGGGTTTCTATTCGAACGAGGTCATCATCGGCGATGCCAAGCGACACGGGGTAGAGCTTTTGGCACCCGAAATCAACCAGAGCGACTGGAAATATCTTCTGGAGCGGACGCCGGGCGGCAAACGCGCACTGCGGATGGGGCTGCGGGCGACTTTGGGATTAGGCGAGTCGGGGTGGGAACGTATTCAAGGAGCGCGCTCGCAGGCCAAGTTTGGCTCCCTGCGCGATTTCTGCGAGCGCACTCGACTGCCGCAGGCAACGGTGAGCAACCTGGTCCGCGCGGGGCTCTTCGATTCATTCGGTTCGCGGCGCAAGCTGCTGTGGGAACTCGGAGAGATCGACTACCGCCCCGAGGAGCTCCCCTTGGTGTTGCCTGTGATGGATGTCCATTTGCCCGAGTTGGAGGCAGGTGAGGAGTCGTTGTGGGAATATGAGCTGCTCGGCCTCTCGCCCAATGGACAGCTCATGCGGCACTACCGCCCGGCATTGCAGCGCTCCGGTGTCTTGAATACCGCGGAGGTCAAAGTTCAGCCAGAAGGTGAGTATGTCCGTATCGGCGGGATGGTGGCTGTGAAGCAGCGCCCGGGGACGGCGAAAGGGATGGTCTTTATCTCGCTCGAAGACGAAACGGGTCTCATCGACGTGGTCGTCCGGCCGAATGTGTATGAGAAATTCCTTCCTCTTTTGCGGCGTCAACTGTTCATTTTGGTGGAAGGAGTGGTGCAGAGGGGGAGCGGCGCGATCAGCGTTCTCGTCACGCGCGCGCTCGAATTCCGCTCTCTGGCCGGGACGATCGGTGAAGAAAATCTTCGCCCGCCCACCGCGCCCGACGAATTCATGCCAGAGTATGAGGGAACGGCCGGCTGACGAAGCAAGTGGGTCGCAACGCATCGAGTCGCTGGCTCGACTGAAATTTCAGCAGCTGTGAATAGACATATGAACGGAATGGAAGCAACAGGGTTGATGAAACGGCGAGAGGAATCAGCACGTGCCCCGGGGGAAACTGACGCGTGAAAATCCTGGAAGGTTGGGTCTATGAAGTGCAATTCTTGAAAGGCGACACCGTCGTATGGATCGTCGACACCAAAAAATGCATCCACCGCCTACTCGACCATTTCGCTCCAACCTTTTATGTGGGTGGCGATCCAAAAGAGTGGCAAGCGGTCGCCCATTTTCTCATCGACCGACCATGGGACGTCACGCTCTCGCGCGCGCAGATGCCCGATTCCCGTCTGGATTTCCCTGCTCGCGTCTTGAAGGTGGGCGTCGAGGACCCGCAGCTTCTCAAGGCGATCATCAACAGGATCATGCGTTTCAAGCCAGAGGTCATCGGCGATTGCAGGGATACGCCGATCACGGACATGTACCTGCAAATGCGTCAGATTCGGCCTTTGGCGCTGTGCCGGTTTGCGCTAGACAAGGAAAATCGCATACTCGGGATCGAAAGCGATGAGAAGTTATTTCAAGAATGGTGATACGCTGGGTTCAATCTCCAGAGGAGAGGTGTGCCGAGCGCTCTCACGAACGAGCAGCGCTGCTTCATCAAATCGCTTGCGGGAAGGCCACCCAGGCGCTCCAATCGACGTAGTCGTACATGCGCGGATGATAGCTGAGCACTAGATGGTATTCCTCCGCACCTTGCGTTCAGCCACTACCTGGTAAGGCCTTCCTAACGGTTACCCTTCGGGATCCACCCCCTCCCGTCGCCTTCATGCGGGTGCCAAGCTGGCATCCTCGCGCAGGTCCTTGAGATAAAGAGCCAAGGCCCTTACGAGAGCAGGCGAACCGACCCCTCGGAATACCACATCAACTGCACTTTCGTCCCGGCCCAAATGGAGCTAGTTTCCTAGGCAAGACTCACCAAGACAAAACGAGCAAAATCAAAGCCGTTGGAGATCGCACTGATTGCCCTAATCGCCATTCGAGTGTCGAGTGCTATGCCGGTTGAACTCTGCCTAGCTGGCTAAAGGCCTGAGAGCCATTTCACATTGACTCACTCTAAACGGCTAATTTGGGGTGTACGTGTAGGACAGCGATCAGCGTAGCGAGCATATGCGCGCCCGGAACATTCAACTAGTTACCCCATATCGCTCGCACCGCCACATGCCAGCCACTCAGGATGGGTCCCCATTACGCGGTTTGCAAGGATTATCAAACGTGGAGCATCTGAATGCCTGACTCGAGACCGCACTGAGTGTGATGATCCGTCGTATGTCCACACTAGTAATGGTTAGTGTGAAGTCATTGCCATTTCGATAGAAGGGGGATGGACTTGATGTCAAGTAACCGGACATCCCGCGACTAGGGCGACCACAGCCAGAAGCATTATCGTGACCACCCATCTCACTCCAAGCCGAATTCGAGGTCATTGAAACGGCAATCTCTTGAGGGACGGACCAGACTGATCCCATCGCATTTTGGCGCTTGTTCGACCAAAATAGGGTTATGGACTCACCACCTGAATTGCACGCTCCAAAATCTCGTCTCGCCCTTGCGCGATTTCCCTGATTGTGCGTGCTACCGGGATAGTCGGTAGAATGCCCACGCCATGATGCCGCGAGCCATCCTGTTTCAGCACCTTGGTTCCTGTCCAGTTGAAAGTGTACTGGTTGAACAATGTAAAGGGGTCAATACCTCCGGTCATTCCTGCCGTTGGTTCTCCGACAATCTCACCTAGCCTGTAGTACTCGACGAAGGCGAGATAGCTCTCGGTATAGCTTAGCGCGTTTACATCGGATAGGAAAGCTATTTTCGCTTTAAGGCGCGGCTCCAGAGGACTGATTGTTGGCTGGTCGACTCGAAAGGATATATTCTGGTGATCCGGATAAGTCACAAGGGGCCAGCAAAAGGACTCCCATTTCATGGGAACGTCGGTGAGGTGCCCCAACGTGGACGCGTTGACTCTTCCCGTGTAACCACGCGCGTCAAAAATAATCCCTGATGCTCGCTGCATTTGGGGAATAGCGTCATCGAAATCGGCTGTGGTGAGCTGCGACAAATCAAGGTACAGAATGGCCGGCCTGACTTCATCTATCGGCGGTAGACGCGCAGGCTTGGTGCAGCATATCTCTCCCCGTGGTCGAGTAACCGTGGTCACTTGCCCCGAGGTACCTTGTACCTCCAATGTCATCGGATCGTCGGTCGCGTGTGCCCAGGCATAGCGAACGGCCATTGCCCTCAGGTGCTGCGCTGTGCTTGCCGAAACGTACTTTTCTTCTTCTTGGATGAGGTCCAGGGCAGTATGTCCGTTAATCCGCAGCACAGTATCTCCGGGGCGCAACTGGTCAGACGGTTTGACAAGGGTGAGGACTAGACGATTTTCAATCCAGTCCCAGGGTGGATTCTGTGTAGTGGTCAACGCCGTCGCCGACATGGCCGAGCCCACGGCACCATGCCCATCTTGGAGTTGTGCAACCATGCGTCGGAGTGTCAGGAGGAAACGGAAATCGTCATCCGTACGGGCGGCGGCAAGGGTCTCTCGGAGAACAGCAAGCCAGTCCACGCGGACCACATCAAAGTAGGGATAAAAATGCTGAAATACGTTCCATGAGAGTGCGACTATAGCGAGTCGTTCGGTGCGTGAATCTAGGGGAGTGCGTAATTCAAAACGGGGTACGTTTGTACTGTGAGGCAACGTGCCTTGCTCGTCGGAAAAAACGGCCAGAGGAACGGATGCGGCGACACCACCTCCCAAATCGGCGACAAAGGGTTGATCGGGATCGGGGATATTTGAGTTCGATGGGCGTTCCGCAATGGGCGTCCGGATGCGCTCGCTTGAGTACCCGATCTGCTGGTAAATCCCACCCCCAAATCCGACATGCTTCCAGGAGACTATGTAGACTCGAGTCTCTCCGTCGTCGACCGGTTCAATTAGTGACGGCGGATCCCCAGTAATGTAAATGCGAACGGTAGGCGCGACAGGTCTGAAGAGTGTACGCAGGGCTTCGCGTAGATCTTGTGGGCTCGATGCACTCTCGACGGTTGACATGCCGTGAACGGCAAATGCCTCCCAGTTGGTGGCTGCTGCTTCATCGCTTGGATGAAAATGCCTGACGTAGCCCAACAAGCGAGTAAATGCGACGAGATTCTCCAGGGAGCGGTCCTGTCCCGAAGAAGTTGCAGGGGTGGGAGCAGATGCCTCTTGGGAGGGCATGTCGGCTCGCGAGCACCCCATGAGCACGAAAAGGATGAGGGGGAGTAGTAAAGAGAGAGCTCGACCAGGTGCGCTGGTAGATTGGGCGCCAATTTCCAGTTCCAACTTGTTACCCCTTTTTGATTTGCCACCTCTGCTAGTCTCGCAGAGAGAAGTGCCGTCCGATGGGCATTCCATATATATATGACGGATTGAGAGTTCACTGGGTGCGACCAATTCGCTCGATGTCAGACAACCCGTCCGACAGGTTTTATGAGTGGCGTCTCTGAGAGGTTTCCAGCGCCAGGAAAAGTACTGAACTCCATGCGTGCTGCAAATTGGTAAAGCTCATCGTGTCCGTGACTAGATACCCGAAGAACGAGGTCTCGCATATTTGCCAGGGCACGACGTGTGAACGATGCACAGGCTTGGAACCGCTTGGCTGGTTTGCCAGGGTTGCCACGCTGTCTAGCCACTTGGCTCTTTGTGCAAAGCAATTCTTTGCCGCAGGAGGATTCGAACGCCGATCCCGATGCCCAGCTGTCATGTTCAGCGTCCGTAGTCGATTCTACGAATCCTTTGGCGCGGCAATCCCCGCTGCCGCTGAGCTCGTGGGGCCGCGATAGACGGTAGACCGTACTCGATCGGGAACAGCATTTCGCGATGGTGGAACGGAAACGAGTGTCAAATCTAAAAAGTGGCGTCGGACACATTCGAACCGTTATTGCGTACGATTTGTCGTCGGGCGCGCAATGCAAAGTGGTTTTTCCGATAATGGCGAGACATTTCGCGCCTGAAAGACCCAAGTCCGAGTTCATCCACTCCGGACGCTTTCCGGTGTTTGCCACCCGACCATCAATAGATTGCTCCCCTAAACTTGTCTGACAGGGGCTGAACATGCCAATCCGAGACATCGGCGGTATTGGGCATTCAGTCGCTCATATGACCGGCATCCATCGCTCTACTGCGCAGTAAGGAAGCCAGAATAATACTCACTAGCCTGCAGCCTGAAGAGGTTGGCATATTTACCGCACGATGCCATAAGGTCACTATGCGAGCCCGATTCGACACACCTTCCAGCTTCAAGGTAGAGTATCTGGTCAGCCGTTCGTACCGAAGAGAAACGGTGAGTCACAAATACAGTAATCCGGTCAGATCTTTCCTGAAGCAACCCCTGAAGAGTATTATGAGCTGATTGCGCGTCCAACGATGCCGTCGGTTCATCTAGGATTAGAATCCTTCCGCGTCGGAGAACTGCTCGAGCCAATGCTATTTTCTGCCACTCGCCCCCACTCAGCTGAACCCCGCCATCAAACCACTTGCCAAGAATGGTGTCGTACTTGTCAGGCAATTTCTCAATAAGTTCATTCGCGCCGCTTGCCTTGGAAGCTGCTTCAATCGCCCTACTGTCACTTATATTGGAAACCATTCCAATTCCTATATTTTCACGGGCTGTAATGCAGTAGTGACCGTAATCTTGAAATAGAACTGATACTTGCTCCTGAACTGATCGCGGGCTGTATTCACTCAAGTTCTTGCCGTTGATCAAGATGTCACCGGAAGTTGGTTGGTAAAGTCGGGCGATCAGTTTTACAAGGGTGGACTTTCCTGCCCCATTGTTGCCCACGACTGCAAGAGTGCCTCCGCGGCGAATTCTGAAGCTGATGCCATGCAGCGCCTCCCGACTCGTACCTGGATAGTGGAAAGATACGTTGCGAAATTCAATTTCTTCAATCGGCTCACTCCAATGCAGGCCCGCTGATTGATCACGCGTCGGCAAGGCAACGAATTCGAACAAATTGCGCAAGAATAGAGTATTAGAATAAAGTGAGGCGAGCCCACTCAACACAGATTGAGATTGTGCTTGTGCGGCAGAAATGGCCTGAATACAAAGGAAGATATCACCAATAGTAACTGTGCGTTGAGCAGCCTGCACTATGACAAAGCTGGCGGACAGAAACCATCCTAGGCCGCTGGCAGCCATCGCTAGGGCTGAGCCACGGTTGCGCATGCTAATCAGGCTACAATTCTCAACATAGAATCGATCGAAGAACGATCTATAGCATTTCAAAAAGTGGTCCTCAAGCCCAAACGCACGGATTTCCTTGATAAACCAATCAGAGGTTAAGAGCATCCCGAAGTAGTGCTGTTTTCGAAAGGCGGGAGCTCGCTCACGGAGCATCGAGTAGTTTCGCTGCCCATAATGTGCCTGCACCAATAGAGCAGGCACAGTGCTGATCAACGTAACCACTGTGATAATCCAGTGAACTTTTGCCAGCAACAGGGTCACGGAGAATAGTGCGATAATGCTCTGAATAGATATGGACAGTTGAGCAACAATCTGAAGTGGGCGATCGCCCACCTCGGAATACGCGTTATGCAACTTGTCGTAGAAATGAGAGTCCTCAAAAAACGGCACGTCAAATCTGTTAGCTTTTTGAAGGACCTGTAGATTGATATGATTACGCAAGAGTTCACCGAGACGGGCTGCGATTGTGCTGCGCATCATGTCGAGTAGCGAAATGAGAAACACCAATACCGCCTGCAGTATTACCAGGAATAGAAGACGCGTAAATAACCCGGGATTGTCAGTACGGAACGCCTCGGCAGCTGTATCAATCAGGATTTTGGTTAGCCATAGCTGAGCAGACGGAAGGAACCCCTCAGCTATGGTCATTGCCATGGCGATGGAAGTATACCATGGATGAACGGTCCAGACTAGACTTGCTGCTTGGAAAATGTCTATCGGGAGATTTGACACTTTGTTCCGTGATGCGACCCCAGCCATCCTTTTCTCTCCGACGCGATCCTCGGGCTGTTCACACAACGATCCAGGCGACTGCAATCATGCGGCGCGGACAATGTGTCCTTGTACCACCCTTGCGAACTCTTGCATCGTGACTAACTCAGCTTAGGGCAACTTATTTGACCACAATACAACACTGCTGCTAGAGTTTTCTATCAGCAAGGCTTGTTTTGACTCGTTGCATCAGGACTCTGGCGAGCACATAGTTTGCGACGGCGTTTGCCCTACCACCAACGAGTGAAATTGATCAGAGTTGGACTGCGGGTTGGTGTTGCCCATCAGATTTGCCGTTGATCATCGAGGTAGCGCTTCATCGCTCAGAGACATAGGTCCTCGCATCGAGTTGTATATGCTAAGGGTGTTTCTCCGCATCGATTCTAATAAGGCTCAAGGCGCCGAGAGCTTGGCAGGCTTCTTGTGCCGCTTGAAACTTCGCGGCCTGCTGATTTTGGACGAAGTCGACTACATCCCGTGTCATCCGCGCGCCGCGAATCTCCCATGAGATCACGCAGGATTGCAGGAGGGGCTCGACGACGGCGAGCCCGAATCAGCAATTCTGCGGTTGGGCGAAATCTTGAGGAGAGTCGATCGTGGAAGGAGAGTTGAGCATCCTTCTCCAAAACCAAGCGCCAATTCGTGACCGTTGAGATCGTGAGGTTGCTCATTTGGCGCGGGTACATCATCAACTCTAGATAACCTTGTTGGGCCAAGCGACGCGGATTAGCATTCCAGAATCGTGATTAACGATCCCCTACACACACCCATTCGCATCAGACCTACGGCATTGGTGCCAGTTAGCTGTGCAACTCGCATTCGTCGCCCTACTGTTATGGGTTGTGGGGTTAGGTACAGCTTATTTGCATAGTAAAGATGGACCCCCTCATCGAGTAGCCGAGGACGTAGGCACTTCAGGTGCCGACCTTTGGCAGAGTAGTGCGATTGGGACTGATGACCTGCAGCAAGGAATCGCACTAGTGCTATCCCAACGTTCATACGTGCGAGGACGCCATCGTCACGGCATGCACCTTCTTCTCGAGAGCAAGTGCCAGATTTGACGTGCTATTCGGTTGGGAAAATCTGTCCAGGTGTTCGGGGCCCTTGCAGGGTTGGCTGTGCCGTCGAGTGCTAAATAGTATTTGGTTGCCGTCATGCGAGGATGCCCAGGCTCTCTCGATTTGAAGGTGCTGACTCAGCATTGTGAGCGTAAACATATGCAAGCAACAGACCGTGCCGACCGAACAGCCCAGATCTTGGTCAAGGAGCTTCGTGCCTTCTTCCCTCGCCCAGTGCAAAATAGGCTGATACGAACGACTTCCAGCCTTTGCCTGAGTCTTGCCGCTATGGCGCTGGGAATCGCCGCACGTATTCTGGGAAAGATGGCTCCCATATAATTGCTATACTGGTCTAGTCAGCTCGGGTGGGACAGTAAGTCCGTTGAATCCATCCGAACCGGAGTTGTCGGTGACGATAACTCCAGATGTGATCGCTTTCCACACCTGCTCGGTAACGATGTTCTTCAATCTTTCTTTCTCGCTGTCAAGAATAGGCTCAAAAGCAGCGATGACACGCTCAATGAGCTCCCCGGCGACGCAAACGTTCTGGAAAGCATTTAGCACCATGTAGCTAAATTGAGACAGCTGATCTTCGGTGATTCCTGTCGAAGCCTGTGTCAACAGCACCTGGTACGCACTTGGCGCCGAGGTCAAGTTCTCCGCCCACTGATCCGGTGAAGCTAAATCCCATCTCCATTTTGTTGACTTGATCACAGCGGCACGGTTCAATTTGTACTCTTGTTTCATAAGTAGGGCTTTTTCATCAGCATTTAGGCTTCTCAGCCTATCGCATCGCACGAGCTCCTCAATATGTAATAATGCATTGCTGGCAATTGCATCATTCATTCGCACCTTTTCCAATTCTAGTTCATACACGTCACAGAGCCGTTCTTGTATCTCGGGCGACAGAGTGACCATCGTCTTTTCCACGAAATGAATGAATTGTAGCTTTTCCGACGCTCGAGGTTGTGTTGAGTCGTTTTCCAAGTAACCCTGTGTCGCGTTTGGAGCTAAACACTTCATGACGTAGAGGGTTCGTCTGAACAGACTCTGGATAACTATCGTCCGGGGGTTGCATTTCAAGATTGTAATCCCTTCCTCATTGGCCGGCTCACGAAAATGCATAGAATATGGGCTTAGCCTCGGAGCCAAGACGGATGGCACATTGAGTGGGTCGAGCATCCTCAAGTAGAAATAACCAATGCCTGCATTTCCCATGAACAAGCTTTTGTCCTCCCGAGTCCCGGCACCGGTATAACCCGGCGAATATGCCTGTCCTGCTTCCTTTGAGTTCAGCGCACGCACAGCGATCGCTTCGGCCCCAACCAAGTGACTCGCGTGTCCAAAATGCCGGTAGGCTTCCAGCAACAGTTCGGCATTGCCGCCGTCACCATGGCACAGTGTGAAGGTCTGCCACCTGCGCAAACTTTGACACTCAACAGTAGTCGTGAACGTCTTCGTGATGGCAAGTTGCGCTTCGCGCTCATACACAGGTTTCCCCAATAGTTCAAGTGCCCTTAGGCGCACCAAGCCAATACCAGCTGCACCATGGCACCAAGCATTCATATCACCATGCATTGTGAAGAAAGCAAGATTGTTCTGCAGGTAAGCCTTAATGTGCTCTTCATAATCCTCAGGGTTGTGAATACCTTTTCGAAAGTCAGGCCAGTTGCGTATCGATTCGTCATAACAGCTGGCCTCATAGAGGAAAGCTTGTTCAGCCAGCCAATAGAGAGTGGCATCACCAAAGTAATTGCCCAGTTCCAGGAAGACAAAGCCAATGCCAGATGCTCCATGCGAGAGCCCGCATAACCCCCTTATGCAATTAGGAGAATGATCCCAGTAGACGCCAACCTTTCCGTGATATGCTGTGTTTGCGAGATGTTCCGCCGCTGAACTAATTCTCTGCAAAACCCATTGCTCATGGGTCAGGGCATAAAGATGCAGCAGTCCCAATAGCATTCCGGACACACCGTTAAGCAGATCGTCAGAGTGTGACAAGTCAAGGAAGCGATTACAGCGTCGTGCATTGTGCAGCGCCATTTCAAGATATGCGGTGTCCTTTGTAATCTCGAAGACCTTAATCATTGTATACGAAACTCCCATTCGACCGGTGTAGAATGCATAGTTGTCATCAGGATGGTGGCGACAGTAGTGGTCAACCCAACGGATTCCTGCGATCGCCGCGCATAGGTACTTCTCAGCCTCAGTGCGTTTATAGAGTTCAAGTAGAAATAGCACTATGCCGCACACTCCGTTATAAATCGTCACCAACTCGCGCCAGATGATGTTCGCGTGCTCATCGAAGAGCATTGTCGTCCATGATGCCCGGTCTGCTTCAAACTTCGCCGAGCTCAACAATTCGTCGCCGATTCTGATCGTTTCGTTGAGACAACGGCATTGGTCTTCTTGGTTCATTAGTCTTGGTCCCTCTTCAACACTTGGCCTCAACACATCCGGTCCTGGAATTCAAAGATACTCGAGGGCTCGTTGCATCAGATAGCTAAGATAACCTTCATCTTGATTAAAGACACCCAGACGGTTATTCGTCATGTGTACTAGGCTCTGAAGTATTGGCCACATCGATCGTTGCACGCTTGGAACGTGCGTAGCGAAATCCGATCCAAAATCAGGCGGTAGTAATAGCCGGCCATGAATTCGTGCGTCGCTAAATTGCTCCGCGATTTCGAACATTTGGCTCACCCATTCGTTTAGCCAGACCTGCTCAAACTCGGCCTTATTATTAAACGCGTTCCACAATGAGCCCAAGTATGGCACTATCCGGTGTTCTTGGTCTCTGAATTTGGATTCATACAATTCCTGAATCTGGACTTGCGGCATTGCTTTGTTTGGATGCGAGCGAGCAGGAATAGTTATGGGATAGATCTGATTTCGAGAAATGTACGAGTAGAATTGTCGCGCCTGCACGAGTGACATTCCCAGGGCAAAGGAAAATCCAAGGTGAAGTTGAAGCGCTGACCCTAGGGCCCGATCATACCCCCAGCAATGTGACTCACCGATAATTTGCAAGACCGTCTGAGATGAAAGCTGAAATTGTATCTCGGCGATTTCGGTGCCAGTCGGCCCGCCATACCTTTCCAGTTCGGGCTCATACGGAAGGAATTGCAGCGAGTTATTGGGGAGCAATTGTTCGCTCGGCTGGATCGTATGGACTGGAACGTCTTTGCGCTTGGAAGGATATTCCCGGAAATACGTACAGAAGAATGATTCCAATTGAGGCTTCAATATCCGTTCGATGATAGCTGTCTGTCCTTTGAGGCGCAGCCGTATGTGTGGACCACGTTCCCAATAACGGATGAAGAAAAACTGGTTGACCAGTCCTCTTGCACGTGTGTCTGCTACAAAAGGCATTAGTGCATTGGTCAAAAGATCTTCCAAGGGCTCACCATAGTACAGGTAAACTGAGAGCCAACTTAGAGAATCACACATAGTACCTTCCTTTTACGCGGAGTACCATTCAATTAGGAACTCTGTTGCGCAGCGTCGGTTGTCGATCTGCAAAAGCTGGTTTGAGGAAGGGAGCATTTCCACAATTATTAATTTCGTTGCCGCCTTCTTAGCCAGTGTGTCAAACAAATTGACTAGAAGAGGGTTTCGAAACGAAATGTACTGCGGTTTGCGGTCATCCGGATTGATAGATTTGGTTGGATCAAGACCTGTGTCTTCCATCTCGGCGATTGTCGCAACATAAGCGAATACTTCTTCCGGTATACTCTGTTCAATGCGCCACTGGTTTATTCTGACGAAGTACGACCAATCACTCTCCGCGCCACCCTTGATCGGTATGAATGTTTTGGGAAAATGCCATGCCTTCCTTTGCAGAACAATTATGTTCTCGTACACGATGCGTGGGATGATTCTGGGAAGGTTCTCAGAGTTGTCTTTGTACTCTGGGAAACCAGTGAGAGCATCGATAAGTTTGTTCCAAGTCGGAACCTTCGCCAATGTGAACTGTTCCAGGAGCTGATAGAGCTGTGAACGGGCTCCCAGTGCCTGAAGTCCAATGTCAAATATGTATACGCGGTTTCCGGATGGTAGGTGGATCAGTTGCAGCTGGTTCCCGGAGGGCGTAACCGATATGTGCAACTCGGTCGCAGGTACTTGTTGGTTTGGGGGTAGGCTGTTTTGACCACCTGGGACGCGGGTCTCAAGTCTAAAGAGTGTAGGATGCATATTGGCATTGAATACGGAGGAGTCGCAACCTTCGACGAAAAGCTCATTGTGATTCATTGAGTCAATCCATTCACGTAATTCTGTCGTGACCGTGGGGTCAAACAGATAGAGAAAGCGACTCATCATTTTCCCAAAACCTGGAAAATGACCGTTGAAAACGCCTATTAGTCGATCTGATCCGTCCGCTTGCTGCTCCTTGTAGAATTGCATGAAAACGTCATGAGACGACCTACGGTCATTTGTTGCTGCGCAAGATAACAGTTCATTGGTCATCTCGAAATGTTCACGTTTCAGACGTATCTCCTCGCACTGAATCTCAGAGTTACGCGACTTTACAATCGCAGTCAGTTGCTGCAGCCATCTCCGGTTTCGTTGTTCCCTTTCAACAATCCTTGGGTTGAGGTTGGATCGATCACAGAGCTTGCTGATCTGTTCGGAGATGTCATCATGACCTACCCCTAGTGAGCATTTGGCTCTCGCATGGCGTTCTTGTCTTAATCTCTCAGTTTCCGGTTTCTTGAAATCGCGATAATAATCCTCGTAAAAAGTCAGCAGATCAACCGAAGCAGTTGTTCCATACTTCCGAAGAAAATAGGCCAACATCTCGTCGTGCGCGTCTTGGTGATATTCGAATCTCATTGCCTCTTGGAATAAGTCATTCAAAGCGACTACTATCTGCTCGAGCTGCAAAGGATCAATCTCTGGAGCATGACGTGTTCTGGTATCTTCAAAGAGAATTCTCTCGGGGGTGAAATAGAATCGGGTCTCAGTCTTACGCGTAAACACCTCAGTCTTGGGACTCGGCGCCAACCTGGTGTCTTGATCCATCTCCGCGCCATGACTTTCTTCCGAGGCGCATTCCTTATGAACCAATGCTGGCTCTGTAGCGTCGCGAAGTCTAGAGCAGATCTCCTTCAGCCGACTATACACTTCCTCTAGTATTTGCGCACGAAGTTGGATACCTGCCACACTGTACCGATCGGCCATACAGCGGATATCGTTGAGCAAGGCAACAACGTCGTGAAGCTCTGTGGAATCAGAATCGATTTGGCGAAGCCTTTCGGTCAATCTTATGTCCCAATCAGGGTTCAGCGCGGAAACACCAACATCAATCTCCAAGAAACCAAGTTCGATTAATCGGTTGAGGTAAGCCTGGAGTTCTTGACGCGATGCGCTTACACAGTCGTCTTGAGCCAAGATCTCAACCAAGTCGCGATAGGTTACTCCTTCTCCTTTTGCTGACATTAACTGAATTAGAAGTTCCAAGACCGGGTTGGCAGCTAGATGCTGAAATGATTCCACATTATTAACATTGACAAGGTAGACGTAACAGTCCCGCTTCTTCGATAGGCTTGGGTTGGGACGCAAGAGAAAGGTCCCAGATATACTGGGGTGTTTTGCCAATAAACCGGTAAGATATTGTCCGATGGCATTATTGAGCCGAATTCGGCTCTCAAGATGCCAGGGGCTGAGATCATGTTGTTGAACATTCGATGGGTCCTCATTCAGACTGAGGTGGATCGTATCTCTGAGGTTCATTATGGAAAGCGGGGTAAACGTACTGAATGGAGAGGTCTTGGCGTACATTCGCGACACGTATTTCAATATGTTTCTTTCTGTCTGTGGGTCGGGCTTCCGAGAGGCGTGCGAAGCATTTCTCACATATCTTGGTATTGCGTTTGTCAACAGATTATGGCTCGATAGCAGAAGGCCTTTCTGCAAAGCATCGTCTTTGGCTAGTTCACAGAGATTCGTTCTGGCACGCGCGATTTCGTGGGAGTGTGCAGCACCTCCTTCCTCCATCAAGATGTGAACGCGATCTTGTGTTCGAAGATAATTCTGCAGATCGTGAATCACGTCGTCAGGTAGGATTGCAGAGAGTGCTGAAATTCTGTCCGGCAGAATGTACCTCTTGTTGAATATGTCGCGTCTTAGACCCAGGAGAGACATTCTCGTCCTGACATGGGCTGTAGAGCCAATCACTTCAAACAGCCTCTCGCTCAGCGTATTGCTTAGTGCGTTGAGTTCTCGGGAACTTTCGTAGATCCTGTTTGAATACTCCATCGACGTGTCGGAATTGAGCAATTCCAATCTGTCGAATGGTCCACCGCCGATCCGAACAATCAGATAGGGGAACACTCTCATCATAACCATTCAGATAACCCTTCCAGCCAGACGATGGGATTCATCAATCACGGGCACAAACCCGCCAACTCATGGCTGGATCAACAGTTCGCTGGTTACATCGCAGAAGACATCGTCAACACAAACATCCCGCGAGGAAGTACTTGGCAGTCCCTTCCCGCAAACAAGTGAAATGTTTCCAAGAATCTCGGCCGACAGACCAGGATGAAGGACAATGTTGCCCACCCCGTCGTTTATGTACTGCTCGGTGACGAAACCGTGAGGTTGGCCATCGTGTGAGATAGGTCAGCTTGGCCCCCTTTCACTGGCTCTCGGCTGCCAGCCGGTAGAACCTCTCCCGATGTCTTGTACAAGCTAAGGTACGAAAGCAACCCATTTGAGAGCGCATACTCGCCTCGCATAAACTTGCAGGTTTCTCAATGCGAGTACAGCACTATCGCCGCGAGCAGAGTGGGTGATTGCAGACAATCAAGACGCTCGACTATGGATGAATCGTTGATAACCGCAGGAGGCAACTACGGGCTGGGCGTCCGCATGGACCAAGGTCTTTCCCGAATCATGATTCGTTATTGGATGACTCTAGAGTTCCGACACATTGGGACTAACAACCATCCTCAAATTGATCTAGATTTGCCCAAGGTGTCCTGCCGTCCGAGTGTCGTCTTCCTTGCGGAAGCTTGAGACTGGCTCCAGCAACAAGAGTACACCCTCATTCGTGTTGTGGGCGTCAGAACGCAACCAGCCTTTCAAGAACTGTGCTCTACTATAACTGATTTTCCCGAGCGCCGGGTCTGCGACGTGGACATCTCGGCGCCCGATCCTGTAAATCACCACGAAGTGAATTCCATACCAATGCGCAATCGCTGGTAAGGGCATATGGCCTAAATTCTCATACGACACGCGAACCGCTAGTGAGCGCATTCCGATTTGCGAAGCTGCGCGTCCGAGTCGAAAGATCGATGTCCCGTTTGATTTCAATGAGCACAATTCGCGCAAGTACTCCATGGAGCATGGTTTTCCATAGTACTCCGCAATGATGCGAAGGCAGGCTGGCCCACATTCTGTCGGGTCAGTCTGCTTATGAAAGGGGAAAAAGCCTTCTGGTCTTTCCATCTTCGCATTGTACATATCGGCCTCATTATGCTGAGCGAGGGAATGCCTGTTTTGACTGGATCATATCAAAGGTGGCGCAAGTTCAGCTATCAGTAATGAGGTCTTCGGGCATTCTCTATTTTTCGGTAAGTAGATCCCCATTCTGATATCCGACATGCGAATATATGTATACGACTTGACATAGTGAATGTTGTAATAACGGCCTTGCCTCTGCTGGAGCACACGGCCAACCTACGTGTCCTCCGCGAGCTCCAGATCTGTACAACCTCGGAACAATCCTACGGAAGTTCACACATAACTTCAGACAGATTTGCTTGACGTCGCGATTGAGCCTCTCTTGTTCACCAACCGATGCGATATGTGACCGCCAAGTCCGGCCCGATACAAGAGAACCTGATTCAGCTGCCTGCCGCGTCACCCGATTGTACTGGTGGTAAATGAGACTGGCAACTGTTGCGCTCATTTGTGTGCGCGAATAAGTTAGTCAGGCGGAACGACTCACCCTGCCAAAGTCAATTGACTACGTAACCCTATTTGGATGGCATAGTCTTTGCGATAACAAACTTTCGAGTGCTCCTCTAGCGAAATGACGCAGTAAACGTTCGCCTGAATACATTTTGATCACTACGCTAGTCCGCACCCTTGTGCGTATATCACCGTGCTTTCGGGTAACTAGAGGTGTACATATGCAAGCGCACCCATTCTGCTCCTGCTATACGAACGCAAGGTAAGCCAGGCAGCCCGTGCTACTCAGAACAATTCGTGTTCTCGCGTCCTGGTCGTGAAAACGGTTCACCTGCAGTGGGTCGCCGAACAACCACCCTCGCAAGTGCAGTACCCATTGGTACAGCCATTGGAATACTGAGGTGTGGTAGGGCACCACTCTGGGCAAGCAAATGTCGCTTCAGTGGCGCCCCGCAAGCGCATCTGTTCGTCGTCACTCAAATTCGTGACGAAGCTTTGAACCTTGAGTTCATCAAGGGTCAGTTTTCTATTCTTTTCCATTTGACCTCCTTCTGATCTAGAGTTCCTGAACCGGAAAAGAACACTCCTTGTCACTGAGCAAATGCCGACACTCCTGAAAGACAGACGGCTCTTCAGTTCCGGTCACTGCTACAGCCTAGACGCATGGGTGCGCTTGCATATGTACACGATCTCAACAGATGAATTCAGCGCGAGTCTCCGGAGCGATTTAGCTTTGGTGCTATGGGTCCACCTCCATCGTTGCTCGATTTGAAGACATTGCAGAGTGTTCAAGACTCTTCCTCAGGTTAGGCGCTCGAAACGACATTAACAAGCAAAAGACCGAAGTGCGCTCCCGACATTCGCCTTCCGCCCATCAAGCATGTAGGGGCTTAGCTATGGGATAAGAGACTGAAGATACTCTTCCTGGGTGAAGTGGAGATTGGGAGATACCAGGGTCTCATATCGGGGAGTCTGAAATAACACACTTTCGGCATTGCTCAATTGCCATGGACGCCGAAGTGGATGGTAGGAAGGTTGGTTGGGAAGGCGTCGATAGCGAACTCTACGCAACCCAACCAGGTATGTCTTACCGTTGGGAACAAATGGGTGTGCGTAAAGGAATTGCAAGCGGAACTGGTCTCGAATAGGTTGAGTTCTTGTCGCAACTGAATTGCCGTACCAAAGCTGCGCGCTGACCTAATCGCTGGTTTTTGGCTAGTGGGCAGAGGTTGGTCGAAGTGATTACGACGAGACTGCAGAGGCACCGGAGTTGTCCTCCTTTTCATATGCGCGTGGCGAATACGTGCAACGCCAAGTGAAGGAGTTCTGGGCTGAAGACCTGTCTCCTGCATTCCGCGAATACGGCGCACAGTTAATCTATTCCAATACGCACGATCATGTAGTGTCGTCTGCGGCCATGTTTATGACCGGAATAGGACACCACCCTGACCGGGTCCGGCCAGGGTGGTGTGGACGAAAGATCTATGGCTGCTCCTGAGGCTCAGCTATGAATGAAGCGACTTTTCATTTCTCCACCAGCCCGAGTGCTACTGCTTGTGCGGTTGCCTCCACGCGCGTGTTCACACCCATTTTGCAGTAGATCTCTTGCAGATGACGTCGCACCGTCCGCTCGGATATTGCCAATTCTTGGCCAATCTGCCGATCTGTCTTGCCGGAGACCATTAGCTGCAGCACCTGCATCTCACGCTCAGTTAGGGCCATCGGCTTGGCAGCGAGCGCATTTACGCTACCCAGTCGCGCCATCTTTTCAACGACGGGCTTGCTGAACCACGTATCGCCTTGCATGACAATTCGGATGGCTCGTACCACCACCTGCGGTGCCTCATCCTTGAGCACATATCCGACGGCTCCCGCCGAGATTAGCCCGCGAACATACGAGTCGCTATCATGCGCAGTCAGGATCACGATTTTCGCACCCGGGCACACGGCGCGCAGGGAGCTCACCGTCTGGACTGCTGGCGGACCTGGCATCTGGACATCAAGCAGAAGGACGTCAGGTTTCACCTCCACACACATCTGGCGCGCCTCGTCGCCAGTCATTGCTTCGCCCACCAAAGTGAAGTCGCTCTCAGCTGCAAGCGTCGTACGGATGCCGGAGCGCACCAGCGGATGATCATCGGCCAGAAGCACGCGTATCCTCCGATCCATGGTCAATCTCCTTTTGCTTCAGCGGCACGCAGATGCGAACGGTCGTCCCTGACCCAGTCTTGGAACGAATATCCAGTTGCCCGCCTGCCCAAGCGACTCGCTCTGCAGTGCCGGTCAGTCCAAAATGATCGCGGCTCGCGAGCTCGCTCAAGCGGGCTGGTACCCGGAACCCAGCACCATCATCCTCCACAAGGAGTTCCGCGGTTTCGCTGAGCACATGGAGGCTCACACGGATGTGTTCCGGCGCCGCGTGCCTGAGCGCATTGCGCAGCGCTTCCTGTGTGGCTCGAAACAGACAGGTCTTGGCCGAATCGGATAATTCTGGGTCGTTGGGGTCGAGGTCAAGCTCAATATCAGGCAACTGGTCACCGCCTTCCTGCTCCAATCGGCCGACATAGCCCTCAATTGCTGCTGCCAATCCCATGTCTTCCAGCTCTGGCGGTCGGAGTTCGCTGATCAACCTGCGTAGCTGCCTGACGACGTCCACGATCCCACCTCGAATTGTTTCTAGCGTCTGCACGCTGACGGCCACGGTTGACGAAGTACCGGGTGCCGCCAAACTGTTCGCTGCACCTTCCTGCTCATAAACCTGATAGCTAATACCGAGCAATTGTTGCACGGCTCTGTCGTGCAGCTCAAGCGCAATCTCGCGTCGTTCGTATTCGCCTCTCGCCAGCAGTTGCTGATGCGCGCGAGCAAGTTCCTGCTGTCCTGCGCGCACCTCTTCCACGAGGCGGACATTGTGGATGGCAATCCCCGCCTGCCGAGAGAGTGTCGCCAGGATCTTCTCGTCCTCCGTCGTGAACGGTTCATCCTCGGACTTGTGCCCGATCAGCAACAGTCCGTGAAGGGTCTCGCCGGATATGAGCGGAAGCCAATAAGCGATACCCCGCGTCGATAACAACGCTTGCTCCTCAGTGGTCAGAGGCCCCCCAGCGACGGCCCGTCGTACTCGCGCGTGGCGCAGTGGAGGGCCCCCTTTCATGAGATAGGCGGCGATCGATCCATCACCGGGTATGGAAGGAAGTTGATTCATAAATCGGTCTGTGTGCACTGGGGCAAGAGTCCCGCTGTCACCTCTCAAGAACAAGCTGATCTTGTTCAGTCGCATGACTGATGGCAGCCCCGCGGTCAGCAGGTTTAGCAGAAGCTCACGATCGAGTGTCGTTGAGAGGGATTCCGACAGGCGGCCGATAACAGAGGTATAAGTGACCTCCCCACCATAGAGAATCCACACCATTAGCTTTTCGAAAGCGCGCTTGATTGGTGCAAAGAGAAGGAGCAGGACGACGCTGAGGAACCCACCGACAATGAACCATTGACCGCCCCAAGACGTGGCCACTCGACTTAGGAAGGCCGCCAAAGCCATATAGACGGTCAGAAGTACGATGATCAATAGGTAATACACGCCTGCGCGGTTGAGCGCGATTTCGGACCTTACGAGGCGGCGACGAAAGAGCGAGTACGCATAGAAAAGAGGACTTAGCAGGAGCCAAGGTATTGTGAGTTCATACGGTACAAAATACTGCAACCCAGAGGTCTCAGGGAGGAGCGAGAGAAACACGAGCGGAGCAAAGGCAAAGAGAGTTCCGAACGTCATTAAGCGTATGCGGCCCTGCACGAGCCGCGAGGCAAGCCGATAATTCGCGAAGAGAAGGAGCCAGCCGAGCGCCCAGGCACTCACCAAGCTGAGGCGTATGCTCGACCGCAGAATCACGAATGTGTCCTCGTCTTGAGGGACACCTCGCCCTAGCAGAAAGTGAGATGAAACAACGATAGCGAGAATAATCAGAACCGCCGAAACGAACCGGCCCACATGGCGTGGTGGCCTGTCAAGCAAGGAATGATGAAAGTGCCAAGTTATTGGAATCGCAAGTGCCAGCAGGATTTGAAAGTTCTGGGCAATTTCATCCCCTGCCGCGCCGGTCCCGGAGAGCATCCCCACTGCAAGGATGTCAGCGACCAGGGCGAAAAACGCGAGCGACATGGCGCGTTCAGCTCCCAGCCACACCGCCAGACCGACCGCCCAAAAACCGAGTGCAACGAGAAGTGGGACCACGAACTCCACCGCAGACTGACACACGCCGACTGATGGAACTCCATCGGCAGGACATGGGTTTCTTACGGCCAAGAGGGCGGACCAGAGGATGACAAGTAGACTGGCGATGGCTATCGCAGCGATGATCAGTTGCCGGGTCTTCCTGATTGGAGCGCCAAGGCGGCTGATCATCTGTCAGACCTCTGTAGACTCTACAGAAGGCATGAGGCGATTCAAGAGCGCTGCCAGCGGCGCGGGATCTTTGAGTTTCGTTTCCGCTTCATCTAGTGCCGCGAGTGCCTGTCGCTGCTGGACGCGCGCGGCCGTGAGAAGGTAGCCCTGCGCGCCGAGATTTACGAGCAGCTCTCTCGCCTCGATCTCGGCTGCCTTATCTCTTTGGCGTGCCGCCGAGAGTAGCGTTTCGAGCTGCTCAAGGCTATCATTTTTGAGGACCGAACGCGCGTAACAGACAGACAAGTTCAGGTGGTGCCCCGCGAGATCACTGACTCGCGGAGAACCCCAGATACCGTGGAAATCATCAGCCATTTGTAGTGCGACTCCCAGATGAATGCCGTAAGCGCGCAGGCATCCTTGTGCCTGCGCGTCGGCGCCTCCCACCAGAGCACCTGCCCAAGTTGCCCATCCCAGGAGCTCGCCGGACTTGGCGACGGCGATTTCCAACCACGTGTCGGCGTCTTCCGTCCGGGATTCTTTCTGCGCTCCGCTCAAATCGGCGTGCTGACCCGCCGCCGCTCTCATTATGGCGCGCTGTAGCTCGAGATTAATATCGTGGGCCATATCTTGAAGCAGCCGCGTCGGAAGTTCACGCAAGACGAGCGGCGCGAGAGAGACGAGGCCAGTGGCAACATTGACCATGAGTGGAGCTTCCGTTGCGACATCGAAATCTTCGACATCATCCAGCAACTTGGCCGCGAGTCGGATCAGCTGCCAAGCCGCCGTGACAGGTTCTGCTAGAGTGGGATCGCCACCGACCGCGGCACAGGCCAGTGCCGGCAACCGCCTAATCCCCAAATCTGCCGGATGGTCCTGTAACTCGCGGCCAAAAATAGAATTCAGTTCTTTCCAAAACGCGACGGCAGGGCTAGTTGCTGGTAGAGTTTGCTCGATGACTCGGTCGACCAGCGCTGAGACGTTCAGGTAATCAGGCGATGCATATAAGTCCGGCATGCTCATGCGGCAGAGCGGCTAGCCACGGGAACAGGACCGAACCACACCGCCGTGGGCCCCTCTTGCGCCAGGAGTGCGGCCAGGTCGGCAGGAGAACTTCTCAAGAGAGGTTCGAATTCCACCAGCGCTGCCTGCTCTTGTGGCGTAAGGCGATACAGACGGTCGGTGTCGCAGTTCTCGTTGCCATTCACTAGATCATGGACTGCTTGCGCCAGCTCGTTCATCGGGCCCTCCTCAGGATAAGATGTCTATGGGGCGTATGTGACGTACAGTCTACAGCCAATGTCCTCACAAGAGAATAGGAATCCTGTACCGAACTTGATGGAGGTGTGCTTCACTGCGTGCGCAAACTACGAAGAAAACGCAGGCCTGCTTGTCCGTGGACCTGTCCACGGACAAGCAGGCCTGCGCGACCCAGTCGCGTCCCCTATGAAAACGCGAACTCACAATAGTACATTATATCTCAAATTGGACCGATATGAAGTCAAAGTTTGGTATAGTCTGGTTAAGTTTCCTCTACCTACCGGACACTTTTAACAATAGAGGGTTGACGGACACGCGCTCGGCTCTAGAATAGGTTTGCCACAACTTATTCGGGAGGTCGAGGATGTCCGCCAACCAACTGTATCATAAATGGTTTCGAGAGCTACGGCAACTGTGGCCCGAAGAGCGCCTGAACCGGGTGCGTCTCATGGCTTGGTTCCTGGCGGGCATCTACACGAGCCGGTCGGTGCAACTCCATCGCGTCGCCCTCAAGATTCCTTCGGCGGCTCAACTCACGAGTGTTACGCGCCGCTTGCGTCGGTTCTTGGAAAATCCCCACCTGCGGGTGCGGCCAGGCTATGAGCCGTTCGCCCGGTCCTTGCTGGAGGAGAGTGTTCGGACGAGCGGAGAGATTCGCCTCATCGTGGATACCACGCTGGTCGGGGCGAACCATCGCCTGCTCATGGTCGCTCTGGCTTATCGACGACGGGCGATCCCGCTCGTGTGGACCTGGGTCCGCCAGAAAAAGGGGCTCAGCGCGGCCAGGCGGCACTTGGCCCTGCTTTCGTATGTCAAGACTTTGCTTCCCCGTCACACCGCCGTGCTCGTAGTGGGCGATACCGAGTTTGGGGCCATCCAGATGCTGAAACAATTGGATCGCTGGGGCTGGCACTTCGTCTTGCGTCAGAAAGCCAATTTCAAAGTCTGCCCGAAGGGCAAGCGGACCTGGCAGACCTTCGGGCACCTCGTGAGCCGCGTCGGGCAAAAGGTCTGGCTCGAGCACGCCCGTCTGACCGCTCAGAAGCGGCAGCGGGTCAACCTCTTGGCGCTGCAAACACCCGGGGAGAAGGAACCCTGGCTCTTGGCGACCAATCTCCCGAACGCCCCCCTGACCCTGCAAGCGTATCGGCGGAGAATGTGGGTGGAAGAACTCTTCGGCGATTTGAAACGCCATGGCTTTGACCTTGAGAGCACGCATCTGCGCCATATTGAGCGGCTCACGCGCCTGACCTTTCTCGTCGTCCTGTTGTATCTGTGGCTCGTGGCACTCGGCTCGCACATCCTGAAAGAGGGGACGCGCTGGCACGTGGATCGGAGAGACCGGCGGGACTTGAGTCTCTTTCAGATTGGGCTTCGTATGATCGAACAGTGTCTCACCAACGGGCTCCCTCTCCGTATCTTGTGGCGGCCCTATTGGTATTAAAACTGTCCGGTGAGTAGAGTTTCCTTAACCTGTTTCAGCGTGACCGCAGCGTTTCGAGTACCTATGGCCAAGGGCGCTCTGAAGAAATCTGCCTCTGTCTATCAGCCGTTTAAGGCACATTGGCTGTGGCCCCGAGACTAGCTGGCCGGATCCGGCCAAATTGGCTGCCTAAACCGGACAGTAAAATGGCCGGAGTTGACTTTGTGGTCAGCGAGAAGAGGTGCTATTCTTGTGTAGAATCGGAAGTTCCGCTTGAGGTGATATTTCCAGCAAGATTCTGGTCTACCATAAAGCGCTCAACAGATAGTTCCTCCAGGGCCTGCCGAGGTGTTTGACCAATTGATGTCACACACTCCGTTTCCGATACAACAACTCCGAAAGAACACAGTCGGAGCACAGGGTCATAAGAGCCTTCGCGTGATCGAGCTTCGTAAATGCCCTTCAATTCAGAAGCGTGGTCAATTGGGCACTTAAATGGTTGCCTGTTGATCACTAATTTCCAAGTTCATAGCAAAGGAGGTTGTGACCTATGAAACGCACGTACTTTCTTCGACATGTCGGCGCGCTAGCGGGTATGGTGCTTGCGATTCTGAATCTCGCGTCCACAGCTTATGCGGACGGCCCCAAGATTCAGAAAAGGTCTGTCCAGAGTACTGTAGGACATTCAGGCCCAGGCATCATGGGTGTCAGCAAGTCGTATGGGGATGCGACCGTCACGCTCACAGTCTGGCTTCGGTACTACGACTATGGTAGCTATGAGGACGTGGGTGGGCGCGATAGCGCTGAAGCGACGGGAGTAGATGCCTCAGATGTGACTTATCTCGAAGCGGGCGGAGCGCTCCTCAAGGGCGGTTATGGCGGGACTCAATATCCAGTAAACACCGGTAATGTTGCTAACACTACTTCCGTTGATACTGGATGGACGGACTATTACCGAGGATCGAATCTGTTGTGGATCATGACAGGCCACTCTTACTGGGATATCTGGGTGGGTACCTACCACTGGGTGGACAACATATTTGCCGATGACTCGCACCAATTCTAGCCCAGCTGGTTGCGATGGGAGCGCACGCTCCCATCGCAACTCTTTTGCTTATCTGTGTTGCTTGCTCTTCCTGACGAGCATAGCGTTCTCGAGCGCATGCAATCCTATTCTCATTCCCGGCGCTCAGCCAACTCCCAGTGTCACGGCACGATCAGAGAGTAGCTCATATTCTGGCGGCCTCAGGACTATGTTCATTTCCAACCCTGATCAACTACGCTGGACCAATGACCGCGCCCAATTCTTCCTAGTCACACCTGGCGATGCCCTGCGGGGCGAAGTTGGCTTGGTGAATGAGTTCCCTGACGCCAAACAAGTGTTGTTGCTGCTGCTGCTGAACTATATGCAGAGCGACTTTGCTGTGGATGGAGGCGAGCTTCGTCCCGATTACCGGATCTCCCTCGAGCCAAGCCAGGAATTCCATATTACCGTGCGAACCCGCAACTTGGATGTCGGGTATTACGATCTCATTTGGGTGTTCGTAATTGATCCCGAGAATCTTCAGACGGATACCCGCTCAAGAGCTAGAACGCAGTTTACGCCCATTGACCGCTCTTCTGTCTATGTTGGAGACGCGTCTCCGCCTACTCCGCGTCTGACCACCTTCAGCAATTTCATTCCCGATCCCTCCCTCGGTTATTCTTCTTTGTTCTCCTTGGAAGCCGAAGCTGATTCTTTTTCACTTTGGTCAGACACGAACGCCACATCTGACACGTCATTGGACTTCTTTCTCCGCTTCGGGGTTGAGAAAAGCCAGAGGATATCTGAAGGAGACGAAGTACCAATGGCGCTCGTCGGGTTTGTGGATTACCGCCAAGTGAAGCTAAGTGGGGAAGACGTCGTCTTTGGCTTGGCCAAAAGTGGAAACCTGACGACGGTCCCGTTACGGATCCAGAGCCCGCACACTCCGGGGCTTCATCAGTTCTTTGTGCATCGATTTCCATACCCATATACGCAAGTCCCCCGAGACAGTGTGCCTTTCAGATCAATGTCCAGTCAAAGACTTGTAATCCATGTCGCGCCCTGACGTGAATCGAGCGCATCGAGGCGAGTGATATTGCAATTCTCACCTGGCCCCCTGAATCAGACGGATTGGATTCACTTCCACTCGTCTGGGTTCAACGGATCTCGATTTGAGGTCCGTGCCCCAAACTGGACGCGGCTGGAAGGCAATGGACCATGATTCGTTGCATGCATCCAACCTTCATCTGACGGAAGGCAAACGAACTGGAAGTCTGCACATCGGTTGCTTAGGGAGGCAAGCTCGTTGTCCGAGACTTCGAGAGTGGGCTGGCAAGTGTCTGCCCTAATAGACAACATGCATGCGAAGCACACCTTCACCAAGAATGTTTCTGTGCTCGGCCGGTCGCGTTGTCGCTATCGAAAGTTTGCTAAAGATTTCCAACTATGGAAAGTACGTCGACCTGACCGGTAACGTGCGGCTTGACGGCAGCCCTTATTCTCGATGCCAGACGTGAGACTTAACGCTATCTCCTGCGTCCGGTGTGAGATCCCATACCGAAATACAATCAGACAGTCCCATTGCGCTTTGCCAACTGGCGGGCGATTCGATCAAAAGCGGTAGAATCAAGCGACGAGAAGTTGGTCTATTTCAGCAGACGCCAAGCTGGTCGTGGGCAAGCAATTGGAATCCTGGAGAAATAAAAAAAGGGCCTGACACACTCGCGAGGAAACGAGGAGCACGCATGTGGTGCTCCTCGTTCGTGTAATGGGACTACGTGTGCCGTCCAATATAACTCTGGAATGGAATGGCACGCCATGGCGACAAATTGGGCAAAAAGTGCCTCGTTTGGCGCGAATGGTCGTGCGAGATATTCTTTGGTCCAACATAACTCTGGAATACGGACTTTTTGTCCAGCGTATCTCTGGAATGCGGGCTTTTCCCGCGACCTTGAAAAGCAAGGCGAATTTGAAAGCGAAACAGGTTCGCCTCGTGAATCGAGGAAGGACGTTTTCCAGAGTTATGCTGGATTCCATTCTATTCCAGAGTTACGTTGGACGTCACACTACGAAAAGCCCAAACCTCTTTCCTTGAGCGAGACAAACTTCTGTGGTCCGCCGATAATCAGGTGATCCATGACGTCGACATCTAGGATCTTGCCCGCCTGGACGATTTCGCGAGTCACCGCGACGTCCTCAGGACTCGGCGTCGGGTCGGAGCTTGGGTGGTTGTGAGCAACGATCACCGCGGCCGCGTTATGCTGCACGGCTTCCCGGAAGAGTTCGCTCAAACGGATGACGGTCGTGTGAACGGACCCTTGATAGACGGTTGAGATACCCACCACGCGGTTCTTGGTGTTTAGCAGGATGACTCGCATCTGCTCCTGCTGCAATCCGGACATTTCGGGCATCAGCAACTCAGCGGCATCGGCGGGCGAGCGCACAATCGGGTGATCGGGATATTGTTCAACCCGTGCGCGTTTGCCCAACTCCAGAGCTGCACGCAGACGAGCGGACCGGACACGGGTCATGCCATTCACGCGCAAGAGTTCCATTGGACTCGCGTTGGCCATACCGTCCAAGGTGCCCCAGGTATTCATGAGTTGCAGCGGGAGGAGCGGGTCAGCCTTGGCATCCAAAAGCAAGAGCAATAGTTCATTTGTGGAGAGAGCCGATGGACCTAGCTTTTCCAATCGAGCGAGGGGCTGCTCGGCTTCTGGAGTCTCACGCAACAAGCGTTCCAGCCCATCGGTTGGTGCCGGAACCAGGTAGGACATTTGGACAGGGAGATTCACCCCTTCCATCGCAGTTGACCTATGAGCCATCCGCGGAGGCGCAGCCCAGCCAGCTCTCGACTTGCTTCATACCGAGCCAGCCAGCATAGCTGGTTTGCAGACGCACGAGGATCGCCGTTTCGACATTGGGTGATAGGTGGGCGGTTGTGTTGTAGATGGTATCTTGTCCCGCGAAAATCGCATCGACGAGGGCATTTCCCTGCTCCCGCATATAGTCCGCGGGTCCGCTCAGAATGCCATCATTCAACTCGAATGCGCCGACCTGTACCAGGGCCATTCATTTCTCCTTAAAATGGAACGAAAGCATTATCGTCCGCGTCGGTGCAGCAGGGCCAATCCTCGCAGCCACATGATGCAACAGGTCCAATGGGACGCCATCCCTCCGGAGGCACCGCAACTCTACGATCTCCGTCCCACCAATTGGACTGCCATTCGCGCCAGGCTTTGTCTCCCTGCAGGATGCGTCCCTGACTGGCTCCGGGATAGTCTTCCTCCAGGTCCTGGATCGCCCACTCATCGAGCGCCATCTTGACAGCTCGCAAGCCCCTTGCCGCATTTTCCCTGATCAGGTCGTTCATGTCTTCGCGCCAACCTTGATCGGGAGTCAAGAAGCATTCGCGATTTGCCCACATCCACAACTGGCCCGAGCGCTTAAAGGGACCGTGCTCTTCGTAGACATCGAGATCCACCCCATCGTCATCGGTCCCGCCATAAAACACCACACGCAAAGGGTAAATTAGTTCAGCCATCTCCTCTCCGTCGTTTTCTTCGAGCTTGCAGACGCCTCAGATCGCCCATTGCCTCTCGGTTTCCCCGCTCAAAAGCCCGGCGGAGGTCAGAACCACGCGTGCGGGCATCCAGGTAGTAGCGTTGCCCCTTCCGCCAATGCTTTTCCGTTTCGTCCGCCACAAGCCACATGCGGCGTTGGCAAAGACTCGCGAGAACCAATACCTGGTTCTGTGATAGCTGTATGTTCATCCTGACCATCAACCATTTCCTTACTGCGATCGATGACAGATGAAGGGAGTGGCGATGTGCCGCCACTCCCATTGCATGAGTCTAGAACATTGCCATCTGGCGCGTGCTCGCCGGAATGAGAATGGCCGTTGATTCTTCAAGTGCCGCCTCTGCACCGGCCGAGATCTCTTCTTCTTCGGACGCAGGAGCACAAAGCGTTGTGCCGATGAACTCGGAATTGCCGGCCCCGTTCCCACCCGACACAGAAACCTGCCGGAAGAGATGGCTCAAGTCCGCGACCTGTGCATCCTCGATGACACTTCGAGCAAGGTCGGCCAGAAACCCGTGCCCTGAATCCGCTTGATCGACGAGCGCTCCTTGCACCGGTCGGTAAGAGCGGGGTGCACCTTCCCGGTTGATCACCGGGGCGTGTTTCCCCACCCTCCCTCTCAAACTGGACATGACCCTTTCAGGTCATCCAGCTTTCCCTTGAGTCTTTCCTCCCGTCCGGT
>JAMDCU010000144.1:0-8671 GCA_023489485.1 Chloroflexota bacterium
GTCGAGATTACCTCCATCACTTCTGACTCCCGGCAGGTGATTCCCGGTGCCCTCTTCGTCGCCTATCCGGGAGTGAACGTGGATGGCACCGCGTTTATTCCTCAGGCCCTTGAGCGCGGGGCCGCCGCGATCGTCGCCGAACAACTCCCGGGATTCTCCGTCTCCTGCCCGCTTGTTCTCGTCCCCAACGCACGCTCTGCTCTCGCTTATCTCGTCGCGGCGTGGCATGATTTCCCGTCCCGCAAGCTGACGGTGATCGGTATCACCGGCACCGACGGCAAGACCACCACCTGCAAGCTCACCGCCGCAATCCTTGCCGCTGCGGGGCGTCCAGTCGGAAGCATCACGACCGTCTCGGCCACTATCGGCAATCAAGAAATCGATACGGGCTTTCACACCACCACGCCCGGCGCCCCCGATATTCAGCGGTATTTGGCGCAGATGACGGACGCCGGGATGGAGTACGCGGTCGTCGAGGCAACATCGCACGGCCTCGCCCAGCGTCGCCTGGATGCCGTCGATTTTGACGTTGCCGCCGTAACCAACATTACCCACGAGCACCTCGACATCCACGGTACCTGGGAGAATTACCGTGATGCCAAGGCCATGCTCTTTCGATCGCTCGCGGCCGGGTATAGAAAGCCAGCCACGCCCAAGGTGGCCGTTCTCAACGCCGACGACAACAGCCGCGGGGTCTTTGATTACTTGCGTGAAATTCCCGTCGACGTGCAGGTTGTTTACAGTGCGAATCCTAGATTCGAGTCTCTCGGGCCGAACTATATATTTGCCCGTGATGTACACCACGCCCGCAATGGACTGCGCTTGAGGGCAATCACGCCGCGAGGGGAACTCGAGATCGAGTCTCCCCTCATTGGTCGTTATAATGTCTCCAACATCCTCGCCGCCATCGGTATCGGTCTATCCCTTCAGTTACCTTTCGAGGCAATGCAAGCAGGAATAGCTCGCGTCCGGGTGACCGGACGCATGCAGATCGTAGAGCGCGGACAGCCCTTTATCGCCATTGTGGATTTTGCTCACACTCCTTACGCCCTCCAAGTCGCTCTCGAGACTGCGCAAGAGATCGCCCAGGGGCGTGTCATCGTCGTCTTTGGTTGCGCGGGACTGCGCGACGTTCAGAAGCGGCCATGGATGGGGCAAATCGCTGGGAAGCTGGCAGACTATGCTATCGTGACGGCGGAAGATCCACGCACGGAGAACCTAGACGCCATCAACGCGCAGGTGGCGGAAGGTCTGAAGCAGGCCGGGAAGCAAGAGGGGGCGGGGTATCAAATCATCTGCGACCGGGGTCAAGCCATTGCCGCGGCGGTGAAAATGGCCCGGCCGGGTGATCTCGTGATCGTCACGGGCAAGGGCCATGAGCGCTCAATGTGCTTTGGGACCACCGAGTTCCCATGGAGCGATCAAGAGGCGCTGACGTCCGCCTTGGATCAACTGGAAAAATGAGAGCCCCGTTTTCCTTGCTGCAAAGAGGACGGGGCGCTCGTTTTCGGAGGCTCTTTCGGGGCTAGTCTCTGTAGACGTTCACAATGTCGCGAAGGACCGCCGCGGCGGTCGGGTAGGGATCGTGTTCTTCGATGCTCGCGAAAACGGTGCCGTTGATATCCGTGTGGTATATGATGCCCATCATTCCGGCGCCGACGTCCGCTAGCGGATGTGTCTTGTCGAGATGAGTGGGACGAACCGTCAGGCGATAGTCCTCACCCGCTTTCTCTGCTCGGGCGATGAGCTTGACGACCTTGCCATGTTCCCGAGCCTTCTGCAAGTCCTGAGCGGTCACCCCCCGAATTCCCTCCACGGTGACATCCTTGAGAGTGGTAGGACGGCGAAGGATGGCGTTCGCAATAATGACAAGCTTGTTGGCGGCATCCCAGCCGTCCACGTCGAGAGTCGGATCGGCTTCGGCCATGCCAATGTCCTGAGCATGCTTGAGGGCTTCGGCATAGGACTGCCCTTCAGCCATCCGCGAGAGGATGTAATTCGTGGTACCGTTGACCACTCCTTCGAATTCTTCGATCACGGCCGCACCCAGGTCGCGCTGCCCGATGTTCAGCGTCGGTAGCCCTCCGGTCACTGTGGCGCTGTGGAGGAGTTTTACCCGTTGCGAGCGTGCCCGCTCGGCCAATTCAGGATAGGCGAGGACGAGAGGCCCTTTGTTCGCCGTGACCACGCTCATCCCGCGCGCAAGTGCCGCGCGAATCGCGCTCAGGCCGGGTTCGCCATCCTTTAAATTCGTCAACGAGAGTTCGACCAGTACATCTGCATCCACCAATCGGAGAACATCGAGCGGGCTCATTCCCGGTCGCCCGCGATCGGGCAACAGCGCGACGCCTTGACCGGCCCGTTTCAAGCCCAGCAGCACGCTCGCGTCCAATCCCGCGTCGGTTGAGGCCAATGCCGCCCCGCTCGTGTCGGACGCTGCGGCCACGACCAACTCCAGGCCAAACCGTTCTTGAAGCAACGGCCGTTTCAACTCCATTAGCTCGAGCAAGCGGCGCCCCACGTTCCCCAATCCAATGATAACAAGCCGTGATTTCCGCATCCCCCGTCCTCCAGATAAGTGAGCACATTAAAAACAGCCTCGCGTTCGCACACGGGGCTGCTTTTCCCTCGGCTATCTTCTCAAAAGAGCTTGCTCCAGATGCTCCTGCGTGCCTCCTGCTCCAAACGCGCCAAGCGCTGTTCCAGAAGCAGCCGATGGTCCGAATCCCGTTTGCGTAAATCCGCCAGCTCCTGCTCGAGCTTTTGCATGCGCTCACGCAACTTTATGTTTTCCTCTTTGAGGTTGAAGTTATCCTGAATGATCACGCCCTGCAGGTTGCGGTTCACCTGAAGACTGTTCTGGATGGTCTGCTGATTTTCCAACATGGCCCGGAGCGTATCGGTTAGCACCGCAAACGCCCCCGCTTGGCTGATGCTTCCGCCCTCGCGGGAGACGATTTGCATCCGCGCGGTCTCGCCGCGGCCCTCGGCGTGCAACTGCTCCGATATCTCTTCGGAGTTCAACCCCGCGGCCAATTGCTCCTTGATCCGGCGCAGGACAAGGAGATCTTCTGAGGTCAATCTGCGGCCGGCCCCATCTTCGCCCACACCAGCGGCGGGAGAAAGAAACAAGGAATAGTCCCTGGCCCAGAGCTGGAGCGTATCCAGGGTCACACCCAACTCAGACGCAGCATCCTGGAGAGTTTTGAAATCGTCGGTCATAGAGGCACCTTCCGAATCTCTTCTAACTGCCGCCGGGCATTCTACCACGCGCTCTGGATTTTGGCAAAGGCCTTGTTTTGTTTCTCCTCCCGGCTGTGGTATAATTTGAATAACCTGCTTTGAACTCCCGTCAGAGGCACAAGCGCTTGCATCGTCCCTTCAAACTTGGGTCCGCGTTGTTCTGGAGCGCGCTCCTCCTGTTCTGCCTCACTGGCAGTCGTCCTCCTGACCCACCCGCAGCGGTCATAGACCTGAACCCGCCCAATCGTCCTCCCATCATCGCCGCCTGGCTGCGAGGTGCGCGTGCGGCGTCTGGTCCGATCGTGGTCACGGTCGCTTCGCACGTGAACTCGTACAGTGAGGTCAGCGCCTTTAGCTACACCATCGAACGCGACGGGAGTTTGACCGCCAATAACCCGGTGAGGGATGCTGTGCTCGTCGACTTTGCGCGGCTGAATGGCATCCGTGTCGTCCCCACCATCTCCAGCACCTGGGAAGCAACCAGCATCACCCATGTGCTTCAAGACCCCACCCTCCGGGCGGCGCACATCAACGCGATCCTTCAGGTCGCACGATCTCCTCTGGTTGACGGAATCGACCTCGATTATGAGAACCTGCCTCCGGACGCGAGGCAGGCGTTCACAGATTTTGTAACATCCCTCGCGAGCCTCCTCCACCGTGAAGGCAAAACTCTGAGCGTCACCGTTCCCCCCAAAGTCAGCGATGACGACGCGTGTGTCATATGTCGTTTTTCCGATTACGCCGCGCTCGGCGTGGCCGCCGACCAGATCCGCATAATGGCGTACGAATTCCACGGCAAGAACGGCGGGCCGGGCCCCGATGCCCCCATCTGGTGGATCCGTCAGGTTGCTTCCTATGCCGTGAGCCGAATTCCGCGAGAGAAGATCATCCTCGGAATTCACCTTTATGCCTATGACTGGGGCGGCAAAGAAACCACGGCCATGTGGTGGTCAGATGTCCAAGCTCTCAAAAAGCGGTACGGGGGCGAGGTCCACTATGTGGACATGGACGCCAACGGAGTTGTCGGCGAAAGCGTACTCACTTACTCTGTCCCTGGTCCGCGCTGCCCTCGGCATTCTCTCGATTGCGATCCGCCTCCGCCTGAAGACCATACTGTCTGGTTCGTGGATGCCCGCTACGTTCGAGCCAGCTGGGATCTCGTAAAAGAGTTTCGGCTCGGGGGAATTGTGTTGTGGCGTCCCGGCGGCGAAGACCCCGCCATTTGGGATGTGCTCAAGCCCTCTTCTTCCATTGCCGCACACTGAGCCCTGGATTGGGCCGAGGGGGTGAACCAAGAAATCAGGCCCGCCCTCTTTCGCATTTACTCGGAAAACAGAGTTCGGATATCCTCGGGCATCGTCCGAACGCGTCCCTCGTTATCGACATTCAGATGCTTGGTCCAGCCGGTGCACAGTATCTGCTGTGTCTCGGCATTGCGTACTTCATAGCCAATCGTCAGCCCCCGGCTCTGCAATTCATCCACCCACGCCCGCACCGTGACGAGTTCGCCGTAACGCGCGGGCGCCAGATAGCGGACGGTGGCCTCTGTCACAGGCCAGTTGAATCCGCGCAGTTCCACATCGCGATGATAGTCACGCCCCTGCTGCCAGAACCATTCGCCCCGACCGACCTCAAACCAAACCAGATAGTTCGCATTGTACACAATCCCACTTGCGTCCGTCTCTGCATAACGGACTCGAAAGGTGGTTTCGACAAAGCGGTCTTTTGTCATATTTGCCTCATCGGTTCAGCGAATCTGCAAATCGGTCACTCCGATGGTGTGCTCCTGCCCCGCACGATACTCCAACTGGATTACATTCATTTTCGGCTTGAGTGCACCTGCCGGGAGCGCAAGCGTGTAATCAGCCCATTCCGGAGTCAGTTCGATTTCACCCACTTGATGGCCATTCAATCGGACGACCACTCGCTGTGGGGATACCGCATACGCATGGAGCACAAATTGCCTGTCCCGCACTTGATCGACGGGAAAGTAGATCTCCGATTCGGCGCCCCGCGCCCACACGAAATCGAATTTACCTTCCCAGTTCGCGGGAGGATACTCAAAAGCCCACCCTCTCCCCGCATACATCTGGCCGACGTCTTGACGCAGATCGATGGACAACGGCGCTGAATCATTCTCCGCGTAGGTGAGCTGGTAACCGATGGTCTCGCCGTCATCGTAGATCTGCCGTGCATTCAGCACATCCCGAAGATAACGGTCAATTTCCTGCACCCTATCCGGTTCAAGGTACTGACGGTGCACGACCACATATCGAAGGTCATAAAACGCCAGCACCCGGTCTCGAACGGCTTTATCTGCCGCCTCTTCTTCTGCTGAGAGCCCCCCCTCTTCCACTCCTTCAAGTGCGCGCATCGAGCGGACAGTAATCGGTATGCTCCGAAACGTAGCGTATTCCGCCGGACCGGGAGCTACTCGGTTCGTATACGCGCGCAAGATGCGCTTTTCGTGGACCGCCTGATAGACTTCCTCGGCGGCGGCGGCCCTCCAGTTGAAGCTGGGAATCTCGAGGATAGTGAAATCTCCCGGGACCCGTGCAATATCTTCATAGATCCGAGGCACGCTGAGCGATTGGAGCGGATAAGGGAATACGGCGTACTCGGACAGGATGAAAAGCGGCATAAGGAAACCGAGAATTCTGATTCCGGGGTTTGTGCTCCGAATCAATCCGTCGAGTGCGATGGCGACGAGAAGGGCCAATGGGAGCATCACCATGATGCCGTAGCGCATGGGAATACGAATGTGATTCAGAATGGGGATATCATGAAGTGCGAGATAGGGAAGAGGGACTGCCGTCTCTTGCCCGAGAATGTGCAAATACGGGCCGAGACTGAAAAGAGCAAAGAGGATGGCGCATGTGACCCAGACGCGCGCCCCGCGCCAATCCCGCCACGATGCCCATGCGGCGAGCGCGAGGACGGTATATCCAATGAACATCTGTTTATCAGGCGACTGCGCACTGCCGTCCTCGGAGCTCGTGCCCGCGTTCACGCCCGCAACCTTGATGGGGGAATTTGCGTAGAGACTGCTGCGCGCGTTCGGCACGAAGAACGCAGTCAGGTCATAGGACCGCGCGGCCGAGTAATCGATCTTGTAGACCTGGATATAATCGCCCCCCTCAATCGCGAAATCGCTCGCGACGATCCACAGCATCGGCGCCGCGACGGCGAGCGACACGGCTGCGACCAAACCGACAACCTTGGCATGCGCAAATAAACGTGTGAGAGCGTCCGAGCGAGTAGACGGAAGCAGGTACGACAACAGCGCATATAGAAGCGTGAAAACAACAAGAAAAGCCGCGATTTGAAAGTCCAGGTAGGCGTTGAGCCCCAGAAACAGCCCGGCCAGAATAGCATCCCGGAGGGAATTCCGATGCACGGCGCGGATGAGAAACAAGGCGTAGAAAGGAATAAACTCGGTATTGAAGAGGTTGAGAAAGGACAGTCCATAGCCCAGGCGTAGCGGTGCAAAGCTAAAGACAAGACCGGCAACAAACGGCGGCAGCCAGCCTAGACGCTTGCCGAGCTTTGCCCGAGCATAGGCGGCAGCGCCCGGGCCGCGCGTCATGTAATCCATGAGAACGAAGGTCGCAAATGGGGGTAGAGGAGCGGGCGTTGGCTTGGGCAAGCCAAGAGTCTGCAATCGGGACGGGGATTGAGCGAGCACCTGTTCTGCGAGGAGGAACGTGCCGTAGCCGGTCAGGACTGTGGCGGCCAAGTACATTAGATTGTGGGCGGTGATCAGACCAAAAACAAACTGCAAGGGGAGAGAAGCAAAGCCAATGAGGGAGACGGCCCAAAGCAGCTGGGTGGCACTGCCGAGGGGGTAGAAGATGTAATCCGTATGAAATGGGTTCACGCCGAGGTTGAGAGCGGCTTTGGCCCAGCCGAGCGCCCAGACATAGCTGGCCGCATCCCCTTCGACCCCGGGAATGGTCGTCGAAATGCTGGGCACAAGCGGCCAGCTAAACGCAATAGCCACAAGGGCATAGGTCGCGAGCAAGATCACATGCTTACGGACAGCGACCTCCTCGCGGCACGCTCGCAGAATGGCTCATTCCGTCGGACACCCAAGGTACTCACTGGATGTCTGCCAGTGTCAAGAGCACTTGAAATGCATTAAAGATCGTGGCGTAGTCGGAGTGAACGAATTCGACCACGCGGGGACTCACTCGCTTGACATCCGGCATCAAGAGGCAGCGCTCCGCCTGGATGGAACGAGCGAGGCCGAGGCGGAGCGTGATCGGCGGCCGGATGACAAATGGCTCGCGCCTTTTCTTCAAGGCTCGTTCGGCCGCTGCGCAAATCAGATCGCGCACGCGGGTGGGATGCAAGTTCTTGGCCGCCACGCGTCCCACCGCCTCTTTCACGACGACCGTCTCCAGGTCTTCGCCCAACAGTTCCTTTGCCTGCCCGCAGACGGTCTGATCTCCCGCGATGAGAGCCACCGGCACGCCGAAATAACCGGCAAGCGCGGCATTCAGTCCGTACTCCCCCATGGCCGTCCCATTCAGCCATACGTTCTGCACGACGTCTCCGTCGCTGTACGTGTGGTCGATGTTAGCCGGCGCGGACCCGGCGCGCGCATGATAGCCGATGAAAAACACCGCGTCGAATCCCGGCTCGATTCCGGTCATCATCGAATACGGCTTGGGACTGCCACTCAGGAGGACGGCGGCGGGATGGAGATCTTCGATCATGAGGTTGCGCATACTCCAGTGGGAATCGTTCACCAGAATCTCTTCCGCCCCTGCCGCCAGTGCACCTTCAATGGCCGCATTGACTTCGCCGATCATGAGCTTGCGTGCACGCGGGTACTCGAGATGCGTCGGGTCGGTCTGGTCGGGGTGCACCACGCCGCTGATGCCTTCCATGTCCGCAGAGATATAGATTCTCATAAGAGGGACTTCACCTCATAAATAGTAGAAATCACATGGTCGGCGCCCTCATGCGCGCCTTTAGCGCCTTTGCCATCCAAGAGCACGGTCCGCATCCCCAACTGCTGGGCGGGCACCAAGTTGCGGAGAGAATCGTCAATCATGAGACATTCGTCGGGGCGTGCCCGGAGGGCTGAGAGCACCTTGCGATAGGCGGATGGCGCCGGTTTGCTTTCATATTCGATAAAGTTGATGTCAAAGATACCTGCAAAATGGTCCTCGATCCTCAGGGCGGAAAGCACGCGCTGGGCATGATCTCTGGGAGCGTTCGTAAAGACGTATTTCTGCTGCGGCAGATCATCAAGCATCTTACCCAACCGCACGTCAGGGACCAGGTACTTGCTCACCTCGATCGCGTGGACGTAATCAAGGAACCCTTTTGGATCGATCTGGCGCTCAATATAAAGGCCGCGCAGAGTTGTACCATAGCGTTCCCAATAGGACTGGCGAACCTGCGTCACTTGCTCAACCGG
>JAMDCU010000144.1:8681-9081 GCA_023489485.1 Chloroflexota bacterium
GGTATCGCATCATGGCGCTAGACTTCTGCGGCCGCATCTGCCGTTTCGGAGAGTCCCCCTTGGGTCTCCTGCCGGGCGGCAAGCACAATCCCCATCAGAATCATTATACCGCCTAGTAGCTTGAGCGGCGAGGGCACCTGGTTGAGAAGCGGTATGGCGAGAAGCGTCGCTCCAACCGGCTCGGCGAGAATGGTCACAGTCACAAAAGTTGCAGAGACATACTTGAGCGCCCAGTTGTACGCCGAGTGGCCGATGAGTTGAGGGCCGACGGCCAGAAGGACGATGAGCGCGTAACCTTTCCAAGAATAGCCCAACAAGGCCGTCCCCATGACCGCGGCCATACCGAGGAGCGCCAGCGCGGCCACCGAATAGACCAGGCCAATGTACCCGATGGTTGAAA
>JAMDCU010000030.1 GCA_023489485.1 Chloroflexota bacterium
TCACCCAGCCGTTGAGGTTCATCTTTGTCGTCCTTGCCTTCTCCGCTCTGCTCATGGTTCTCATGACCTACGCGGTGCGCAATCCCCTTACATGGGACATGCCCGTGGCGCAGGCCCAGAGCGCCGGCGTGGACATCACCGTTTACAACCAGAATATTGCCCTCGTCAAGGATAGACGCACCCTAGCCCTAAAGCGCGGCACGAACCAGGTGCGCTTTTCCGATGTTGCAGCCCAGATCGATCCGACGAGCGTCCAGTTCACGTCTCTGAGCGACCCCGCCGGCACTCACGTCGTCGAGCAAAACTATGCCTATGATGTTGTGAACAGCGGCAAGATCCTCCAGCGCTACCTCGACCAGAACGTCTCCCTTGTTACGGAAGATGGAACCAAGTACAGCGGCAAGCTGCTGAGCGGCGCGGACGATGTGATTCTGCAAGGAGAGGATGGCCAGGTCACCTCGGTCAAGCTCGCCAAGGTGCGTGAGCTGAAATTCCCTCAACTGCCAGGTGGTTTGATCACCAAACCGACCCTCTTGTGGACGATTGACTCTGCTCAAGACGGCAGCCAGGACACCCAGGTGACCTATCTGACGAACGGCATGAATTGGCGTGCCAATTATGTCGTCGTCGTGGATGCCAAGGACACGTCGATGAACCTCAACGGCTGGGTGACGGTTGACAACCAGAGCGGCGCCACCTTTCCGGATGCCAAACTAAAACTCGTCGCCGGCGATGTCCGCACGGTGACTCCTCCTCTTGCAGCCAAGTCGGACATGGCCCCACGCCCCGCCGCGACCAGTGCGCCCGCCGGACAGCAATTCAGCCAGCAGTCCTTTTTCGAATATCACCTCTACACGCTGCAGCGCTCGACGACTCTCAACAATCGCGAGACCAAACAGATTGAATTCACCAGCGCGACTAGAGTGCCCATCGACAAGATCTTTGTCTACGATGGCGCACCCGGCCTCGGCTTTTACGGCTACCCGATCAGCGATGCGGCTTATGGCAAGACAAGCGACACCAAGGTCGCCGTAATGATCGAGTTCAAGAACTCGGACAGCAACTCGCTCGGCATGCCCCTCCCCAAGGGGACGATCCGTGTCTATAAGCAAGATAGCGATGGCGGGAACCAGTTCATCGGCGAAGACAATATCGATCACACCGCCAAGGACGAGACTATCCGCCTGAATGTCGGCAACGCGTTTGACGTCGTCGGCGAGCGCACCCAGACCAACTTTAGCAAAACGAGCGACCGGTCCATCGAGGAAACGTACCAGATCAAATTGCGCAACCACAAGACGGAAGCCGTAGAAGTGCGCGCAGTAGAGCACATGTTCCGCTGGTCCAACTGGCAGATCTTGCGTTCCAGCGCCGACTATACCAAGCTCGATGCCCAGACGATAGAATTTCGCGTCCCCATCGGCCCCGACGCCGAACAGACCGTCACTTACACGGTCAAGTACACTTGGTAAGTAGGCTGGCCGATTGCCATTTCTGCCGATTTCTGCTAGATTTAGGTCGTGATTCAGCAAGACAAGGCAATCCGCCTCGGCCATCCTTCTTACGTTTGGCGGTTTGGCCAGGACCGGCGGCTAGATCTCATCCGGCAGCATGTCCCGCTCGAAGGGGCGCGCATCCTCGATGTCGGTTGTGGGATCGGAACCTATCTCGAGAAATTCCGCGGACTCACGGCCCTCCCCTTCGGCGTGGACATTGATCCTGACAAACTGGACAGGGCCGGAAAGGAGAAAGGGCTCAAAACGCTCGCGCTCGCAGCGTCCGAGTTCCTGCCGTTCCCTTCTGAGAGCTTCGACGCCGTCCTTCTCCACGAAGTGATCGAACATGTGACGGATGACGGTCGTACCGTTCGCGAGGCGCACCGCGTGGCCAAGTTTGGAGGCTTGGTCCTCGTCTTCGCCCCCAATCGCTGGTATCCGTTCGAGACGCACGGCGTCTACCTCGGGCACCGCTACTTCTTCGGCAACATCCCCTTCGTCGGCTATCTTCCCGATTCCTTGCGCCGTCGTCTTGCCCCTCATGTCCGTGCCTATCGCGCGGAACAAGTCCAGGCTCTCTTCGCGGGTCTCGATGGTAAGGTGGTCCGCTTGACGCAGATCTATCCCGGCTACGACAAGACGGCGGGGCGGCGGCCCCGGCTCGCGCGCCTCTTCCGCCGCGTCACCTACTGGCTCGAGTCTACACCGCTGCGCACGTTTGGCTTGTCCCATTTCCTCGTTTGGCGCAAAGGGCATGACTAACTGACGATTTAGCCAGCCCACGCTTTGACAACGCCCATATAGCACAATATAATGGTAGGGTAATTGACTTGCCACATTCGCCAGGGGAGCACGGCGAACTCGGCAAGACCCAATTGCAGGGCCATCGGGCCTGGTCGCCACGCCACGCCGATTTCTTTTGGCCCCGCTTGCGTGAGCCTGTCTTGAGCGACACCTTGGCGCTCGGAGACAGGTCTTTGGCTTGCCATTGCAAGGAGGAGGTAAAAGACCAAGACTTGCGCTTGAACGAGGTTGCTCAATTCTCGGCTATGTCAGTATGCCACACTGTTTTTGAAAAGGAGACGAAACTATGTGGTTCATTCGGATCAACATGTCCGACCGGACCTACCGCGTCGAGCCGGCCCCCGAGACCTACAAGAATTTCGGCGGCCGCGGCATGACCTCCTCGGTCGTCGCCGATGAAGTTCCTCCCCTTTCTCACCCCCTCGGCCCTAACAACAAGCTCGTCTTTAGTCCGGGAATTGTCACCGGCACCGCGGCCCCCACTTCGGCCCGCGTCTCTGTCGGCGGCAAGTCTCCGCTGACGGGAGGCATCAAGGAAGCCAACGCCGGGACCTCCTGGGCGCGTGACCTCGCCGTCATGCAGGTCAAGGCATTGGTCGTCGAGGGCCAACCGAAAGATCAATCCAAATCCTGGGGTGTCAAGGTGACTTGGGATGCCGCGGCCGGCAAACCCAAGGTCGAGTTCTTCGACGCGACCCAGTTCGAAGACCAGGACCTGTATCAAGTCTTCCCTCAGGTCTACAAGCAGTTTGGAGACCAAATCTCGATCGCCGGATATGGTAACGCCGGCCAGCGCAACTATGCCAACTCGGGCGTTGTGTTCAACGACGAGTCGAAACGCCCCAGCCGCTATGCCGGCCGTGGCGGTCTGGGCGCCGTCATGGGCAGCAAGCGGCTCAAATTCATTCTGATCGACGACAAGGGCGCGCCCGGAGTCCCGGTTGCCGACAAGGCCTTGTTCGAGCAAGGTCGGAAAAAGATGACGGACGCCTTGATGAAGCACGACATCACCAAGCCCAAAGGCGCCCTGAACAGCTACGGGACTGCCGTTCTCATCAACATCATGAACGAAGCTGGCGGTCTCCCGACCCGCAATTTCACAGCCGGCCGCTTTGAAGGCGCCGCCAAGATCGCGGGCGAGGCCATCTTCGAGGGGAACAAGCAGCGCTTGGGCAAGGAACTTTATAACCACGCTTGCAGCCCGGGCTGCATCATCCAGTGCTCCAACACCTGGCATGCCGCGGATGGCAAAGAGATTGCCTCCTGCGTCGAGTACGAATCGGATTGGGCTCTCGGGGCGAACTGCGGCATTGACAACCTGGACGATATCGCCGAGATGGTCAGGTTGTGCAATGCCTATGGCCTGGACACGATCGAAGCCGGCGCCACCATCGCCGTCGCCATGCAGGCCGGCGTCATTCCGTTTGGCGATAGCAAGGGCGCGATCAATCTGCTTCACGAAATGGGCAAAGGCACGCCGATGGGTCGTATCCTCGGCAGCGGCACCGCCACCGCCGGCAAGGTCCTGGGCGTGACCCACGTTCCGACCGTCAAGGGTCAGGCGATGCCTGCTTACGAGCCGCGCGCCGTCAAGGGCATCGGCATCACCTATGCCACGACGACGATGGGTGCGGACCACACCGCCGGCTATACCATCGCACCCGAAATCCTCGGCGTCAGCGGCAAGCAAGACCCGCTCTCTCCGGAAGGCAAAGCCGCCCTGAGCCGCGCCTTCCAGGCAACGACCGCGTTTGTCGACAGCAGTGGGCACTGTCTCTTCATCGCGTTCGCCATCCTCGACATCGCCAGCGGCTTTGAAGGCATGGTGGAAGAGGCGAATGGCGTCTTGGGCACCCACTGGAGCAACGACGACGTCGTCGCGCTCGGCGCCTCCATTCTCAAGAAAGAGCGCGCGTTTAACGAAGCGGCCGGTATCGGCAAGGCCGCCGATCGCGTTCCCGAATTCATGAAGACCGAGCCGCTGCCTCCTCACAACCAGGTCTTTGATGTGCCCGACAGCGCTCTTGACTCTGTATTCGGCGAACTCTAGTTTGCAGCAGGAAACGGGCAGGGCAGACATGGCCCTGCCCGTTTTTGGGCGCTCGCCCGAGTACCATACCCTACGTCGCTCCCCGCGTGGGTGCGTGAATTGAAACAAGAATGCCCAAGATCACGACGGACGACCAGGGCAGGCTGGTTCTGCCCGAGGATTTCCTTCAGCGGCGGCGACTCGATCGCAATCAAGAGTACTGGCTGGACGAGCGTGAAGGCGAACTGATCCTCCGCCCGCGTCTCCCCGACGCTCGCAAGATATACATCGAGCCCACGACCGGCTGCAATCTCCATTGCCGTACGTGCATTCGGAATGTCTGGGGCGATCCCGAAGCCAAGATGTCGATGGACTCCTTCCGGCGAATCGTGGACAGCCTGGATGGCTTGCCCCATCTGAATCGCGTGATTTTCACTGGCTTTGGCGAACCGCTCTCCCACCCGAATATCCTCGACATGATCGAAGCGGTCCGACAGCGCGATCTTGCCGTGACCGTTGGATCCAACGGTTTGATGCTCAAGGCGGACACGGCACGCGCGCTGGTCAAGCTGGGCGTGGACCGTCTCGTGATCTCGGTGGACGGAGTCAGACCCGAGACTTATGCGGGTGTGCGCGGCGCGATGCTGTCTCACGTTTTGGACAACATCCGCTACCTGAATGAAGCGAAACGGCAACTCGGTTCACTCTTCCCCGCTCTGGGAATCGAATTTGTCGCCTTGAAAAGCAATGTGGCCGAGCTGGCCGAGCTGACCGGCCTGGCCTCGCGACTGAACGCATCGCGCGTCCTCGTGAGCAACGTCCTTCCCTACTCCGAAGACATGCGCGACGAAATGCTCTACGGTTACGAGCCGCGCCCTCCTTTCAAAGCGGGCGGGTGGCCGGTGAGAGCGGATGCCTGGGTGATGTGGGGCACGTTGGAACTTCCTCGGATGCATTGGGGCGCGGAGAGACGCTGCCGGTTCGTGCAGGACAGATCCATCGTCGTCGGCTGGGACGGCGGCGTGGCCCCATGCTACGCACTGTCGCACAACTATAGCTACTTTGCCATCGACGGCCGCAAGAAGCAGGTGAATCGCTATCTCTTGGGGAATGTGAACCAACAATCCCTCGCAGAGATATGGATGTCGGAAGATTACGAATGCTTCCGTGGTGAGGTCCGCAGTTTTCATTTTCCTTCTTGCCCCAACTGCGACCTGCGTGAAACCTGCGATCTCAGAGAGCGCAACGAAGCGTGTTGGGGTTGGAATCCTTCTTGCGCCGATTGCCTCTGGGCGCAGGATATCGTCCGATGCCCTTGAGTGAATTCCGATGCATGTGAACGTGAAATTGTTCGCCAATCTCCTCACCCATGTCGCGGATGCGAAAGTGGGAGTGCCCTTTCCGGTCGATTTGTCGGATGGCGCCACCGTAGGCGACCTGATCAGACTGCTCAAACTACCGGCGGACCAAATCAAGGTGACCTTTGTCAACGGCCGCTCCCGCTCAGACGACTGGCGACTGGAGAGTGGAGACGAGATAGGTATTTTCCCGCCAATCGGGGGAGGATAAATTGAGCGACATTGTTGTCGATACCTGGTTGTATGGCGAGTTAGCGCGATATGGAGGGCAGGCGGGGCAGGTGGGTTATGGGAATGTACAGATTCATCTCAAAGCGGGCGCCACACTGGCCGACTTGTTAGCAAACCTTAGTATGCCAACAGAGGTTCGTGGCATAACTTTTATTAACGGACAGTTGAGCGCCATGCCCGGTCTGCAGCCAGACCTCGTTCACGTTCTGCATGACCTCGACCGGGTGGCATTCTTCGATCCTCACAGCATGTGGCCTTTCCAGTATCGTCACGGCGTCGCTATGGTGGGCGAAATGGCCGACGCCATGGTGGCGAGCAAAGACCAGGGCCTGCATCACACTTACAACAAATAGATGGAACCGGCGAACCAAGTCACTTTCTGGCCGGGAACCCTCCGCGTGATATAACGAAACGCCGGCGATCTCAGAAGGACCTGTATGCGCGATTCTTTCGGGCGTGAAATTCATTATTTGCGTATCTCTCTGACCGACCGCTGCAATCTCCGCTGCATCTATTGCATGCCGGAGCAGGGACAGACTTTCCTTGCGCAAGCACCGCGCATGACCGACGACGAACTCGTGCGGATCGTTTCTCTGACCGCACGTCTCGGTTTCAACCGCATTCGCCTCACGGGCGGCGAGCCCACCGTACGTCCCAATCTCACCCTTCTTATTGAGAGAATCAATCAGATTTCCGGTATCCGGGAAATTGCGATGACGACGAACGGGATGCAGCTGGAAAAGATGGCCGAGCCGTTGGCGCGTGCGGGGCTGAAACGCGTGAACGTCAGTTTGGACTCGCTCGATTCTGAGCAGTTCGCACTGATGACGCGCTTTGGCAAACTCGATGCCGTGTGGCGCGGCATTTTGGCCGCCGAAAACGCCGGCATGCAGCCGATCAAGCTGAATGCCGTCGTCGTCCGCGGCTATAACGAGAACGCGATCGCCGACCTGGCGCGGCTGACGCTCGATCACCCCTGGCAGATGCGTTTCATCGAAGTCATGCCGCTCGGTTCCATCGCGGACTTTCAAATGGACTCGCTCGTTCCGGTCGCCGAAATGAAAGAGCGGATCGAGTCCGCACTCGGTCCGCTTGAACCGCTCGAATGGAGCGGCCATACGCCTCATCGCCCTTACCGTTTGGCGGGTGCCGTTGGCACCCTGGGCTTTATCAGTTCGGTGAGCGACCCCTTTTGCGCCGGATGCAACCGGATCCGCATGACGGCCGACGGCCACATCCGCCTATGCCTCCTCAGGGACGATGAGGTCGATGTTCTCTCCCCCTTGCGCCGGGGAGCCGACGACGAGGAACTCCTCGAGCTGATGCAGGCCAGCATATTCAAAAAGCCGTGGGGCCACGGCCTCTCGGAAAAGAGTTGGCCGCAGACGAGTGACATGTCAGAGATCGGCGGTTAGGTTGGCATCAAGCTGGCATCAGGCTGGCATTGGGCTGTCATTGGGCTCTCATTAGGCTGTCATTAGGCTGTCGTTAGGCTGTCATTAGGCTACTAGATGAATCGCATTCTTGCGCAACGAGACGGTCCACTCCCGCTGATGGGCAAGATCAAGACGTTCGTAGATATAGACGGGGAGTTCAATCTGCAGGTCATAGTCCTCGTCGGCGAGCAGGCGCTTTCCGTTCGCCCTGAAATACAGCGTCACATTAGCCCCATCGCTCATTTCGCGAACGATCGTTCCGCATAATGCATTCTCGTCGCTCGACCTGCCCGCGCGCTCGGGACGCAGGAGCATGATCCGCTCGGGTCGCAAGCATACATGGACTGGCGTCCCCAACTCGAAGGGGAAATACGGCGTATCGACGAGGGCTTCCCCCACCTGCACCCGCATCTCCGACGGCGACCTGGATGCGACGATGCCCGGCAAGGTATTCTTCACTCCCACTGCCCGCGCGACGAACAAATCCTGAGGATGCCGCAGAACCTCCCCCGGTGGGCCTTTTTGCAGGATCTTGCCCGCGCCCATGACCGCGAGCTGGTCTGCCAAAAAGTACGCCTCGCCCATATCGTGCGTCACAAACACGACTGGGATTCCGAATTCTCTCTGCAACTCCCGCAGTTCGCCCCTTAGCTGCATCCGTGTGGGCGCGTCCAGCGCACTCAGCGGTTCGTCCAGAAGCAGCAGTTCGGGGTGAGTGGCGAGTGCCCGTGCGAGCGCCACCCGCTGCGCTTGCCCCCCCGAAAGTTGTCCTGGATATCGATCGGCATAATCAGTCAGGCGGGCCAGCGCGAGCATCTCTCCTACGCGCGCCTGCTTCTCACCCCGGCTCCGGACTCCGAATGCAATGTTCTCGCGCACGGTGAGGTGGGGGAAAAGTGCATAGTTCTGAAAGACGTAACCGATCCTCCGACTGCGTGGAGGAACGTGAATTCGCTGCTCGTGATCGCTTAGCACCCGTTCGTTCAGGGTGATTCGCCCCTTGTCGATAGAGACCAGCCCCGCGAGCGCATTCAGGGTCATGGTCTTGCCCGCCCCAGAGGCTCCAAAGAGGACAAGTATCTCCGGTCCCACCTCCAAATCGACACACAGCGAAAAATCTTTCAGCCCCTTTTCGAAATGCGCCTCAAGCATGGGAGCGAATCTCATGGGAGCGGCGCTGGAGGCGCCCGACCGCTGAGAGGCTTGCCAGCGATAAGAGCGTCAGCATCCCCACCAGCCAATTCGCGTCCGCAAAACGTCCTGCCTGCACGGCATCGTAGATCGCGAGCGGCGCCGTCTGCGTCCGGCCTGGGATGTCGCCGGCCACCATCAGCGTTGCGCCGAACTCGCCCAGGGCACGCGCGGCGCCCAGGATCAGGCCCGCCCAGATTCCCCGCCGCGCCAGGGGCAAGGTGACGCGCCAAATGACCTCCGCTTCGGAGGAACCCAGTGTGCGAGCAGCATTTTCCATCGCCGGGTCGACATTCTCAATCGCCGCTCTCGCCGCCTGGATCATGAGCGGCAGCCCCACTATGCTCGATGCAATGACGGCAGCCGGCCAAGTGAACAAGACATTCAAGTCGAACCA
>JAMDCU010000082.1:0-1159 GCA_023489485.1 Chloroflexota bacterium
GAGGGGCTGCACCGAGTCCTCAAATGTCAACCGCGCGAATCCATCCACGCCTCGTCCGGTCAAAAGTACGACCCAATCGGAAATGCGACCGCCCTCGCGTCGGAATTCCTGGAATGCGAAGCGCCAACGATTCGGAAATTCCCGCTCCAAGAACTCAAGCAACCTGTTTTCCTCGCCCGGCTGCGCAGGACGGATCGCCGCGTCGTTGCCCCGTCGCGTCGTCGCATAGTCGCTCAGATCGCGTGCGACATCCCAGACGTATTCGCTCCCAGCCCGAGCCCTGAAACCGCGACGGCGGAAAAAACCCTCATTCCCTAATTCCGCCGGATAGCCCGCGGCGAACGGGCGAAGGCCGCCGCCGAGCCTTGCTCCGGTGCAGCCCTGCTCGCGCAGCCAGTTTTCCGCCCATGCGAGCAGCTCGCTGCCGATACCGTGCCCCTGTGCATTCGGCAAAACCGTAACGGCATCAATCCAGCCGAGTTCGGGAGGAGAGGTCGCGCGGTCGCCGGGAAGGGCGCTGCAAAGGACAAATCCGATCGGTGCATCATAGCGGACGGCAACTTGGCCGGCCTGCACTGCGCCGGTCGCGGGCTGCAGATTGTAGGCAGCCAAACGGCGAGTCATGGCCAGTGCGGGGCCGCAGGACGCGGTCCAAATCGAAACAATCGCCGAGAGATGGGCGGGATTGGAAGGATCGAGTGACAGGAAGGACATCGCGGCTCAAGCGGACGACGACATCTGGTGCACCGGCAGCCGGCCTTGTGGCTTGATCTTCCCCGTAAGGATGTCTATCAGCGCGTCGAGTGTCGGCGGGGGCGCGCCGTAGGTCGCCAGCAATGTCGATGCATCTTTCAGGTAGAGCGTATCGTAGGGCGAGCGCATAGCGATCGCAATGACAGGAACGTGGGCCTGTTGCAGGGCATGGACCAGTTCGGCTTGCTGCCTGTTCTTCGCCACATCGCTCGTCGCGACAAGGGCTGCGCCCGTCTCCTTCCCGGCCTCGACCACAGCCGCGATCTCGTTCGGTGTGGGTTGCTCGGCGACCAGTACCGTCGCCGCATGGAGTCGTTTACCGAGGCCGAAAGCTCTCGTTTCCACGACGAGGATGGGTGCGCCGAGGCGGATGGGCACAAGACCAGGATCGTCGCGCACCAATGTG
>JAMDCU010000082.1:1169-8924 GCA_023489485.1 Chloroflexota bacterium
CCCGGTCTGGCGTTCCAGACTCCGTTCCGCTCAGGATGCCGAATCGCGCTTTGGCCAACAACACGCGATGCACGGCGTCGTCGAGACGCGCGCGGGGAATGTCGCCACGCTGCACACGCGCGATCAACTCTTGTCGCACCTGCTGGTGCATGCCGAATCCGGTCTGGAGGAGGAGCATGTCCGCTCCGGCGGCGAGTGCGGCGGCGGCCGCTCTGGGCGGGGGAAAGCCGCTCGTGGCGACCGCGCCCATCGTCAGTTCATCCGTCATGATCAGGCCATCGTATTGCATTTCGCGACGCAAGAGGTCTGTGAGCACCTTCCGCGAAAGAGTGGCCGGGAGGCCCGGCGTGGAATCAATCGCGGGAAAAGTGATGTGTGCTGACATGATGCCTGCAACTTGGGCCTTGATCGCGGCCCTGAATGGGACGAATTCCACGGATTCGAGTCGCGCACGGTCGTGGGGCACTGTCGGAAGTGAATGGTGTGAGTCTAGCGCCGTGTCGCCGTGGCCGGGAAAATGCTTGCCTACCGCAGCAATACCCGCGTCTTGCATCGCTTGTATAAACGCAATGCCAAATTCTGCGACGCGCGTGGGGTCGGAGCCGAACGAGCGCGTGCCGATAACTGGATTCTGCGAGTTGTTGTTCACGTCGAGATCAGGAGCGAGGTCCAGATTAATGCCGACCGCGCGCAATTCCGCGCTCATCGCCCGCGCAATGCGGCGCGCGTTCTCCACATCTCCGGTCGCCGCGATCGCCATCGCTCCGGGGAATTCGGTAAACCCTTTTTCGTCCTTCAAGCGTGTGACGGTGCCCCCTTCCTGGTCGATAGCCATGAAAAGCGCAGGGCTGCCGTTCACACGTGCCGCTTGCTGCAAGTCGTCGGCCAGCTGCGCCAGTTGAGCCGGCGATTCGATATTGTGGTCGAGGAAGATGACGCCGCCCACGTGAAGCTCAATGATCTCTGCGCGCGAGTCGGGAGTGAGAGTAGTGCCATTAAAACAGACGAGGAGCACCTGTCCAACCTTTTGCTCCAGCGTCAGCTGCGCGAGCAAATCATCGGGGTTGGATAGAGGGTGGAGCGGTTGTGGGGTTGGCATTGGAGTGCAACCTATCGAGGGTATTGTATCCAAAAGCCAGCCGCGGTCAAAGAGGAAAGGGTCAGGCTTCTTGAACTTGCCCCCACAGCTCTGTCGGCCGTCACGGCTTCGATGAGGACCTGTGGAGAACCGGGCCCAGTCCTGGCGAACAGAGGTTCAGGTATTGACTTTCGGCTGACGTCGTCGTATAATGTCGTTAGCGTTGTCGTCAACGTTGTCAGCGGGGCGCGAACCCACTTATGCGAAAACTCTACCTGCCGAAACCTCATTCGCTGCATGTGACATTGCGTGATGTGGCCAAACAATCGGGCGTGTCCATCAAGACCGTCTCCCGCGTCGTCAATAACCAGGGCGAGATCAGCGAGGCCACCCGACATCGCGTCCAGAAGGCCATCAAGAGTCTGGGCTATCGGCCAAACATCCTGGCGCGCAGCCTGGTGAGTCGCAAGAGCAATACCCTGGCCGTCGTCGCCTGGGGCTTGGACTATTACGGACCTTCACGTACGGTAGCAGGAGTGGAGCAACAGTCGAACGAATTGGGTTACTCGCTCTTTCTCAATCTGATACCCAACCCCGACGATCCGAACGTGGCTTCGATCCTGGACACCCTGGCCGCCCGGCGGGTGGATGGAATTGTCTGGGCCGTCCCCGAGGTGGGCCGCAATCGCGAATGGATCCGACCCGATTGGTTGGAGCAATTGCCTCCGACAGTCTTTCTCAGTATGCGGCCAAGTCCCGGCCTCTCGGTTGTGGCAGTGGATAACCGAGCCGGTGCGGCGATGGTCACTCAACATCTCTTTGATCAGGGACGGCGCAAGATCGGCTTGATTACGGGTCCTCTGGTATGGTGGGAGGCGCGCGAGCGGTACGAGGGCTGGAGAGAAACACTCTTGCGTGCGGGCTTGAACCCAGCGCCATCCCTTGTCGTGGAAGGCGATTGGTCGGCCATGAGCGGCGACCAAGGCCTGCGCAAGCTGCTTGCGCAGCAGCCGGATGTGGACGCAGTTTTTGCCTGCAACGACCAGATGGCGCTCGGCGCGCTGGGGGCAGCTCACCACTTGGGCCGCCGCGTTCCTCAAGATGTGGCGCTCGTGGGATTCGACGATACCCCTGAATCAGCCTACTTCTGGCCCCCATTGACCACGGTTCATCAACATGTGGTCGACGTCGGCCGCGTCGCCGTCCAAGTCTTGCACTCGCACATCCAATCGCCCCAACCGGGCAAAGACAACGCCAAACCATCGACCACATTGCTCACTCCCGAACTCGTCGTTCGTCAGAGTTCTTTGTTGACTCTACAACCCTCTTCTCAGGCGGTAGCTGTCCAGTAGCCTTGGCTTTCAAAGCGGCAACGGAGAACAGACGTATGCCAAGCATCCCTGATTCTCACGCAGTCGATAAGAATAGCGAACCCCGTCAAAGGTGTGATGGAGGCCTTTTGGCCCGGTGCTGATGCGCCGCGGTCAGGAGGCTTTTCTGTTTTGTGCGCTGCCCATGCGATTTAGGCTTCCACGTGTCGGTTCTGAATGGTTTTTGCTGCTCGTTTCTTGCGGCCGACGAAAGGAGGTGGTAAAGGAAACTTTTGCGCACGCTCTTTCCAAGAAACAGGGTACGCATTTACTCCCAAGGAGGAGAGGTAACAAATGAAAAAGCAGCTGACCTTTGTCCTGCTCGCGCTATTCATACTGGTAGCGCTCGCAGCCTGCGCCGCTCCACCGCCGGCTCCGCCCGCCACTACCGCTCCGGCGCAACCGACGTCCGGGCCCACCGCGGTGTCGGCAACCACCGCGCCGACCACGGCCGCTCAACCGACGACGGCTCCGCCCCCGGCACCGGGAGCCCTCGCCGGCAAATGGTGCAGCAACGTGCGGATCGTCTTCTTCCCGGGCGGTCCCCAGGGCGGCGTCTTTGCCGTGAACGTCTATAACGGGGCCGTCCAGGCGCAGAACGTCTTGGGTCCCAAGGTGGACTATGTGTGGTCGAACTGGGACCCGCAGACGATGATCTCCCAGTTCCGGACCTCGGCGGCGACCAAGCCGGACGGCATCGCCGTCATGGGCCATCCCGGCGACGAATCCTTTGACTCGTTGATTGCCGACGCCGAGAAGCAAGGCATCATCGTCACCAGCCAGAATACCCCACTCCCCAAAGCCCAAGCTGCTTACCAGGCGAATGGGTTCGGCTATGTGGGGGCGCAGTTGTACCAGGCGGGTCACGATCTCGGGGTGGAAGCGTTCAAGCGGTCGGGCTTGAAGAAGGGGGATCGGGCGATGGTGTGGGGCTTGCTGTCCCAGCCGACCCGCGGGGAACGGACGAAAGGCGTCATGGATGCGCTGAAAGAAGCGGGGATGCAGGTAGATTACATCGAGATTGATGCGGCGACGAATGCGGACCCGGTGGCAGGGGTGCCGACGTTTGCGGCGTACGTGTCGTCGCACCCGGACGTCAAGCTGGTGGTGACGGATCACGGGGGCTTGACGGCGACAGCGCAGACGTACTTGTCGGCGGCGGGGAAGAAGCCGGGGGACATTTACCTGGCGGGGTTTGACCTGTCGCCGGCGACGGTAGCGGCGATCCAGGGGGGTTGGACGAGTCTGGTGATCGACCAGCAGGAGTGGCTGCAGGGTTATCTGCCGATTCTCCAGATCTGCCTCACCAAGGTCTATGGCTTTTCCGGCTTGGACATCAACACGGGTGCGGGGTTTGTGGACAAGAGTAATGTTGCTTTCATTGCCCCCCTCGCTCAGAAGAATATCCGATAATGAACAGTCAATGCTTGCCTGTTCGCTCTCGACACCAGAGGAGGAGATGTAACAAATGAAAAAGCAACTGGTCTTTGCCTTGCTGGCATTGATTGGCATCGCGCTGTCCGCCGCCGCCCCTGTGGTTTCCGCAACTGCGGCGCCGGTGCCTGTTTCTGCACCTGCGGCGGTTGAGCTGAGCGCGCCTCCCGCAGCTCCGGAGCAAGCGCCGGTGGCGCAAGCCACGGACAAGTGGTGCAGCAATGTGCGGATCGTCTTCTTCCCGGGCGGTCCCCAGGGCGGCGTCTTTGCCGTGAACGTCTATAACGGGGCCGTCCAGGCGCAGAACGACCTGGGTCCCAAAGTGGATTATGTGTGGTCGAACTGGGACCCGCAGACGATGATCTCCCAGTTCCGGACCTCGGCGGCGACCAAGCCGGACGGCATCGCCGTCATGGGGCATCCGGGCGACGAATCCTTTGACTCGCTGATCGACGATGCTGAGAAACAAGGGATCATCGTGACGAGTCAGAATACGCCCTTGCCCAAGGCGCAGGCGAAATATGCTGCCAACGGCTTTGGGTATGTGGGGGCGCAGTTGTACCAGGCGGGTCACGATCTCGGGGTGGAAGCGTTCAAGCGGTCGGGCTTGAAGAAGGGGGATCGGGCGATGGTGTGGGGCTTGCTGTCCCAGCCGACCCGCGGGGAACGGACGAAAGGCGTCATGGATGCGCTGAAAGAAGCGGGGATGCAGGTAGATTACATCGAGATTGATGCGGCGACGAATGCGGACCCGGTGGCAGGGGTGCCGACGTTTGCGGCGTACGTGTCGTCGCACCCGGACGTCAAGCTGGTGGTGACGGATCACGGGGGCTTGACGGCGACAGCGCAGACGTACTTGTCGGCGGCGGGGAAGAAGCCGGGGGACATTTACCTGGCGGGGTTTGACCTGTCGCCGGCGACGGTAGCGGCGATCCAGGGGGGTTGGACGAGTCTGGTGATCGACCAGCAGGAGTGGCTGCAGGGTTATCTGCCGATTCTCCAGATCTGCCTCACCAAGGTCTATGGCTTTTCCGGCTTGGACATCAACACGGGTGCGGGGTTTGTGGATAAGAGCAACGTGGCCTTTATCGCGCCTCTCGCCCAAAAGAACATCCGCTAGGTTCGTGTGAGAGTTGACAGGCCTCGCTCAAGGCGAGGCCTGTCCGGTCTATCCGACAGGAGAGGGCTTATGGATGATATCCTCCAATTGAAAAACGTCTCCAAGACCTTTGGCGAGGTCGCCGCGCTTCACAAAATCAATTTCGAGGTTGGCGCGAACGAGATCGTCGGCCTGCTCGGCGACAATGGCGCGGGCAAGTCTACGCTGGTCAAGATCATTACGGGCTATCATCCGCCGGACCCGGGCGGTGAAATCTACTGGAAAGGTAGAAAGGTGGACCACCTGTCCGTGGCCAAGGCGCGCGACCTGGGGATCGAGGTCGTCTATCAGGAGCGCGCGCTCGCCGATCAACAATCCCTGTGGCGCAATATTTTCATGGGACGGGAGCTGACAAACCGTTGGGGGGTCCTCGACCTCGGCGGGATGCGGAACGAGACGCAGAAATTGATGAATACCATGATGGGGTTCACCTCCGCCGCCGTCACTCCCGATTCGGTCGTCAAGACGTTTTCCGGCGGTGAGCGGCAGGGGGTAGCGATTACACGCGCGCTCTATTTCCAGGCGGAGCTCATCATCCTCGATGAACCGACGATGGGGTTGTCCCTTTCCGAGACGAAAAAGTGCCTCGACTTTGTCGAGGGGATCAAGAAAGCCGGCAAGTCGGCCATCTTCATCGATCACAACATCTTTCATGTCCACCCAGTCGCAGATAGAATAGTAATCCTGGACCGCGGCACCATCGCCGGTCAATTCAAAAAGAATCAATTGACGGTTGATGCTTTGATTGACCGGTTGCAGCGTCTGGCTCACACCGGGACTCTGGATATCAGTCCTCAGACGGCAGCGTAGGGAGGGAGACGATCATATGAATTCTGCGATTGAAGCTGAAGCCAAACGTCCCCAAGCGCCCGCGGTGCGCCGGCATCCTCTCGCTAGATGGGCGCGCCGGTATGCTCTTCAAATCGGCACCGTCGGGGTCGCCTTCGTCATCTGGTTAGTCTTCGTGATCGCCGCGCCCACTACCTTTCTGTCGTTCAACATCTATAACGCGCTGCTCGTGACGACGCCCTACTTTGCCATGGTCGCGATCCCTTTGACTCTGGTGATCATTGCGGCAGAGATCGATCTGTCCTTCGGCTCGATCATGGCGTGGGGGATGACGGGCTTTGACGTTGTCTACCTGAACACTCAGAACTTTTGGCTCGGTTTTGTCGCCTGCCTCCTATTCGGACTGATGGCCGGACTCATCAACGGCCTCATCGTCGTCAAGGTCGGCGTCCCTTCGCTCGTCGCGACGATCGGCACGCAGTTCTTTTGGGCGGGTGCGGTGCTCGTCGTCACGAACGCTCAGGGCATCGGACTCACCTTCCTGCAGGGCTCGATCTTGCACGAGGGGCTGGTCGGCCGGGTCGGCGGTGCGCTTCCGATGCAGTTCATCTGGATGATCATCATCGCGATTATCGTATGGTTTCTCTTGAATCGTACCCAATTCGGCGCCCACGTGTTTCTCACCGGGGATAACGTCGACAGTGCGCGCCTGATGGGCGTGAACGTCGACCGCGTCAAAATCACATGCTTCGCTCTCGTCGGTCTGGCCGCAGCGTTTGCGGGTTTTGTGCAGAGCGTCGACCTCCTCTTCTTCTGGCCGACGATGGGACAAGGCAACTTTTTGAATACGTTGGCGGCTGTGTTTCTGGGCGGTACTTCGGTCTTTGGCGGCACCGGCACCATCTTTGGCACTTTTGTCGCTTCCTTCATCATCAATGCAATCAATCCGGGCATTGTCGCCGCGGGTCTCACGCAGTACTACACCCAGGTCATTTACGGGTTTATCGTCGTCGTTTCGATTGCCCTGCAGGCGCTCCTCAGAAGGAGGCTGAGCTAGATCCAGGGGGGGAGGATGAACTCGCGCGAACGCGTCTCGCACGCACTCAATCACCAGGAGCCGGATCGCGTACCCATCGACCTGGGCGCGACGATTGTCTCCTCGATTTCCCAAACCAGTTACGTCGAGCTCAAAAAGCATCTCGGCATGCCGCTCGAACAGATCAAGATGCTCGACTATATCCAGCAGCTCCCGTATGTGGACGACGCGCTCCTTCAGCGCTTTGGCGTCGATTTCCGGCTTGTGCAGCTGCCTGCGGCCACCGCGCCTGGCCTCCAGATCTTTGAGGAGGGCAACTATTACGCCTTTACGGACCGCTGGGGCTCCAAGTTGCACATGCCCAAAGAGGGGGGCCTCTATTTTGATTGGGTGGATTTTCCTATCAAGGAACCGACCCTTACAGCCCTTGACCATTATGCGTGGCCCGCGCCCGATCCTCCGGAGTTGAATGCTCAGCTCGGCGAGCAGGCCCGGTACCTTTACGAGCACACCGATTATGCGCTCGTCGGCTCCGGGGTCATCGGAGGCGGCATCTTTGAGCAGCCGGCGCGCGTCATGGGGCTCGAGAATTTCCTGATGGCTCTCGTGTCCGAACCCCGCTTTGCGGACCGGCTGATGGAGCAGATTACGGATATCTACATCGAGTCGAGCACCCGCTACCTCGACGAGGTAGGCAAGTATATCCAGGTCTTTACCTATTGGGACGATGTGAATACCCAGAGCGGCTGGCTGATCCGTCCCGAAACCTATCGCGCCATGATTAAACCGAAACAACGGCGATTGGTAGATGCCATCAAGAAAAAGACGGATGCCAAGATCTTTTTCCACGGCTGCGGCGCGGTCTATGATCTGATTCCCGACCTCATCG
>JAMDCU010000116.1 GCA_023489485.1 Chloroflexota bacterium
ACGATCGGTTCCAGGGCATCCAGGCGCAAGGCTGAGAGGAGCTACCTCACTCACTTGGAAAACATACTCGGTCTGGTCGGCCTTTTCCTCGCCGGCGTCATCGCCGGTGCCATCAACTCTGTCGCCGGAGGCGGCAGCCTCATCTCCTTCCCATCGCTCGTCGCCTTTGGGATTTCCCCGATTCTTGCCAATGCCACGAACACGGCCATCGTCTGGCCGGGGACCACCAGCAGCGCCTGGGCCTATCGCCCTGATTTGCCGCGCAAACGGGAGCTCCTGCTCACGCTCCTCATCCCAAGCTTGCTCGGCGGCCTACTCGGCGCGGTCGTCCTCGTCGACACCTCCGAGGAGACGTTTGCACATGTGGTCCCCTTCCTCATCCTCTTTGCCACCCTGCTCTTTGCCGCCAGCGACCTGTTCAAGCGTCTCGCCAGGAGCAACGGGGACCCCAACGGGACCGAGCAGATCAATTGGGCCTCGGGCATTTGGGGCTTTTCTTTTCAACTCTTTGTCGCGGCCTATGGCGGTTACTTTGGCGCCGGCATCGGCATCCTGATGCTCGCCTCTCTCAGCATGATGGGCCTGCGCGACATTCACCGGATGAACGCGCTCAAGACACTCCTTTCCGTCGGCATCAACGGCATCGCGCTCATCTATTTCATCGTCCGCGGCCTCATCGTGTGGCCGCTCGCCATTCTCATGGGCATGGGCGCGATCATCGGCGGGTATGCGGGCGCGCGCCTCGCCAAACGCGTCAACCAGGGCTGGATCAAGGTCTTTGTCGTCATCACCGGGCTCTTTGTTTCGGCGTGGCTCTTTGTGAAAGCGATATAAAGCAGCATAAAAGGAGGCGCGGTGCACGATTATCACATTGCCCTCATTCCCGGCGATGGCATCGGGCAGGAAGTGGCGCCCGAAGGAGTGCGCGTGCTCGACGCCGTCGGCGAATTGACCGGCGCGTATCGCTTGCATGATGAATCCTTCCCTTGGGGCTGCGAGTACTATCTCGCGCGCGGTGAGATGATGCCGAAAGAGGCACTCAAGATCCTGCGCGGGTTCGACGCGATTTATTTCGGCGCCGTCGGTTTCCCCACCGTCCCTGATTACATTTCGTTGCGCGGCTTGCGCCTGCCGATCTGCATGGGATTCGAACAGTATGTCTGTTATCGTCCCAGCCAGCTCGTCCCCGGCGTCAAGAGTCCGCTCGCGGACAAAAAGATGGGAGATATCGACTTTATCGTCATTCGCGAGAATACCGAGGGGGAGTACGCGGGCGCCGGCGGGCGGGCCCACCGCGGCTTGCCGATCGAAATGGCCGTCGAGACGTCAATCTTTACACGCGTCGGGGTCGAGCGGGTCATCCGCTACGCGTTCAACCTGGCGCAGAGCCGCCCCCGCCGGCACCTCATCAGCGCGACGAAATCGAACGCCCAGCAGCATTCGCTGACGTTCTGGGATGAGATCTTTGCCGAGGTCGCGCGGGAATACCCTGACGTAAAGACAGAACGCGTCCTCATCGATGCGCTCGCCGCGCGGTTTGTGCTTCGCCCCGAGTCGCTGGATGTCGTCGTCGCTTCGAATTTGTTCGGCGATATTCTCACGGACCTCGGGGGCGCGATCTGCGGCAGCCTGGGTATGGCGGCGAGCGGCAACATCAATCCGGAGCGGACCTACCCCTCGATGTTTGAACCGGTGCACGGCTCGGCACCCGATATCTTTGGCAAGGGGATTGCCAACCCCATTGCCATGATCTGGTGTGGCGCGATGATGCTGGATTTTTTGGGCGAGAAGCAAGCGGCGAACTTGATCCTCGCCGCGATTCGAGCAGTGACCGGCGACGGCCGGGTGCTGACGCCCGATTTGGGCGGGACGGCCAGAACGAACCAGGTCACCGATGCCATCATCCACCAGGCGCAAGCGCTCGCACACTAGAGCGCGCACGCTCGGTTGCCAGAGCGCGCACGCTCGCTTCCCCAGACCCCAATTCGGCTCGTTGACGAACTCTCGATTCTCGGGTATCATATAAGTAGGAAAGCACGCGCAGCGCGGCGTGTGCATTCCGCGGTTCAAAGGTGTCTTGAGCGAGTCTTGATGGGATGCGCCTCATGCGTGAGGCGCCTTTTTTTTAGTCGGCTCTATTGGTCTCTGCCTGGCATGCCAGGCAAGTTGCTCTCCAAAGGAGGAGAACATGGCAACCGCTCAGGTCTCACTGCCTGCGGTATCCCCAAAGGCAGCTCCCGGCCTTGCTTGGAAAGCAGGCCTCCCCATCCTCGTTTGGCTCGTCCTCGTGCTGTATGGTTATGTTTTTGGCTCTCCCTCCGGTCTGACGATGAGTGCATGGCTGTACTTTGCCATGTTCATCGCGGTCATTCTGGGATTGATCCTGGAACCGATCCCAGCGGCAGCGATTGGGCTGATCGGTGTCACCGTCGCGGCGACCATGCGGTATGTGAACGCCAACATTGGTACGTCGATCAGCTGGGCTCTCGGCGGTTTCTCGGACACGACTGTGTGGCTCATCTTCGGCGCTTTTGTTTTTTCGATGGGGTACAACAAGACCGGCCTGGGACGGCGTATCGCACTAGTGCTCGTGCGCTGGCTGGGCGGTCGTACGTTGGGCCTCGGGTATGCCATCTCGATTGCCGACCTGGTGATTTCTCCTGGCACGCCGTCCAACACGGCACGTAGCGGCGGCACCATCTTCCCGGTCATTCGCAACATTCCGGCGCTGTACCAGTCGGAACCGAACAGCCCGAGCGCGCGCAAGATCGGATCCTTCATCATGTGGACGGCGTTCGCCGCGACGTGCGTGACCTCCTCCATGTTCATCACCTCGCTGGCGCCGACCGCCGCCGCCCTCGCGATCGTCAAGACCACAACCAAGCTCGACGTCAATTGGATCCAGTATGCGCAGGGATTCCTCCCCGTCGGCATCGTGCTGTTCTTGCTCCTGCCGGTGCTGGTCTACCTGATCTATCCTCCGGAAGTCAAGGTCAGCAAAGAAATCCCACAATGGGCCGGCCAAGAGCTGGGCAAGCTGGGCAAAGTGACGACCAAGGAACTCATCATGATCGGCCTGGTCATTCTGGCGCTTTTCCTCTGGATCGTCGGCTCCAACACCATGTTCGGGTTGCCGTACTTTGGGACCAACTTTATCAATGCGACCACGGTCGTGCTGGTGGGCATTGTGCTGATGATCGCCGCTGGAATCGTCACCTGGGATGACATCCTCGCGAACAAAAGCGCGTGGAATGTGCTGGTGTGGTTTGCCACGTTGGTCACACTGGCTGCCGGGCTGCAGCAGGTGGGGTTCGTCAAGTGGTTCGCCGATCTCGCCTCCGCGCCGCTCAAGGGGATGGACCCGGTCGTGATCATGGTGTTGCTCGTCGCGCTGTTCTACTTTATCCACTATTTCTTCGCTTCACTCACGGCCCATACGACGGCGGTTCTGCCTCTCGTGCTCGGAGTGGGCGTCAAGCTTCTACCGGCAGCGATGGTCGCGCCCTTCGCGCTGCTCTGCGTCTACTCGCTGGGTTTGATCGGCATCCTCACCCCGTATGCGACGGGACCTTCGCCGGTCTACTATGGCAGCGGTTATATCAGCCGCGCCGATTTTTGGAAGCTGGGGCTGATCTTCGGCGTCATCTTCTTTATCGGCCTCGTTGTGATCGGCGTTCCGTATCTCATGAACGTCAAGCTGTAGAACAAGTGCCGGCTCTGCGGGTTCAATACAATGTGCGGCGCATGCAAGCGCCGCACATTGTATTATCCTTCCACTGCAACTTGCAGGGCTGTCGCCAAACAACCCCTAAATCCTGACCACCACCCCCAGCGTTCCCGCGTGTTCCTCATTTTGATCAAAGAGCGGGCTGATCGAGAGCCGCGCGTCGATCGTCGTTCCATCTTTCCGGTAGAGCTTGCACGCGCGTTCCTCTTGCGCCGACGGGCGAATGGGCTCGGCCAGGAACTCGGAAATCGGCCGGCCGATCATTTCCTCGACGGCAAAATCCAAGAGCCTGGCCAGGCGCGGATTCACAAACGTGACGCGCTCGTCCAAATCGACGATCCACATTCCCGCGTTCGCCGATTCCACGATGCGCCGGTAGAACTGCTCGCTCGCCGCGAGCGCATTCTCCGTTTGTTTGATCTCGCCAATATCGCGCGCGACGATTGAAAGGTAATCGCAGCGGCCGTCCGCGTCCGGGTGCGCGAGAATCATTTCCGAGACGGGCACCTCTTCCCCATCCGCATTCAAGAGCGCCGATTCCCCTCGCCACACTCCGTCCAGGAGGGCGGTCTGGATGCCGACACCCAGCACGAGCATATTCGCCCAGGTCGGGTGCACATCCTCGATCTGAATTCCCTTTGTCTCTCGGTCAATGCCAAGCAGCCTGCGCGCGGCAGGATTGCCGTACAGTACATTCCCTCGCACGTCAATCATGACCACGAAATCCGGCGTCTCCTCGGCCAGTTGCATCAAACGCGCCTGGACCGAGGCGTTCCGTCGCCTCTCCCGGACCGGCGCGCCCGGTGGTCTTGCCTTCTCGGCTCCAAGCACTCGTTCCATCAACATCCTATACCTCACCCTTCGCGATTTACAACTCTACTCTTTACGTTTCATCTCTCACGTCTCACGTCCCACGCATCACGCTTTACGTTTTACGTTTCGTGCATCGCCTAATCCCCTTCCAACTCAAACCGATCAATGCGCAGCAGTCGCCGATTCGGGCACCAACCCCCGGGTTGGCTCTGCTTGATATACAGGTGGTGGCTCGCCGCATCGAAGAACCATCCCCCCGACGATCCGTCAACCATCAACTCGCTAGTGAGCGGCGGCAGCGGTGTGCCCCACGGCGTATTGACTCCGACCGCGCCGTTCAGCGAACTCACCCGTTGCGGCGCGGCAGACCGGCGCTCGATGCGGTAAATCACGGGCTGCGATGGCGGCCAATCGGTGCACAAGGTCACGCGCCCTCCATTCTCCCACGCGTCGAACCGGACGCGCGCCCCGCTCGGATCGAAATACCGAAAAGAGGAATGAATGGTGGGATAGACGTCTACCGTGAGCGCGCCCGCAGAGGCGGTCGTTCCGTGCGCCGTCGTGCTGTCGCGCACCTGCATGGGAATGATCGCTCCATTGGCGATGAATACCGGCTCGCGGCCGAGCGGAACAGGCAGTTGAATCGTGACCGGACCCGTATAGACCTGCTCGTCCCAGTAATTGATCCACTCCCCCTTGGGCAGCGTCACCGCAAGGGTGCGAGTGTAATCCGTCACGTATTGCACGAAAATCTCATCGCCGAGCATTGCCGAGTCATGGGCCGCATCCACGTCGTGCAGAATCGCGATCCCGGTCTCTTGGGACATTTGGTCATAGCTGTGGAGATAAGGAATCAATTCCCAATGCAGGGTCGCATAGTATTGGAATAGCTGCATCACGTTGGAGGGATAGTGGGGGTCCCATGGAAACGTGCTCGCGAGCGCCGGAGCGTTTTCCATCACCGCTTGGAACGCGCCCCAGTGCATCCGCCGGATAAGCGTCTCGGCATCGGGGTCGGTCCGATCATACGCGGTGAATTCGTTATAGGGGGCGGGAATCAACGCAGTGGTGGAAAAGACATGTTCGATCCCTTCGCGCAACCCCTGAAAATCCGTCGGAAAATCGTTCACATAGCTCACGTGAGCGTACTGGCTCAGGAATGTGTCGTCCGCCGTGTTCACGCCATACCGCTTGAATACGATATCCGAATCGGGGACGTGTGCTCGTGTATATCTCTGAAGATCGAGGACAAAGGCGTCAAAATAGGATGAATCGTTCGCAAGGTCCGGACGCACGTCGTCCACATAGAATCCGCCCATCACTCCCTGCGTCCGCGCAAAGAGCGGATCGAGCAAGCCGTGCCAGTACGCCACGGCTGCCGGGTTGTCGAAATCAATCCAGCTCCCTTCCCCTTGCCACCAGCCGGGAGGAGTCACAATCGTCTTGCCCTGGGCGTCGCGGACGAAATAGCCTTTGGCCGCCGCGTCCCGATATTCGGGACACTGCGTCGCGATCAGAGGGACGATCCAGAAGATCGCCCGGATTTGCTCCTTGCGCATTCGCTGGATGAGTGAATCATCAAAGCGCAGCTGGGCGTTATTGTTGCAAGTCTCCCAGGCCCATGCGTCAAAATGGAACACCGTGAGGGGAATATGGTGGTCTGAATACTCGTCGAGGATCTTGTTGATGAAAGGAGCGGAGGGGGCTTCCGGCGCCCACCATGCGTGCATGGGGCCGAGGATCCAGGCGGGGGGAGGAGGCCGCACCGCGGGCACATAGGTCTCGTCGGAGAGCCGGTGCGTCGGCGACGGCAAGAACCACGCTGCATTAATGAGTGCGATCAGTCCGAGCACAACGCTGCCGAGTTGCAGGCTATAACGCTGCTTCATGGTCAACTCTCGAGTCGACGCCCGGTGGAAGGCGTCATAGCCTGGCCCGCGCGAGTTAAACAACCTCCGGTGCGCCCCGCTGGAGAACGCGGGGTCTAGGGACCCCGCTGGACCCCCGCAAAGAACGCGGGGTCTAGGGACCCGCTCGAAAGCGCGGGGCGGGCAACGCGGGGTCGATCGACCGTTTCCCTCTCCCCCTACGACGAGGGGGAGAGGGGAGGGTCGCTAGGCGTCCCTTGCGGGGTGAGAGAGTGAGCAGGTTCCCTGCTCTACTTATCTCGTCCCAAACCGGTCGGAAAGGGCAAGCAGGGCTTGGGCGCGCTTTTGGTCCGTGATATCCATCATCACGCCCTGGACAAACATCGGCTTGCCCAAGTCATCCTTCACCAGGGTGGCCTGGTCACGCAGCCAGAGGACGCGACCGTCGCGGGAGAGCAGGCGGTATTCGGCACAAAACGAATCCCGCCCCTCAAAGCGATGAGGATACTGGGAGAGAACCGTCTCTCGGTCTTCGGGATGCAGTTGCTCGGCCCATCGCTGCGGGTCGGCCACCCATTCCTCTTGGGAAAAACCGAGGACCGATTGAACTTGCGGGCTGATGTAGAGCGGGGCCCCCGTGGGATCAGCCGCGGCGACATACGTAATCGTGGGGAGTTGCTCAATCAGGGTCCGGTACTGGGCCTGCAGCGTGCGCAGCTCGCTTTTTTGCTCGGCGAGGTGGTGCGTGGCGGCTTCGAGCTGGATCGTTCGCTTTCGGATTTCCTTTTCCAGATCGACTTGCTGAGAACGCCGCTTTCCGTTCGACTGCTTTGCCAGAGTACGTCCGGTCTTGTTCATTTTCCCCTTTCGTCTCACGCATGGATGCCAGCACCCGTGCATCTTCGCTCAAGTCGCCGATGATCGTCCAGCAGGGCTCGGGCGAAATCTTGACGAGAGCTGGGGTAACGACGATCCCGTCCCGCATGGCGCGCAGTGGGTCTCGCAGAGTGTCCACAATCTCGACCTTGTGATTGTTGGGAAAATACTCCTGGCAGATTGTTTCTAGATTGGCAAGCGCTCGCGCCGAACTGGGCGCCGCGCCTGATATATAGAGTCGAAAGACGAGCATAGGTTTCCTCAAGGCGATACTCTGCCTTGTGCCGCTCCCGGCGACAGCGCCGAAACGTCAAGAGCCGTTTTTTTCGGTTGGATCCGTGGCTCGGGCCGAGAACAAAGTGTTGCAAAGAAGGCCCACCTTTCGAGCGCTTGAATGACGAGGGCTGCCCGATTCCGCGGCAGCCCCGGTCTATGATCTTTAGATGTAATGTTGGCCGGAACCTCCCGAGGATGGCAAGTGCGCGTGGATTTATGATCCAGGTATCTGCTCCGCTGCATGGTTCCTGCCAGAAGATGATCCTGTAGCGAGATCTAGGTCTTTGTCTGATCTGTCATGATGAGTGCAGCGAAGAAAGAAATTTGGCACTGAGTGTGGGCTTGGCGAATTGTGGGGTCTCTCGCTAGGTCTATCGGTTCGCCAAGGATTTGGTACGATGGGCACTCTAGTCGTTGACTAAAACGTGCAGAGACTGGAGTCTAATTCTTCGCTGCACTCATCATGGCGGTATCAGGTCTCGAACCGGGCGAAGCGGCCGGCCCCAGAGCGGATCGGGGCCGGCACACCGTCGCACGTGGCTAAGCTCAAGCGGCCACCCGTTCCAGTTCTACTTCGCCTTCCTCCATCACCCGGTGAATCGCCGGAATCAGGTCGGTGTTCATAGTCGCTTTGGAGACGAGCTCATTTCCTCCGGCGGCCAGAACGGCCTTGCGATACATCTCGTCATCGTTCAGTGTCAATGCCACGATCCGCAACTCTGGATACATGATCCGTAACAGAGGTATTGTCTGGAGGCCGGAGAGTCCGGGCATATTCAAATCGAGCAGGACAACGTCGGGCGCGAGCAGTTGGACTTGGGCCAGGCATTCTTCCCCACCGTTTGCCGTACCAACGATCTCGACTTCATTCTTGTGATGGGTCTCGAGGAAGAGGGATGCAATTCTCACGAAAATGGGCTCGTCATCCACGACCATGACGCTGGTTTTGTGGAGTCCGTTCACGTGATAACCGTTGCGGCCATACCCATTTCCGCTGTCACCTGCCGAGCGCCGTGTCCACCTGTCCGTCCTCATCCGTCACCTCCGAATTTTCACCCAGTCCACCTTCGCTCTGGCTCTATAATGTCACAAAGCGTCCTTGGGGTCTATAGGGTGTTTCCCTACCTTCTAGAGCAAAAAGACCCCATTTACCCCCCAGGGGCTTGCCTGCCCCTCGGGAGTGCCTCCTCACCACAAAAAACCCCCCTCTTCCCTTTGGGAAGAGGGGGGAGGGGGAGATGGGTTCTCCTACTATTCATCCATAAAGATCAAGCCGTGCTTGATCGCGATCCGCACCAGCCCCGCCATGTCATGTACATTCAATTTCGTCATCAAGCTGCTGCGATGTT
>JAMDCU010000042.1:0-2019 GCA_023489485.1 Chloroflexota bacterium
TTCTCAGAGGATCCAAAGAGGCCGTGCAAGATGATGAGAGGATATCCCTCGACAAAATCGCTACAATGTAACTTCATTATCATCCTCTTGCTCGTGATAGGATGCCAGTCAGGGCTTGCCGTTTGCTAGCAACTCCCTAACGAAATTTCGACTGTGGTCAAAGATGTGCCGCCAATGCTCCTCGTCGGTGGTCCCGCCGCCTTGAGCCAACCGAGCATCTCCACCGCCGCGGGCGTTTATTTCGGCAAGTTGTTTGCGAATCAGGTCATTCGCGCTCACTCCCACTTTCACAACGCATGCAACGGCCAGGCTGATCTTGCTGCCGTCAAACGCGGCCAGAACCCCGACCAGTCCAGGCTCTCCCTGCATCTGACTCGCCAGAGTGCGCAATTCTTGAGCCGGCCTGTCGCGAAACGAAGCGAGAACGAGCCTCACTCCTTCAAACGGTTCCGCGCTCTCGGCGAGACGCCTGGCCTCCGCGATGGTATTGGCGGCCCTAGCATCCTCCAGCTCCCGTTGCGCGGTCCGCAAGAATTCCTGCTGTCGCTCGAGCGCGCCCAGAATGCCCTCTGGATTGGTATCGTACTCGTGAGCAATTTTCATCACGATGGTGTGACAAGCGCGCAAATATTGAAACGCCCGCTCTCCTGCGTAAAAATAAATGCGGGTCTTGTCTCCCCTCCGTTCAGCGCGCAAGACCTTGACCAGGCCTATCATGCCCGTGCGCGTGCAGTGAGTTCCCCCACAAGCCGAATAGTCCAGAGAGTCGATCTCGACCACGCGGATGTGTCCCTCGACCTTTGGGGGACGCCGAAACGGCACGGCCGGAATCTGCGCGTCTGTGATCCAGTATGACTTGACGACACGATCCTGGCGGATAATGGAGTTCGCCCAATCCTCCGCCCGCATGATCGCTTCGTCGCCGACCTGGGTAGTTTGAAGGTCAATGGTCGAAGGCGAATCAATGCTGATCTTGGCAGACACCGTTTCGAGATTGCCTATCCGCTGAAAAGCCTGAGTGAGCAAGTGCTGTCCAGAGTGATGCTGCATGAATGCCAAGCGCCGCGTCTGATCAATTATCGCTTGCGCCTCGGTCTCGTTCACGTCTCGATCGACGACATGAATGACATCGCCTGCCTCATCCGCGAACACGTCGATCACATTCGCAGACCCTATAGTTCCAGAATCATGCTCCTGCCCGCCGCCCGTCGGATAAAAATAGGTCTTGGCAAGCAGTAGGCCCGTTCTCCCGTCTCCAAGCTTCCTTTGGCCGGTGATTTCAGCGCTGAATTCGAACGTGAACGGATCATCCAAATAGGCGCGCTCTGTGCTCACCCATTCCCCCCTAAGACAAGATGCGAATCAAGCGCAGGCTGTCCGCTCAGCCGCCATCCTACGATACCCGCTTTTCGTTTCGGCCTATCCGAAGAAATGCCGCAGACCGAAACGCCTTCATCGTCGGAACACGAATCACCCCGACGCCCGGGACGCCTCAACGCTGACATGGTCCAGGCTGTTTTCCGTGGTCGGGGCCAGGTGGTGTTCCGGTCTCGGAACAAACAAGCCCTCATCCTCGATCAGCCTGTCAATCAGCTCTGCCACGCCTGCACCTCCGGGCAGGCGGGTCACCCAGTCGGCCTGCTCTCGCAGCGAGGGCAACCCGTTGGCTACGGAAACTCCCAGTCCGCAAGTTCTCAGCAAGGCATGATCATTCTCGGCATCTCCCACAGCCACCACCTGCTGCGGATCCAGGTCCAATTCCTTCAAGGTCTGGCGCAGCCCGGTCGCCTTGTTCACACCGGTCGGTAGGATCATGACCGAGCCCTTGTTGAAAATGACGGCCAACTCGAGACCCCAATCGCGGATAGCCTCCAGAACCAAATTCTGGTATGGCTCACTCGTTTTCACAATCACCTGTCCGGTATCGAGTGAGCGGACCCCGCGCCGTCGTAATTCCTCCACTAACTCGGGGGGTGGTGGCTCGGCCAACAGTTCCTGCGTGCCCGTCTCAGGACGGTA
>JAMDCU010000042.1:2029-8804 GCA_023489485.1 Chloroflexota bacterium
GACGGCGCCGTTCTCGGCGACAATCCGGTCAAAATCCCGCGCCTCGGGAAAGACTCGCAGAACATCCTGCAACTCCCGGCCGGTCACAAGAATCAGTCTCCGCCCGGTTCTGCGATAACGATTCAGTGCCTCGATCGTCTCCTTGTCCACTCGACCTTGTGGCGCCAAAGTGCCATCATGGTCGGTGGCGAGTGCATGATACCTCATCAGTAGGATTCCTTTTGTCTTGGTCTAGGTAAGGGCTTCACAGACTATAACGGAAAACCCCACATATGGCAAGCACGGTGAGCAGCAGATGCCCTCCAAGGCGAGCCGCTGTAGCGCAACGCCACAAAAAAAGCCGCCGTCACCCATCCAAGGGTTGGCGGCGGAACGACTAGGAGGCATTGTTGCTACTGCACGCGAATGATCTCGGCATTGCTGTTTTCGGATGCGAGGTCGATGCCTGTTGGGCCCGTTACATCCGCAGTGAGATCAACCTGATTCCCGTTCTGCCAGGAATAGGTTTGGGTCCATGGTCCACCGCTGACGTAACCGCGGCATTCTGAAATGTACATATTCTTCAAGCCATCTATCACGACGGCCGTCTTGGCCGAGCTGAACGACCCGCTCCCATACATTCCCCCCTGAGCTGGCGCCTGGTACGAGAACGCGTTGCCGACGATGGGCTCATCAACCGTGTGCCAGATCTTGTACGTTCCGCAACCGGAGATGTTGACGATAAGCTGGTGTCTCCGGACGTACTGATTTGCGGTCACGTAGAACTCATGGGCGCGGTTATCGCTCAACCAATAGCCCGGTGTCGGCACGGAGGTCGAAGCGGCGGGCCTCCCGACAAGCGGCAGCTGCAGCTTAAAGGTCGGTTTTGGAGTACTCTGTCTGAAATTAGCGACGGTGTAGGCCGTGTTGTTCAGCACCAAATGATTATCCGCATCACAGGCCGGGTTGCCGACCTTTTCGTAGCAGGCGGCCGTACTAGAGTTGGTTCCTGCCGCTACGCCCAATGGTGCGCCGTTGTATTTCAGGAGCGGATTCGACCAATACGGAATCCGCGTGCATCCCGGAGCCGGCAGTCCAGCAGCCACGCAGATGTCGTTATAGGCCATAACGGTGCGCCATTTGGCAGTCAGGTTGACCCATCCGTGGACGTAGGTGTAGGGGACAGGGTCGTCGGTGTTGTTCGCAACATACCAGTCGTGGTGCGCACCCATGTTGTGCCCCATCTCATGGGCAAAGGAATAATAACCGTCAATGCACGTTCGTTCCACGACGTTAAACGCCTTGGCCGCAAAGGCGGGTGAGACCTGGCTCATATACCACCCGATGCCGCAGGTGCCTTTTTGCGACCAGTTCGTGAACAAGCTTACTTCATCGGCAGCGTACGCGTCCCGGAGCGCGCCCACGCCACTCAATCCGCCGACCCCATTTGTAAGATCATTTAGAGCTTTTTGCCAATCTGCCAGCGCCGCCCCGGTTCCAGGTTCGGTGTAATTCACCTGCCCCCTGTAGACGAGGCGGATGCGCTGAGTGATACCGCTATTGGAGTAGGACGTGTTCGTTTGGCTGACGCCCAGGTCTACGAGCGCATTCGCGGCCGCCGCGCCTCCGGCTGACTGCACAAAGGCCGGAGTATAGACAACCATGACGTCAATCGTCTTGCCGTCGTCCTGTGGGGTGCCCGGGACCGGGCTGTACGCATCGGGAGGAAGGGGACCCGGCGGTACAGCATCTCGTTCGGGCGGGTATTGGCTCTGGTCGATGTCCTGCACGGTCTGCACGCCATTCTCCGCGTACCGAATGACATACATGCCTCCAGGATAATTGATGCTTCCCACGGTGACGCCGTCTTCAGTCACCAGATTGACTGTGGATAGCTCAATCCCCTGCAAAGAGCCCACCCAGACGAGGCCATTTGGCTTGTACTCGACGTGGTCGAGCACGCCGTTGAAAGCGACGTCGTCAAACAAGTTCAAGAGGACGGTCGACCCCGTTGGAGCACGGCTCTTCGATCCGGGGAGCACATCCAAGTTCAAATCCACATACCGGGTCCGGACCACGGTTGGATCATTCGCTTGGTCCAGCGGTGCCGTTTTTTCCGCATCGCGAAACAAGCTCGCGCCGGGCTGGCCGGCCAGCGTCGGCGAAGCGACTGCTAAGATTGCCGACACCAAAATGGCGGGACGCAGGAGTCTGATGAATTGATGCCAGTTCATGGATGGCCCTCTCTGAATCCGGGGTCTGTATTGACCGCTACAGAACCGGGAACAAGCTTGCCGCTCTCGCGTGGCGATTTACTCGCCTCGGAGGCGTGTTCCAGTGTTGACGAGAGCGCCTGTTGGATGGAGCGCGCCTCTCTAGTCGGGGGGGAAAGCAGCCTGGTCGATTTGATTGATCGCATGCAGGCCGCTGCCCACATAACGGACCAGGTAAAGGTCGTTTGGAATGGAAATGGACCCTGCCATCACATTATCCTGCACTGAGAGCGCAACCTGGCTGTTGGCCGCCCCTTGCACATGACCGACCCAGACAAATCCGTCAGGGCTGGGACGATCGATCCGGTCGAGCGACGCCGTTACGATCACATCGGGGAAGAGGTTGAGTTTCAGTTGCTTGACAGACTGGGGGCCGCCGGTTGCTTGAAAGAGCGACAGGTTGACGGTTGCATAGCGTGTTCGCAAAACCGTCTTGTCGGCAGTCACGTTGGCGCCAGGCTTTTGATCCGTGTCATTGAACAAGTAAGGGGCATCGGGGGTAGGAACTGCGGGGGTGATAGCTGCCGAAGCCGGGGCGCAGCCATACCCCATCGCCGCAAGCAGCACCAGTGCGCAGAGCAGTGCCGACGAGGAAAGAGCGGAGAATTGACCGGCCATTCTTTGTGCTCCTCTCCAGAACTCATCGATTTAGAAAACTGCTTTGGAAATGAAAAAGCTCTCCGCGTGCGACCCAGCCAGCTGGGGTTATACCTGCGAGGAGCATTCGTTGCTGCCAATTGATCGACGACAATCCTTACAATCATTCTACGTCTAGAGGGCGACGCTGTCAATGCCGAATCTCAGTCTTGTTCCACACGCGCGGCCGCCGGCTCACCGCCGAATACGCCTTGAGAAACTCGTCCACCTTGACTATTTGCCCGGACAGGTCAAGCCCCTGGGCGAGCCGAGTGATTTGCGGCGGTTCGACCGAGCGCTCTAGCTCTCGAGTTCGCACAAGCACCTCGTGCTTGGGGCCGTCCGATACGATTTGGCCGTGCTGCATGACGACGACGCGCTCTAGATAGTCCGCCACAAAATCCATGTCATGCGTGATCACGATTGTAGTCTTGCCCTCGGTCGCAATTTCGGAGACGAGCGTGCCCAAGCGAGCCATTCCCTGAGAATCCTGCCCGGAGGTCGGTTCATCGAGCACAAGGATGGGATTGTCGAGCACGAGGACAGATGCGAGAGCTACCCACTTGCGCTGGGAAGGCAAGAGCTCATAGGGGTGCGTGTCATACTGCGATGCAAGGTTCACACGCTCCAGCACCGCATGGACTCGCGCCTTGATTTCGTCCTGCGGCAGCCCTCGGCACGTGAGGCCAAAGGCCACCTCATCCGACACACGGGTCTTGAATATCTGCTCCCCGGGATTCTGGAAGAGATATCCCACTCGCCTCGACATTTCTGCCACGGTATGATCGCACGTATCCCAATCGCCAATCTCAACCCGACCCGCTCCCGGGCGCAACAGCCCATTCAAATGCTTGGCGAGCGTCGTCTTGCCCGATCCGTTTTGCCCGACGATGGCCACCTGCTCGCCAGGCTCAATCTGCAGCGTGACTCCGTTAAGCGCCTCAACCCCGCCTGGATAGGTATATCCTACTTCGGTGAGCCGTATTCTCACGGTCGGATCCCTTCCGGCTCTTGCAGCAACCTAAATCCCTCAACAGCCTCTTCAAGCGCGACCGGCAAACCCCTGTCCGACGGCCATATACCCAAATCACGGGCTGCCCGTGCGGCGATTGTATAGCGAGTTGGATTCACACCCAAGCGGCTCAGGTCCGCATGTGCGAGAACCTCTCTCGGTGATCCATCCAGAACCACGGCGCCTTCGTTCAGAACTAGAACGCGATCCGCATACTGCGCGATCCACTCCGTTTTGTGCTCCACAAGAATGACAGTCAAGTGCCGACTCGCTAGGAGTGAGCGGAGGGAGTCGTACACCTCGCGAGTACCGGCTGAATCCAATTGCGAGGTCGGCTCGTCAAGTACAAGGATGCGCGGCTCCAGAACCAAGATGCAAGCGAGCGCCAGACGCTGCTGCTCCCCGCCGCTGAGCGCGTAGGGCGAACGGTCTGCCACCGTCTGTAGGCCCATCCATTCGAGAGCGGCCTCCACACGTCTGATCATCGCCTCCCGGGGCACGCCCAAGTTTTCCAGGCCAAAGGCAGCCTCCTCCGCCACAGTGAGCTTGGCGCCGCTGAACTGGTTGAGCGGATTCTGGAATACAAACCCGACTTGAGTTACCAATTCGGAGAGCGGCGTCGCGGCGGTATCCGTGCGATTCACAAGCACACGCCCATACAGCTCCCCGCGGAAATGATGGGGGATGAATCCCGCGACGGCGGCGCAAAAAGTCGATTTGCCAGCGCCGTTCGCGCCGAGAACGGCCACCCACGAGCCTTCGTCGATCTGTAGCTGCACATCGCGCAGAGCCGGACGCTTGGTCTGCGGGTAAGAGTAGGTCACACGCTCAAACCGAATCACAGGATCAGTACCTCTGCAGCTGCAAAAACGATCGCGCCACAGACGAGGCACCAACGGATCACCGATTGGCGCTTGGTGTCGACAAGCGGCTTGAAACTCGTCTTGGCGCGCCGTGCAGAAAAAGCTCGGGCCTCCAGCGCCATGGCGCGTTCGTCCACATCGGAGAGGGCGCTCAACACAAGCGGCGCAAGCAATGGGACCAATCCCCGCACCCGGGTCAGAAAAGATCCTTCTATCTCCAAGCCGCGCGCCCTCTGTGCATCCGCGATCGATTCGGCGCGAGCCTGCATTTGAGGAACGAGCTCCAGCGCGGCGACGGCGATATAAGCAAGGGCGGGAGGGAGTCCATGCTGCTCAAGCGCATGCATCATGTCTGCAGGATGCGTGGACAACAGGAGGAGCAGACCCGCCCCCGCGAGGAGTAAGAGGCGCGCAATAGTTCCAAACGCAAAGAAAAGGCCCTCCTCCTTGAGTGCAAATGGGCCGACAGACATGAAGGAGTGGGTAGCCCCCGGGAAAAAGAGCGTTTGGATCAACAAGACCGAAATGGCAAACGGCAAGAGCACAATGGCGCTCGCGCGGAGCCATTCGCGGAGAATCTGTGCCCATGCGACCAGGGGAAGTATGACGATCACACAAAGTGCGAGCGGCACGATCGGCGAAGGAGCAGCCAGTCCGACGAGCAGCACGGCCATGACAACAACCAATTTAGTCAATGGGTACAGAGTGTGCCAGCCGCTGGAACGCAGAAGGAAAAAGCTACGCTTCAATTGGTTGTTCCTGGACGAGATCGGAACCGCGCGGGAAGCGGACCAAATAGCGGCGAGAGAGACTGCGCAGAAGGATCCAGACGACACAGAACGACACGAACTTGTCAAAGGGGTCTGAAACGAGCCCTTGACCGAGCGCGGCCTGCAGGATGTTTGATCCGGTTGCCTCGAAGAGGGCCACCAAAAAGTCCGTGCCGGAGCCTGTCACTCCACCAAACACAAATGCAGCAATCGGAGCCGAGACAACCGCGGCGACAAGCCCGGTCAAGACGCCCCCGACCACGACCAGGGCAGGAAAAACTCGCAGAGCCGTAAGAATCAGGACGACCACCGTCAGCACAAGAGCAAGTCCGGCGCCAAGAGGCCCACTGTTCACGGCTTGAATGAGAATCAGCAGACCGCCGACTCCCGCGACCAAGACCATGCCGAGAACGAGTGGCAATTCCTTCTTAAACCAGCCAAGGTGCGCCCAGAGACCTGCCACGAGCCCTATGCAGAAAGCCGTGATCGCAAAGGGCATGATCGCGGGGTTGCTGAAGATGACGCCCCAGAGAAGATCAGAGAGGAAGCCGGTCATTGCGCCAGCCAAGGGCCCTGCGAGGCCAGCGACCAGGATGGTGCCGACAGAGTCTAGGTAGATTGGCAGTTTGAGAATATCCTGGACGATATGCCCAACGACGATGTTGATGACGACGGCGACGGGAATCAGCGCCCAGGTCAGGGTTGTAAAATCACTTTTGATTCTTTGCAAGCGGTCCGCCTCCCAAGCCAGTCCGGTTTTCCCCATTATAGCACATCCGCTCCCACCCTCCGACATCTCGTCGCCCGTGTTAAAATCTGGCCATTACAAAAGTCAAGGTCGAGAGCCGCGCGGCAAGCTCTTCCGCATCAAGATCTGCGCGGCTACTGTCAAGACCGGGAGGACGAAGTGAATCAGACGAAAACGACAGATAAATCGAGCGGATGCGTCTTGCCTGATTTAATCGCGGGTGTCAAGGATAGGCGCGTCAAACCCGACGCGAAAACGGACTATCTCATAACGCGAGGAGGTCCTCGTCTCAAGTTGAGCGAGGACCTCGTCTGACTTGCTTTCCTATTTTACTCCCAGCAGCTCCACTTCAAAGATAAGGGTCGCGTTCGGAGGAATGACTCCACCCGCACCGCTGGCTCCATACGCCAGATTCGGAGGAATCGTCAGCCGGCGCTTGCCTCCGACTTTCATTGTCATCACACCTTCATCCCAGCCCTTGATCACCCGGCCGA
>JAMDCU010000101.1 GCA_023489485.1 Chloroflexota bacterium
CGCTGCCCCCGCGCCGAGACCGCTTTCCCCCGCTGCGAGTTGTCGATCAGCGAGTCCACCGCTTCCTGGAGCATCCGTTTCTCGTTGTTCACGATCACTTCCGGCGCCCCCAGTTCCAAGAGCCGCTTCAACCGGTTGTTCCGGTTGATCACCCGCCGGTACAGGTCGTTCAGATCCGAGGTCGCAAAGCGCCCCCCGTCCAGCTGCACCATCGGCCGCAGGTCCGGCGGGATCACCGGCAACACCGTCAGGATCATCCATTCCGGCCGATTGGCCGATTTCCGCAAAGACTCGACCACGCGTAGGCGCTTGATCTCTTTTTTCTTGTTCTGCTTCGACCGCGTCGTCCGGATCGTCGCCCGGATCTGTTGCGCGGCGCTGTCAAGATCAATCCCCTTAAGTATGGAGTGAACGGCATCGGCGCCCATGCTCGCTTCGAACAGCGTGCCCCATTTCTCGCGCATTTCCAGAAAACCGGCTTCGCTGATGACCTCTCCGACGTGGACCATTTTCAGTTCGTCCAGTCGTTCGTCGTGTGCGGTGCGGATCCGGTCGATCTGCGCGTCGACCCGCTCACGCACTTTGGCAATTTCCTCGCTCAAAGCGTGCTGCTTCTGATCTCGCTCTGCATCGACCAGGAGGCGCCGGTCCGCCTGTTTGGCGCGGATATCCTGCTCGATTTGTGCAAGATGGGCTTGAACGACTCCGTTGAGCCTCTTGCGATGCTGCAAGCCGATCATCTCGCCGTCGACGGCGACGATCTCTCCCGTCGGTTCGAAGATTATCGGCTTGCGTATCTCGGTGCCCTGAGCTTCGTCAATCCGGTTCTCTAGCTTTTTGGCCGCGCTTACCACCTGGTCAGTTTTGTCCGCCAGCTGGTCTTCCAACTTTTGGACGGCTGACTCGGTCTTGTGCGTCAGCGCTTCCATCTCCTTGTCCAGCCGCGCTTGCAGTGCGTCCGTCTCTGCTCCGACCTTGTCTTCCAATTCCTGCACTTTGTTCTGGGTCTCTTTGCTCAGCCGCTGCATGAAGCGTTTGCGGGCATCCTCGTCTACCTTCGTGACGAGAACTTGGGCAAAATAGAGCACACGTTCGAGTTGCCGGGGCGACAGATCGAGCAACAGCCCAATGCGCGAGGGAACACCACGAACATACCACAAGTGCGCAACCGGCGAAGCCAGTTCGATATGCCCCATTCGTTCGCGCCGCACGCGCGCGGGTGCGACCTGCACGCCGCATTTGTCGCAGATGATGCCTCGGTTTCGAATCTTTTTGTATTTGCCGCAGGCACACTCCCAATCACGCGTCGGACCAAAGATGCGCTCGTCAAAAAGACCATCCCGTTCGGGGCGCAAGGTGCGGTAGTTGATCGTCTCTGGCTTCAAAACCTCCCCGTACGACCACGAACGGACGTCTTCCGGAGATGCAAGGCTAACTCGTATCGCGTTGAAATCTGTTAATTCCATTGTGGCTCCGAAGGATTCTCGACTTAATCTTCTTCCGTCCCTGAAGTGCGATTGCGACGGATGCCCTCGCCGCGCGCAAACCGCTCGCGCATGATCTCGCGCTCGGTCCGCGTGCTTGGCTCTCCGTGCAGCAGCCCCATGCCGAGCTGCGGCACGCGTTCCTCGCTCTCTTCCTTGCCGAACTGCATCCGCTCGCCTTCCCCGCTGAAGACTTCAACGGCGAGACCCAGCGACTGCAATTCTTTGACGAGAACGCGGAACGATTCGGGAACACCGGGTTCGAGAATCTCTTCGCCTTTGACAATGGCCTCGTAGGTCTTGACACGTCCGGTCACGTCGTCCGACTTGACCGTCAGCATTTCCTGCAGAGTATGGGCAGCGCCGTACGCCTCGAGCGCCCACACTTCCATTTCGCCAAACCGCTGGCCGCCGAACTGCGCCTTCCCGCCCAAGGGTTGTTGAGTGACAAGTGAGTAAGGACCTGTGGACCGGGCATGCACTTTGTCTTCGACCAGGTGGGCCAGTTTCATCATGTAAATGGTGCCCACCGTCACCGGCTGATCGTACGGCATGCCGGTCTTGCCATCGTACAATTTCATCTTGCCCGCCGTCGGCGACGGGACCTTGTGCTCTTGGCTGATCTTTTCCACGTCGGCCAGGAGCTGTTCTTCCGTTGTCTTCTGCGACACCGATCGTCCGTAACCTTCCAGCCAAAGCCTGTAGCACGCGACGCGAGCCGCTCGATCGGCAATGACCCGTTCGTCCGGCGTGCGCTCGTCGTCCTCAAAGGAGAGAATATCCTCAGGATCGTAACCCTTGCCCTTGAGCCAAGCGCGGAGTACCTCTCTCCGTGCATACACCTTGTCATTGGCCAGCCGCCGCCGATCGGAATCTTTCAGCCAGTCCTGGAGGTAGAGCAGGCGGGCTTCGTCGTCGTCGTTTAGGTCTTCGAGGTTGTATTCCTGTTCTTCCAGCCAGGTCCACGCCCGCGCCGTTGCCTCTGCCCACGCCTGATCGATCAGCCAGGCTCGGGCCAACTCGGCACTGATTTCCGCCTCATCGGCTCCGTCAAAGACAGGCGACACGGCCTTGAAACCAAGTCGGTCCGCGGCCCAACCAAGGTGAGTCTCCAAGATCTGGCCGATATTCATCCGCGCCGGGACGCCCAACGGGTTCAGGATAATATCCACCGGGGTGCCATCCTCCAGATAGGGCATGTCCTCGACGGGCACGACCTTGGAGATGACGCCCTTGTTTCCGTGCCTGCCCGCCATCTTGTCCCCTTCGGTGATCTTGCGCTGCTGCGCAATCGAGACACGAACCAATTTGTCCACGCCCGCGGGCAATTCATGGTGCTCGTCGCGCGTAAAGACCTTGACGTCTACCACTTTTCCGCGCTCGCCATGCGGAAGGCGAAGGGACGAGTCCTTGACCTCACGTGCCTTTTCGCCAAAGATCGCGCGCAAGAGTTTTTCCTCAGGAGTGAGATCGGTCTCGCCTTTGGGCGTGATCTTGCCGACCAGGATGTCACCCGGCCCAACTTCCGCGCCAATTCGAATGATACCTTCTTCGTCCAAGTCCTTGAGTACATCCTCGCCCACGTTCGGAATGTCGCGGGTGATCTCTTCGGGGCCGAGCTTGGTATCTCGGGCTTCGATCTCATGTTTCTCAATATGGATGCTCGAGAACTTGTCCTCCCGCGCCATCTTTTCGCTGATGAGGATCGCGTCCTCATAGTTGCCGCCCTCCCAGCTCATGAACGCGACGATCACATTTTGGCCGAGAGCAATCTGCCCTTCATCCGTCGAAGAGCTGTCGGCAATGACCTGCCCCTTTTTCACTTTTTGCCCACGGGAAACGATCGGCCGTTGATCAATGCAGGTGGACTGGTTCGAGCGGTTGTACTTGCGTAGTGTGTAGACGTGCTCCTTCTTGCCGCTGCGAATCTTGATCTCTCTCGCGGTGACACTCGTCACTTCGCCATCGTCGTCGGAGACGATCACCTGGCCGGAATCGAGCGCCGCTTGCGCTTCCATTCCTGTACCGACAACCGGCGCCTCCGGCCGAAGCAAGGGCACCGCTTGCCGCTGCATGTTCGAGCCCATCAACGCACGGTTCGCGTCGTCATGTTCGAGGAACGGGATCAAAGCCGCCGAAACTCCCACGATCTGCTTGGGAGAAACGTCCATATATTCCACGCGGTCTGACGAATCGGTGAGGAACGTCTGATTGCGGCGCACCTCGACGCGCTTGTCCAGGAATTGACCCAGGTTGTCGACGCGCGCGTTCGCCTGAGCGACCGTATGCTTGTCTTCCTCATCTGCTGGGAGATAGACGATTTCATCCGTTGCATACGCGCGGACCGGAATTTCCGTGCCCCGCGGCAACGCCGCCAACTTCGCCGCCAACCCCTCGTCCACCTGGGTCTCGGCCTTGCCGATGACCTTGTTCGTGTCGGGATCGACGACATCTTCGCGCAGTATGTGCCCGACCAACAAATCTTTTTTATTTAGGACCATGTTTTTCACGATCCGGTACGGCGTCTCAATAAACCCAAACTCGTTGATCCGCCCATAGGTTGCGAGGCGGCCGATCAAGCCGATGTTCGGACCCTCAGGCGTCTCAATCGGACAAATTCGTCCGTAGTGGCTGTGGTGAACGTCCCGGACATCAAATCCCGCGCGTTCACGGCGCAAGCCACCCGGACCCAGGGCTGACAGGGTTCGCTTGTGCGTCAATTCGGCGAGCGGATTCGTTTGGTCCATGAACTGAGACAGCTGGGAACCGCCAAAGAACTCGCGCATCGCGGCCACCACAGGTCGGATATTGATGAGGTTGATGGCGGACATCTGCTCGGGGTCACGGACGCTCATACGTTCGCGGACCACCCGCTCTAACCTCAAAAGGCCAATCCGCAAGTGATTCTGAATCAACTCGCCCACAGTCTTGACCCGCCGATTGCCGAGGTGGTCAATGTCATCGCCGCCAAAGACGCCATTGTTCACTAGGACCATGTGCTCGACGACCTTGACGAGGTCATCCGCTCGGAGCGTCCGGTCCTGCGGCAGCGTATCCGAGGGGACGTCGGTGCCGTAGAGTCGCCGGTTCAGCTTGTGCCGTCCCACCCGGCCGAGGTCATAGCGCCGCTGGGCGAAGAGAAGCGTGGTGATAAAGTTCCGGGCATTATCGAGGGTAGGAGGGTCACCCGGGCGGAGTTTCTTGTAGAACTCCATGAGGGAAAAGTCGGCTAGCGTCCACTCTTTCCGCTCAATCCGGTTCAAGTCCTCGGGGCTCGGCTTGGGATCGCGCTCGAGCGTCGTCCGGATGTATTCATGCTCAGGATTGTTGTCCGCCCCGGCAAAGATGTTGATCAAGTTTTCGTCGACGCCATCGCCAACGCCTACGGCTTTCAAGAGCAAAGTGACGGGTATCTTGCGCTTGCGATCCACTTTCACCGACAACACGTCGCGCTTGGAGGTTTCGAATTCCAGCCATGCGCCGCGGTTCGGGATCAGTTTGGCCGCGCACAGCACGCGTCCGGTCGCGCGGTCCTCCGTCGCCGTAAAATAGACCCCCGGCGACCGAATCAACTGTGAAACAACCACGCGCTCGGCGCCGTTGATAACAAAGGTACCATGCTCAGTCATGAGCGGAAAGTCGCCCATGTAGACTTCCTGAACAGTGGCCTTGCCGCCTTCTGTATTGTTCACGAGAGCGACCTTGAGGTGGAGGGGTGCCGCGTACGTCATGTCCATTTCGCGGCACTCCGGCTCAGAGTATTTGGGCTCTCCAAACCAAAAGGTTAAACCCAATTTGCGGGCGATGTCATTATCGCCTGGAAAATACAAGCTGTATTCTTTGTTGAACGACTCAATCGGAGAAATCTCGTCAAACAGCTCGCGCAGGCCCTCCGTCTTGAACCACTCGAAGGATTCGATCTGGACCTTGATGAGTGTTGGAATCGCGTGGACATCGGAGATGCGAGCGTACGACTTTTGATCAGGCTGCAAGCCGTTGACCGGGGCAGTCATCGCTAATTGATTCATCGACAAACTCCTCAAAACTTGGCTCCCCGCGCGCGAACGCGCGGGATTTTCTTCGTGCCTCCGTGCACGCTCACTGCTGGGAAAGAGACACTGCCGGGCTGCTCACGCCGGGAGCAACCGGCAGCAGGTCAACGCGGCCAATCGGGTGGACGCGGGTAGGGGAGAGTCGGGGATGGAATTCTTGTCACACTGAACTCCCTCTCCAAATCGAGCGCGAGGCATGATGCTTTCCGTCGTCGAGCAGCAGTCTGCATCTACCTCGTTGGGCGAGGCCAAGGGGGAAAGAGATAAACAAATGATGGCAGAGCGCATGAGACGGCCGGCAAACAGACACGACGCTAGCATCTTTGAACCGCCCGACCAACAAAAATAACCGACCGCGACAACGCCAGTGCCTCGCGCCCGATCTTGAACAAACATTGAGCAATTGGTGATTATAAGAGAAAACCGTCCATTTGTCAAGTTAAAATACCTTAACATTTCTGGGCGCGAAAAGAGGGGCAGCGGCCCCGAGCGGGGTCGCTGCCCCCTGATTTGTGTTCGGTTAGCTGTTTGCTACCTTTTCTTGGGCAGTCCTGGTAGCCCTAACCCCTACCTGACGACGATGCTTACCAGCCGCCCGGGCACGTAGATGACCTGAGCCGGCGCTTTGCCTTCCAAATGCCGGTGAACGTTCGCAGAGGCCATAGCTGCTTGCTTTACCTCGGCCTCGGTCGCTCCGGCCGGCAACTCGATCCGGTCACGCACCTTGCCATTGACCTGCACCGCCAGCGTCATCATCTCCTCGGCTGCCAGCTTCGGATCCCACTTGGGCCAGGCTTGCTGATGGATGCTGTAGGGTCCGCCGATCCGGGACCAGAGCTCCTCTGCCAGATGTGGCGCGCTCGGCGCCAACATCAAGAGCAACGAATTGATCGCCTCTCGCCATGCCTCCATGTTTACCGACGCGGTCTCACGCGCTTTCTGCAGATAGTTCGTGAATTCCATCAACGCGGCGACCATCGTATTGAACCGAAAACCCTCCATGTCATCGGTTGCGCGTTTGATCGTCTGGTGAGTCTTGCGCCGCAGCTCTCGCTCGTCACCTGGCGCCAGGTCGCGCCGTTCGGTGCTCTTTCCTGCTGGCGTGCCCTCGCCGGCCGTCTCGTTCACTAACGTCCAGACACGTTGCAGCCAGCGGTGCACCCCTCCGATCCCCGAGTCATCCCAGTCGCCTCCCTGATCCCATGGCCCGATGAACATCAGATAAACACGGACAGTATCAGCTCCGAGCGATTGGACGTACGGGTCGGGCGCGACGACATTCCCGCGGGACTTGCTCATCCGCATCCCGCCCGTCAGAATGGTGCCCTGATTGTACAGACGCAACATTGGCTCGTCGAAATGGATCAGACCCAGGTCGCGCATCATCTTGGTCCAGAAACGCGTATATAACAGGTGCATGACGGCATGCTCGACGCCGCCCGTGTACTGGTCCACAGGCAACCATGTTTCTGTCCGCGCCCTGTTGATAGGCACCTGTATGTTATACGGGTCCAGATAGTCATACTGGTACCACGACGAATCCACGAAAGTATCCATCGTGTCCGTCTCTCGCCGAGCCGGCCTACCACATATCGGACACTTGCCGTATTGGAACTCTTTGTGCTTTACCAGTGGCGACTCGCCCGTTGGAACAAACTCCACACCTTCTAGCGGCAGGACGACGGGCAGTTCATCTTCGGGTACGGTCTGAATTCCATGCTCCGGGCAATAGACCACCGGGATTGGTGTCCCCCAGTAGCGTTGGCGTGAGATTAGCCAATCCCGCAGGCGATAATTGACCGTCCGCTTGCCGATGCCCCGTTCCTCCATCACCTTGGCGATTTCGGCCTTGCCCCGTTCCGAGTCCATTCCGTCGAACTCGCCCGAATTCACCATGGTTCCCGGTTCCGTGTAGGCCGCACCCAGGGGCTCACCAGTCCAGTTGGGCGGCGCGATGACGACGGGGATGCCTAGGCCATAGCGCTGGGCAAAATCATAGTCGCGCTCGTCATGGGCCGGGACACCCATGATAGCTCCCGTCCCATAGGTCGTCAGGACATAGTCGCCAATCCAGATCGGCACTCGCGCCCCATTCATCGGGTTGATGGCGTACGCACCCGTAAAGACGCCATCGCGTACCTTCTCTGTCGATAGACGATCTATTTCCGTCTCTCTCCGCGTCTTGAAGACATAGGCTTCCACCTCTCCCTTGCGATCCGGTGTCGTGATTTGCTCCACCAACGTGTGCTCCGGAGCCAGTACGGCAAAGGTCATTCCAAAGACAGTGTCCTGCCGCGTCGTGAACACGTCAAAACTGGCGTTCGAATTCGCCACCTGCATGGTAAATTGCACGCCCTCGCTTCTCCCAATCCAATTGGATTGCAGCGTTTTCACCTTTTCCGGCCAATCGAGATGGGTAAAGTCTAGCAGTTCATCTGCGTAAGCGGTGATTCTCAAGAACCACTGTTCCAGGTCCTTTTTGACCACCGGAGTATCGCAACGCTCGCACAGCCGCTCGGGCCCGATCACCTGCTCGCGCGCCAGCACAGTCTGGTCCTTCGGGCACCAATCTACCGCCGCCATCTTCTTGTATGCCAGCCCGCGCTTGAACATTTCGACGAAGAACCATTGGTTCCACCTGTAATAGCGCGGATCGCACGTGACGACCTCGCGCTCCCAGTCGAAGGTAGCGCCCATCGTGTGCAGCTGGCGTCGCATGTTGGCAATGTTGTCCATGGTCCACTTGTACGGATGAATGCCGCGCTTGATCGCCGCATTCTCGGCAGGTAGGCCAAACGCATCAAAACCAATTGGGAAGAAAACGTTCTTTCCAGTCATGCGCAGATATCGTACCTTGGTATCACTCGGGGCCATCGCATACCAGTGTCCGATGTGCAGATCACCGCTCGGATAGGGGTACATGGTCAAGAAGAAAAACTTGTTCGTGGTATTCTGCAAATCTGTATGCCACAGATGGTCCGCTTCCCACCGCGCCTGCCATTTCTTTTCTATCTCGGTTGCGATGTACCTTTTCCGCTTTTCCTCTTCGGGCGCAGCCGGACGGGACGTTTCCTGCGTCGCCTTTCGAGTGTTTACCTTAGCGGACGCAGCCTCTGCGGAAGCCCTCTGCTTTCCGTCCTTTTTTGCGCCGGCCCGTTTGGTCTTACCTCTTGTCTTGACAGATCTGGTCGTTTTGGATTTCATTTCATATCTCCCCAATAAATGCGCCTTCTTTTCAAAC
>JAMDCU010000150.1 GCA_023489485.1 Chloroflexota bacterium
CAACAACACGAACGCGGTTTAGGAATGCGAACTCCCGGCCAAGATAGTCGCGGCAGCTGAGGGTCTCTGTGGCAGGGGCTTGTTCTCTGGCGGCGCGCACCAATTCCCCGTGGTGACGTGAGCCTCCGCCGGGTCCAGCCTGTCTCCGCGATTCCGTGCATTATATCATAGAAACGGCAGCCTTAAACTACGACTTGGCTTTGACTCCACTCTGACCGGTTTTTGACCTGCTCGTGATAATCTGAACGGAGCGAAGGATTCCCTCTGGATTCTGTCCTCGCGTGGAGGAAATACCGATGAGCAGTGTTACCGCGCCCACGTTGGAGCGCATCGGGGCCGTCAAGGCCGGCGGCAAATGGAAATTCATCATCGGCGGTCTCCTGATCCTCGGGGCGATTGCCTATGTGACGGTATCCTCGTTCCAGTCAAACGCCATCTATTACCTGACGCTGAAGGAAGTGAATGCTCAGCGTGCCTCGTTGGTAGGTCAACCGGTGCGAGTCAATGCGCCGATCGACAAATCCACCATCCAATTCGACGAAAAGAATCTCATCCTCAAATTCAATCTCAAGGATGGCGATCTCGTTCTGCCCGTCGTCTATAAAGGGGTCGTCCCCGATACTTTGGGCGAGGGTGAAAGCGTGGTGGCCGAAGGGCGCCTCGGTGCGGATGGTGTCTTCCAGGCCAGCCAAATCCTAGTCAAGTGTCCGTCCAAGTACGAATCCCAGCCCACGACGACGGCCCAATAATCCCGCGTTCCCCAACTCGTTTGCTCTTGTAGGCCCGAGACTCGAGGCTGATGAAGGAGACGAAGCTATGGCAGACTTCGCAATGGCCGATATCGGCTACGCGTCCCTGCTTCTCAGTCTAGTATTATCCCTCTACGCCGCCGGCGCGGCTTTCTACTCCGCGCGGCGCAACCGTCCCGAGGTGTTGGCCAGCGCCAAGAACGCGATCTTTGTGACCGCGGCGCTCACGACTGTCGCCGTCGGCATCTTGGAATGGGCGCTGATTACGCACCAGTTCCGCATCCAATATGTTGCGGAAGAAACAAACTTGGCGCAGCCGCTTCTTTACAATGTGTCAGCCCTGTGGGGAGGACAGGAGGGTTCGCTCTTATTTTGGGCGTGGCTCCTCGCCATTTTTACCGCGATCGTCCTCGTCCAGAACCATGACAAGAATCAAGAGCTCATTCCATACGTAATTACGGGATTGGGCATCGCTCAAGGATTTTTCCTCGTCTTGATGACGATTGTGACCGACCCCGCTCAGTCCGGATTCTTCATCTACAACCCCTTCAACCCGGCCGCGGCGGCCGCTCTCGTCGGCAACCCCTTCCGCATGTTGGATTTCACCCCTGTGGATGGCAACGGCCTCAACCCACTGCTCCAAAACCCGGGAATGTTCATCCACCCGGTCACTCAATATCTTGGCTACGTCGGTTTCACCGTCCCCTTCGCCTTTGCCATGGCCGCGCTTTTTACGCGCCGCCTGAGCGATGTGTGGATTCGCACCACGCGCCGTTGGACTCTGATCTCCTGGCTGTTCCTTAGCCTCGGCCTGCTCTTTGGGATGCAGTGGGCGTATACGGAGCTGGGCTGGGGTGGCTATTGGGGCTGGGACCCGGTGGAAAATGCGAGTCTGATGCCGTGGTTGACCGGCACGGCGTTTCTGCACAGTGTGATGATTCAGGAACGGCGAGGCATGCTCAAGGTCTGGAATCTGGTCCTCGTCATGCTCACTTTCATTCTCTCGATTCTCGGCACCTTTATCACACGCAGCGGCGTCATCGAGTCGGTCCACGCGTTCGGCGTCTCGAGTCTGGGACCGTGGTTCCTCATGTTCCTCGCCGTCACCCTCCTTTCGTTTCTCTATCTCCTCTTCAATCGCATGAACGACCTGAAAGAGGAGAACGAGCTCGACTCGCTTGTCTCTCGCGAGTCTTCCTTCCTCTTGAACAACCTCATCCTCGTCGGCGCGGCCTTTGCCACACTTTGGGGTACGATCTTCCCAATGGTGAGCGAGGCAATCACGGGCAAGAAAGTCACGGTGGGAGCTCCGTTCTTTAACGAGGTCGACGGCCCGATCTTTCTCGCTCTGATCGTCTTGATCGGCATCTGCCCGCTGATTGGTTGGCGGCGGGCAACCGTCGAGAACCTGATACGCAATTTTCTCCGCCCCTTTGCCGCGGCCATCGTCGTCGTGATCGTGCTCTTTTTCCTCGGCGTACACGAGTGGTATGGCATCGTGTCCTTCGGCACGGCCTCTTTTGTGCTCGCGACCATCTCGCTCGAATTCTACCGGGGCGTGCTCGCGCGGAGGCGCCAATTCCAGGAGAATATTATCGCGGCCGCGGTAAACTTGGTCGCGAATAACCGGCGGCGCTATGGCGGATACATCGTCCATATCGGCGTGATCCTTGCCGTTATCGGCATCGCCGGCTCGTCCTTCTACGAAGTGGATACGCAGGCCAACCTTTCCAAGGGCCAAACGACACAGCTCAAGCAGTTTACCATTCAGTTTGACGGGTTACAGACCTACCCGACCGAGAACCATGACGTTGTGGCGGCGCGGCTGACCATTCTGGAGAATGGCAATCGCATCGGCACGCTCGTGCCCGAAAAGGATTTTTACTCGGTGCCGGGGGATCCTTCGCAGACGCAATCGACCACCGAAGTCGCGGTGCGCACAACGCCCCTCGAAGATCTCTACATCATCCTCGCCGGTTTCGACAGCCAGGCGGGCACCGCGACGATCAAGGTCATAATCAATCCTTTGATCGTCTGGCTGTGGGTCGGTTTTGGTGTTTTGGTCGGTGGCACCCTCGTTGCGGCATGGCCGGACCCGCGCGAAGAACGTGCGTTGGCGCGCTCACGCGTGAAAGAAGCGCTCGCTCACGCCTAGCAAATTACCGAGACTTCCGAGATCCATGAGACTTCCGATGTTTTTGGTAACTTCGGGAGTCTAGTCTGAAGACTAGACCAACAGGAAACACATACTATGGTGATGATAGCCATAGCCGTTATGCTCGTCGCCGCGGTCGCGATCGTGGCCTTGCCCTACTTCGAGCCGGTCCGTAAGCTGTCTGGCCTGCTTGGCAAGCCGGCTGACCCGGCTGTCGAGCATCTCATCGCCCAGCGCGAAGCGACCTATGCAGCCATCAAGGACCTGGAATTCGACCGCGCCATGGAAAAGCTTTCCGACGCGGACTATAAAACCATGCGGTCGAAATACGAGGCCAAGGCCGTGTCGATCCTTCAAGAACTGGACGGCCTCGCCGCTCGGAAGGCGAGTCGCAAACGGAGCCGCGTGTCGACTAGCGACGATCCAATTGAGCAAAAAGTGAAAGAGGTGAGGCAGGGTGCCACTTTTGCCGCATCCGTGAATCGCGGGGCCGGCGTCTGTCCTCAATGTGGCGCGCCGCACTTATCGGGGGATGCTTTTTGCCCCAAGTGTGGTGCGAGTTTCAGAGGGGCTCGCTGTGCCAACTGCGGAACGACGATCGCGACGGGCGACAAGTTCTGTGCGCGCTGCGGTGCTCCTGTTGGCAGCCCTGCGTCAAAGGCAGGCTAAACGAGCAGGGGAGGGTAAGATGGCTCGAAGCGGGGCAATGGGTTTGACTTCCGCGAAGCAAGAGAGGGCCAAACCGGTGGGGCTTTATTGGAAGTATCTGGACGATGCGGTGATTGCGCCGATCAATCGGGTGATCGGCGTGATTGCCCTGCTCAATATTGCGGTGGCACTCTTAATGGCGCTCTTCTATGCCCCGCGTGAAACGACGATGGGAGACGTCCAGCGCATCTTTTACTTTCACGTTCCCAGTGCGTGGATCGGCTTTTTGGCTTTCTTTGTCGTCTTTCTCGCCAGCCTCATGTATCTCCTGAGGCGAGAGCGCAAGTGGGATGCGTTGGCACTCTCTGCAGCGGAAATCGGCGTCGTCTTCACGACGCTTGTTCTGCTGACCGGTCCGCTGTGGGCCAAAGCCGCGTGGGGCGCTTTTTGGGTCTGGGACGCTCGCCTGACGACCACCCTGATCCTCTGGCTAATTTACATCGGTTATCTGATGTTGCGCGGTTCCGCCGAGGGAGAGAGGCGTGCGCGGTTCTCCGCCGTGCTGGGTATAGTCGGTTTCCTGGACGTGCCCATCATTTACATTTCCGTCACCATCTGGCGGACCATGCACCCCACGCTGATCGTAGGTGAGGCTGGCGGGCTTGCCCCTCAGATGACCCAAACCTTGATGGTTGCACTTCTCTCCTTCACGCTCTTGTTCGCCTTCCTCCTCATCCAACGGGTGCGGCTTGAACAAGCGCGGGATCAAGTCAATTTCCTCCGGGAAGCGATAGGGTAGGCGGGAATGGAAAACCTGATCATTGCTTACGTGCTCATCGCGATCGTTCTGACCGGTTATTCAGTCACTTTGGTCCGGCGCCGGCAGGCGGTTGAGCGCGAGCGGATCCGTCTCCAAGCTAAAGACGAACAAGAATAAAGGCATGTACGATCGTTTTCTGTGGGGGCGCGCCGATGATTGAAGAGCAGGCCGGGAGCAAGATGGCCGACTTGATCCAGCAAATCCAAGACAAGTCCGTTCAGTTAACCGACCTCGAGGTCATCCTGGAGGACTATCAGCGCGAGCGACGCGAGCTTCTGCAAGAGATTTGCCGCCTCAAAGCGGCCTTGTGGGAGTTGATTGGCGATGCTGAGCTGCCCGGCCACATTCGCGGCCGAAAACCGGACGAGCCGTTGGAGGCGGTTGAAGAGAATTAATCCGAATATCCCACGAGATGTAGAGGCGGGTGGCATTTGAGAGTGTGCCCCCCGCCTCTTCTTTTTGGGCTCGCCTTTGTGAAATTTTGACCAAACTTTGACTTGTGATTGACGGAACAAAGACTTTATGGGCCTATGCTTTAATCGAGATATAGGAATATGTGGAATAGCGCATATCGTTGATTGGGAGAGCGGATGGACAAAAAACTCCTAAAGGAAATCAATCTGTTGCATGCTCAGATATGCGGCGGGCTGGCAGACCCGAAACGAATTGCCATCTTGTATGCGCTCGCGGACGGGGCAGCAAGCGTGAACGAGTTGGCCGAGGCACTCGAAATGCCGCAGGCGACTCTTTCACGGCACCTCAAGGTACTGCGCGATCGTGGGATCGTCGTCGCAACGCGTCAGGGCATGAATATTTTCTATTCCCTCGCCGACAAGCGAATCCTTCAGGCGCTTGACCTCCTCCGCCAAGTCCTTGCCAAAGATCTGTCCAAGCGGAGCGCGCTCGCCGAAGCATTGAGCTAGAGCTGCGCGTGTTCGTCGAAATTAGACCCGGCTTTGCAGAAGAAACCGTGGTGTGCGTTTTCGTGAGCGGCGAGGCAACCACTTGCCTCTCGACGGCCCGGACCGGGTCTGCAAAGAGTTCTAGCGCATTTCAGCATAAATAGAGATACAAAAGGAGAACCGAGATGGAGACCGACAACAAGCTTTCCATGGTCGTGTTTAGTGGTGACATGGACAAGGTAATGGCCGCCTTCATTATCGCCACGGGAGCCGCCGCTTCCGGAATCGACGTGACCATGTTCTTTACGTTCTGGGGCCTGAAGGCGATTCAGTCGGGCGAATTGACCGGCAAGAGTCTGTTTGGACGGATGCTCGGCATCATGAATCGCGGCGGCGTGGATGCGATCGGTCCATCGCGCTTGAATATGGGCGGCATGGGCCGCTGGATGTTCAAAAAGATGATGAAGAGCAAGAACGTCGCTTCCCTCGGTGAGCTGCGCAACTTGGCCGTCGAGATGGGCGTCAAGCTTCTCCCCTGCCAGATGAGCATGGACGTGATGGAGATTGGCACCGACAAGCTCATCCCCGCCGCGTGCCCGCCGGCTGGTGTCGCCGCCTTCATCGAGGAAGCTCAACATTCCAAGACGACGCTGTTCATCTAAAGACGCTATTCGCAAGAAACAAAGGAGCTATTGAAATGTCAGAAAAAGTGGAATCGGGAAATACGGGACCCGTAAAAGCGGATCAAGTCATCGATTTGAAAGGGTTACTCTGCCCCATGCCCGTCGTCAAACTTTCGATCGCGGTCAAGAAGTTGCCCACGGGTGCCGTCGTCGAAGGCATCGCGACCGATCCCGGGGTTATGGCTGATATTCCTGCTTGGGCGCGGACGAGCGGCAATGAGCTGATTTCAATCGATCAGCAAGGGAAAGAGTATCATTTCGTCGTGAGAAAAGTAAAGTAAAGGAGCGCCATGTTAGTCGATTTTCTGACCGGCGGAGTTGCGTTGCTCGCGCTCATTTTTGCGGTCGGCGCTTTTTCGTTGCGCTGGTCAAACATGCAGCGTCTGCCGCTGCCCCAGGAAAGATCTGTTCCGAAGGACTCGCCGCTGCGTGGTGTCCTTTACTCCTTTACTCTCGGGATGGCGCCGTGGGTCAAGGAAAGCGCCCGGCGTCACTGGATAACTTATCTGCGCGGCATCGCCTTCCATATCGGTATCTTTGCCGCTCTGGCCGCGCTCTTGGCGAGCCCATGGTTCGATCTAGTCCCCTCCCCCCTCCGCATCCTCTTCGCGGCCATCACAGCTTTGGGCACACTTGCCGGAGTCGGCGGGGGCCTCGCGCGCATCCTGGAACGTGATGTCAAGGCGATCAGTACCCCGGATGATCATGCGGCGGTCTGGCTCGTAACATTGTTTCTTGCCACGATGACCGCGGCGCTGCTCTCCACGGCTTTCGTCCCGATCATGGACATCGTCGCCGCCGTCATGCTCGTCTATGCGCCCCTAGGCAAAATCAAGCACTGCATCTACTTTTACTTCGGGCGGCTGTTGTTCGGCTATCATATCGGACGCCGCGGGATAGTTCGCGGGCTGGAGGAGCGCTCGGGTCTTTTCCAACCCAGGGAGACCGTGCGCGAGGAGGTGACTCATGGCCGATAAAGCCGTCGCCACTGCCTTGGAGGTGCTTGAGAAACAGCTGAATCGCCCGCTCGCGACCGCGATTGAAGTGTGTGCACGTTGCGGCATCTGTGCCGAGACCTGCCACTATTACGTCTCCGAACCCAAGCTGGAACACGTGCCTGCGTATCGGGCTGAGCAACTTCGCAAGGTCTACCGGAGCAAGCATGATTTCATCGGCCGGTTCTTTCCCCAGTGGGTAAGTGCGCAGGAGCTCGATGAGAACATGCTCGAGAGAATGGCCGAGATGGCATTTTCTCAATGTACTCTCTGCCGGCGCTGCACCTTCAACTGCCCGATGGGTGTCGATACGCCCCTCATGATGCGCGTGATCCGCGGCATGGCTACCGCGGCAGGCAAAGCGCCTGAAATTCTCGAAATGCTCGCCGACGCGGCCATCGAAAAGGGCAGAGATCCGAGCATGTTCAAAGGGCTCTTTCTCGAGCAGATTGCTGAAATGGAAAAAGAGCTCCAGGCGATGGTCGGCGATTCTTCTGCCAGGATCACAGTTGAGCGGCCGGGCGCGCGCGTCCTCTACGTCGCTCTCGCCGGCGCCCACACGATCCTCCCTCCCGCCGCGATCTTTCACGCCGTTCAAGAAGACTGGACGCTGAGTATCTACGAGGCAGCCAACTACGGTGTCTTCCTTGGCGACACGGCCAGGGCGAAAGAGATTGCCAAGCGCATCATCGACGAAGCCAAGCAGCTCAAGGTGCAGGAGGTCATCGTCGCCGAGTGCGGCCATGCGTGTGCCTCGTTGGTCTGGGACTCGCCCACCTGGTTTGGGGAGACGTTCCCCTTTCGCATGCGCAGCATCGTCGAGTTGTTCGCCGAGTATGTCGAACAAGGTCGGCTCAAGCTTGACCCCTCGGCCAATCCCGAGCCGATCACGTACCACGATTCCTGTAACTTGGCCCGCACAAGTGGCATCTATCGCGAACCGCGTACGATTCTAAAGGCAGTGGCACAAAACTTTCGCGAGATGACCCCGAACGGACTGGAGAATTATTGCTGCGGTGGAGGCGGCGGGCTAGTCGCCCTGCCCGAGTATGATGAGAGGCGAATGGCGGCCGGCCGTCCCAAAGCGGAGCAGATTCGTCGAACGGGCGCCAAAATCGTCGCGGCTGCCTGTGAAAACTGCCGCCTGCAGCTGGGCGATCTCAATAATCACTACGAACTGAATGTCGAAGTTACAGCCCTCGCCGATCTGATCGTCAAAGCGATGCGCCTTCCCAAGCGGCAGGTAGAGACCGCCCCGAAAGCGACAGTTCCTGCGGTGTCGTAACCGCACCACTTCAAGGGCGTTTTTCTAGTGCTACCTCCTCCTCTCCTCCAAGGCTTAGCCTTGGGGGAGAGGGTTGCCGGAGGCGGCCTTTTCCTCGATTCGCATTCTTGACATCTGGCTTCGCCTGTGCTAAATTAAATTCAAGCTAAAGACGTCGAGTCGGACGAGTAACCGTCGGACGGAATTCAGAGAGCCGGTGGCCGTAGACCAAGCGAAATCAAAGTTGGTTTGCGAGCGGTGTGAATCCGGCATTTCGGAAAACGGCGAATGGACCGATGAGTCTCCCGCCGAAAGGATCCACCAATGGGATGAGGATTGGTCAGATCCGAGTAAGTCAGGACGGAAAGCGCCCCCGTTATCGCGGCTGAAGGGATCAAGGACTGGATAGTGTCCAGGCCCGCGTCCCCGCTAGAGTGAGACTGGCCCGCGTTCGTGTCT
>JAMDCU010000179.1 GCA_023489485.1 Chloroflexota bacterium
TCGCCTGCCCCTTCATCGACAGCACCTTGGTGATGGCCGCCGTCAGCGTCGTCTTCCCGTGGTCCACGTGCCCGATCGTCCCCACATTCACATGCGGCTTCGTTCGGTCAAATTTCTGCTTCGCCATTTCTTTGAATCCTCCTGAAAGTGGAGCCTTCGCTGGGACTTGAACCCAGGACCCCGGTCTTACCAAGACCGTGCTCTACCAACTGAGCTACGAAGGCCTACAACCTGGAAATGCTGCTGACCAACTGTGCGCACAATGCCAGAAGCGAGTGGGGAGGGTGAGATTCGGACTCACATAGCCGTACGGCATCGATTTTACAGACCGACGCGACTCACCACCTTCGCCGCCTCCCCTCATTCGCCGCGGATTGCGGACCGCGGACTGCGAAACAGGGGCTTGCACTTGATTCCGCAATCTAAAAGCCCGCATTCCGCAGTCTATTGAGCCGGCGGTCAGACTTGAACTGACAACCGACGGTTTACAAAACCGTTGCTCTGCCGGTTGAGCTACGCCGGCATTGGGCGCGGAGCACGGGATATTATATACGCCCTTTATAAAAAAGTCAAAACGGTTGCGTCCTTCGGCCCACAGCGGGTCCCTGCGGCCGTTCTGGAGGGCATAATATGGCATGGAAAGGCGCTCGATGCACAGCCACATACCGTCTAGTTACGTCAGTAATGCTGCCGTCTTTTGCTTATCGGCCACAAGGCCGAGGAGCGCTTGGATCGCACAAGTGTAGCCGCACTATCTCAGGCCGGCGATAACGGCCACTCAAACGACTGAACAAACGGCTCCTTTGGAATCTAAGTTGCCGCTTCAACTCCCGGAATATTCGCTGGCCCGGCACGCTCTTCTCGGTCCCACGGCATCAGGCGATGCTCGAGCGCTTGCAGGCCGCCCGTGAACAGCGCGCCGAGAAGCATGATCACGACTAGCCCTGCAAACATGTTCTCGATCTCCAGCATTTGCCACGAAAACCAGATGAGATACCCCAGCCCGTACTGCGCGGCGACAAATTCGGCGGCGATAATCACAATCAGCGCCGTCCCCAAGCTGAGGCGCAGCCCGGCAAAGATCACAGGCAGAGCGCCGGGAATGATGACATGCCAGAACATCTGCCATCGATTGGCGCCATAGTTGTTTGCGGCTTCGAAAAAGATGGGATCAATGTCGCGTACGCCGACGGTCGTGTTGATCAAGACGAGAAAGAACGAAGAAATGCCGACGGTGACAATTTTGCTGGTTTCGCCAATGCCGAAAATCAACATGATCAACGGAAGGATTGCGATCTTGGGAAGAACATACAGCGCCGACATCACCGGGTCGATTGCGACACGCACCGAGCGGCTCATGCCCATGAGGACGCCGAGGACAATCCCCGGGATGGCGCCGAGGAGAAAGCCCGCAAAAATGCGGAACAGGCTCACCCAGAGATTTCCCTGTGCGATGACTTGCTGCACGCCACCCCAGTCCCCTTGCCCGATGAGCCCCGGCAGCAGCCACAGCTTGCCTAGCAGGTCGCCATCGACGGTCATGTCCCACAAGGCCACCAGCACGGACGACGGCGCCGGAAAAAACCGCGCGTCCAGCCAGCCCACGCGCACCACGAATTCCCAAATCAAGAGCAGCAAAACGGGAAAGCCGATTGAGAGAAGCCGGTCCCGCTGTTCGGTGTCCAATTTCATAATCATAGCTGCTGCTCCATCGCGCGCAAAACCTCGCCTTGCAGCTCTTTCCAAATTGCATAATTAAGGCGGCTGAACTCCGCCGTGCCGGTCAGCTCGAAGGTGCGGGGGCGCTTGAAAGGCACGGCGAACTCGCATTTGAACGTGCCCGGATGCGCGGTCATCAGAACCACGCGGTCGCCCAGCAGGAGCGCCTCTTCGATGCTGTGCGTGATATAGACCACCGTCTTGCGCGACGCTTCCCAAATCCTGAGCAGCTCCTCCTGTAGGACAGCGCGTGTTTGCGCGTCGAGGGCCCCCAGGGGCTCGTCCATCAGCAAAATCTCTGGATCATTGGCAAAAGCGCGGGCAATACTCACCCTTTGCTTCATGCCGCCGGAGAGCTGGTGCGGGTACGCGTCGGCAAACTTGCTCAGCCCGACTTTGCGCAGCCACTCGCTGGCCGTCGCATACCGTTCGGCCTTGCCGATGCCTCGCATCTCCAAGCCGAAAGCGACGTTGTCGAGAACCGTCTTCCATGGAAAGATCGCATACTCTTGAAAGACGATATTCTGAAGGGGCGCTCCGTTCTTACCGGGCACCAGCGTCACCTGTCCAGATGTGGGCGTTGCCAATCCCCCAAGAATTCGCAGGAACGTAGATTTGCCGCAGCCGGAGGGCCCGACGATGCAAACAAATTCTCCTTCCTGCACCTCGAGATTGAAATCGTGCAGCGCGGTGACGGTCCTGTCCCCTGATGAGAATGCTTTTGTGACGCCAACCGCTTTTATTTTAGCAGTCACAACGCTCCTTGAAGGATGAAGGATGAGGGCGGAGCCTTCATCCTTCATCCTCGCAGAGGCCCCGCCAAGGTCCCGCGGGGTCTGCGGGATCGCATGGTCTAGCGACCTTCTGACTTTTGCCTTTACTTGGGTGCTCCCAGCACCTTGACGGCATTGTCCAAGAACGACGTATCTACCATCTTGTCGGATGGGATTGCAGTTTTGTAATCTGTCCACCCTTCGGTGCGGAAGACCTGTTCCATGTTCTTGATGCTGTCGAGATAGATTTGCAGATTGGGATCTATGGTCGGCGGTACGCCGCTCTTGATCGCGGCTTCCGTTGAAGGGGTGTATTTCATGTACGCTTTGATGTTCTCCGGGTCCAGATACTTGTCACCCTGCATCGCTCGGGCCCCTTCGACGAGTGCGATCATAAAGCGCTTGGCGACATCCGGTCGATCCTTGATGAACTTGCCGGAATACATCCAAACAGTCGTCATCGCACCCGGCGCTATATCCTGCGCGAGCAGCACGCCGGTGCCATCTTTGAGAATCTGATCAGAGTACGGCGGACCGACGAGAGCGGCATCCACCGAGCCTTGCTTCATCGCCTGCACTAGGTCCGGGTTTGCCAGATTGACCGCGGTGATGTCTTTGAACGTCAGGCCCACATCCTCCAAGGCCTTGGCCACAAAGTACGCGCCCGTCGAACCCGCTGCGCCCGCAACGCCGACTTTCAGGCCTTTCAGATCGGCAACGGCTTTAACTTTGCCGGAATCCTTCAGGTCCTTGCGGACGAGGAGCACCGTGGGGCCATTCTTCAACGGCTGAATGGCCGCCGACGCGACGATGCGAAAGTCCAGCCCCTTGTTAAAACCATTGAACGTGGCGGCCGCGATGCCGACGCCGCCCACGTCGTACTGCCCAGTCGCGAGGAACGGCAGAGCATCGGCGGCCGTGGTTACCTTCTGCATGGAGACGTCAATGTTTTGCTCTTTCATGAAACCGCGTTCAATGGCCAGGTAGAGGGGTGCAAAGTTGGTGATTGCAACATACGCTACCGTGACTTTGTCGGGTGTTCCGGAGGCCGCAGCTTTTGTCGCTGCCGCCGTCGGGGCGACAGTTGGTGCGGTGGTTACCGCCGGCGCTGTCGTGGGCTGTGACGCCGTGGTGGCTTGGGGCGCTGTGGTCGCCTGGGGCGCGGTCGTGGGCGGAGCTGCCGTCGGCGCAGGGGTCGCCGCAGGCGCACACGCGGCGAGCGCGATGGCGGCGGTCAACGCAATTAATAAAACGAGCAACTTGCCTTTCATTCCTCTTCTCCTCTTCTTGCGAGTGTCGTCCGGGTCGTCTAGCTCAATTTGACTCACGACGGATTATCCTCTTCCACGATATCTATCGGGATTCCCAACCGCTGCATGTCCTGGATGAAGCCGGGATAGGACACGCTCGCCGCCGCAGCATCGGAAACGTAAGTTGTACCCTCCGCGGTGCAACCGGCCACGACGAAACTCATCTGTACACGGTGATCGTGCAGCGAGTCCATGCTCGCACCGCGCAGCGCCTCGACCCCTTCAAATTCGAGGCCATCGGGTGTCTCTCTTACCCGCGCTCCCATTTTGTTCAACTGGCACATGGCTGCCAGGCGATCGCATTCCTTGTAGCGGAGCTGCGCGGCATTATAGATTCGACTCTTGCCTTCCGCGAGTGCGAGCAGTACGCTCAGGATCGGGACCATATCCGGTGCATCGCCGCAATCCACTTCGATCCCCTTGAGCCGGCGTCCACCCGCTATCTCTATAGTACGCGCTCCGGCATCGATTCGCAAATCTGCGCCCATGCGCTGCAGAGCGGGAACGATCGCCGCTTCGGGGTGGACGGCAGTCAGGTCAATGTTCTCATAGACGAGTCGTGAGCTGGTGAGGGCCGCCAGAGCGAGACCAAAAGAAGCCAATGCGATATCCCCCGGAATGACGATTTCCGCAGGCTTGTACGATTGCCCACCCGGCACGAAATACGAGCGGCGGTCGGGCGCGGCCACAACGTCGACCCCGAACTGCCGCATCATCGCGGTCGTCATCGTGACGTAACTCGCCTCCTGGACGGCGCCGGTAACTGACACCGTCACTTGATGTCCCGTGAAAGGTGCCAGGAGGATTAGCCCGGTCGTCCATGGCGAGATGAGCCCATCCACCTCGGCGTGAGGACCCAGAGTGCGTGGATCGCGGTGTTTGACGACGATGGGCGGTTTGCCATTGCCGCGTGCGGACCATGCTTCAATCCCCCACCGGTTCAGTGCATCGAGGAACTGGACTTGCGGGCGCGACCGGATTGAGGCATCTCCGGTGAAAACGACCGCCTCCGGCGCGGTGCTCGCGAGCCCGAGCATGAAATGGATGGTGGACCCAGAGTTCCCGACGTCCAGGATGTCCTCGGGCGTCCGGTAAGGTCCACCGCGCACGGCATAGCCGTCGGTTTTCCGTTCGAACCGGGTACCGAGGAGTGAAAGGCACCGCACCGTGGACATATTGTCGAGTGCCTCAGATGTTCCCATGATACGGCTTTCGCCTTGAGCGAGTGAGGCGAGAAGCAAAGCGCGGTGCGTATGGTATTTCGACGGCGGCGCCACCATCCTACCGCTAAAGCTCGGCGCCCGCTTTATAGCAAGATTGCTCACAAACCCCCTTTGCAAGACAAAAAGACAGGAAGCAGCAAGCAGAAGGCACCCGCGAACCTGACGAGGTCTCCGCCGCACTTCAAGAAAGCAGAACCCAGATCCCGCGATCCCGAGCGGGAAGGCAGATCCCCGTTTGCTGCCTACCGCTTACTGCTTTCTTTTTTCTGCCAAAGGCCTACTCATTCACCGTCCGGCGAAGCCAGGACCTCCTGCCCGATTTGCGGACCCTCCATATCATGATACAGTGAACGATAACCGTTCCACATCATGAGATGGTCCACAATGACCATCGCCGTCATGGCTTCTGCCACGGGTACAACCCGCGGCACGATGGTCGGATCGCGGCGCGTCTCGGCAGCAAGCGTCTCGTTGCGTCTCTGGATCACGTTGATGGTCTGCTGGTCAATCGAGATGGTCGAGGTCGGTTTGACGGCAATTCGGAATACGATATCGGCGCCGGTGCTGATGCCTCCCAGCATCCCACCCGCGTTGTTGCTGTGGAACCGGACGACGGCGTTTTGGTCGTAATAGGGGATGTCGTTGTTCTGGCTTCCCGTGCGTCGCGCCTCTTCAAATCCCCCACCGAACTCGATGCCGCGCACTGCCCCGATGCTGAGCATTGCGTGCGCGAGCGCGGCGGTCAATTTGTCGAACACCGGCTCCCCCAAACCGGCGGGCACCCCACGTGCGATCACCTCGACCACACCGCCCACCGTGTCCCCTTTGCGTGCGATCTCAAGCGTCTTTTGAATCATCCGATCGCTCATTTCGATGTCGGGGCAGCGAGCCGCATTCTTTTCCGTGTTCGTAAGAATCTCGTCCCAGGTGAGATCAGGACGCGCCTGGATTCCCGCCATCTCCTTGGTGTAGGCGACGATCTTTATCCCCTCACGTTCGAGGAGCTTTTTCGCGATCGCGCCCGCCGCCACGCGGCATGCCGTCTCGCGCCCGCTCGATCGTCCCGCCCCGCGCCAATCGCGAAATCGTCCGTATTTGATGTGGAACGTATAGTCTGCGTGGCCGGGCCGCACGCGCTCCATGACCTTGGCATATTGCTTGATGTGGTACGGCTTGGTATCCACGTTGTAAATGATCATTCCGACCGGAGCGCCTGTCGTGTAGCATTCGAAGACACCCGAGACAATCTGGACGCGATCCTTTTCCTGGCGCGGCGAAGTGATCGGGCTTTGCCCCGGCCGCCGCCGGTCCAGCTCGCGCTGTACATCTGCTTCGGTGAGGTACAGTCCCGGCGGGACGCCGTCCACAATGATCTGCAATGCCGGTCCGTAAGACTCGCCGGAAGCTGTCACGCGAAATAGCCTGCCAAAGGTATTCCCTTGCATGATATCCTCTCCATGAATTACGACTCGCCGAAAACTTGCTCTGCTCTACACGTACTAATGGCGCGCATGCGGATGCGCGCCATTCTTCGGCACCTCTGTTCCTTCGCTTCGGGCGAACGAAGTTCAATCATCGTACCCGAGTTCGTTTTCCGCCTTCCCTTGATCCTGCAGAACGCCTAGGAGGGCATGGAGCGCATAGATGTAGCCGCGCCATCCCAGACCGGCAATAACGCCCACGCACACCGGGGAAATGACCAGACGGTGCCGGAACTCGTCCCGTGCATGCACATTTGTCAAATGCACCTCCACTGCAGGCAGCTTGACCGCCGAGAGCGCATCCCGGATGGCGATGGAATAGTGCGCATAGGCGCCCGGATTCAGAATGATTCCATCCGCCCAGTTGCGCGCTTCCTGGATCGCGTCAACGATTCCCCCTTCGCTGTTCGAATGGAAGACGCGTACCTCCGCGCCGTTCTCCTGCCCTGCCTTGACCACCCGGTTATTGATCTCGTCAAAACTGACTGTCCCGTAAATCCCCGGTTCCCGCACGCCAAGCAGATTCAGATTCGGCCCCTGGATCAACAGTATTTTAAACATTCTTCGCGCTCCTTGACAAGAGTAAAGTGACGACGATGCCCGCCCAGCTTATCATGGCTCCCGACGAGGGTTGGGCCCCAAGTCATCTTCCGCCCGGGGAGGAATCCCGTCATAGACAATGGGGATGCGCACTCGCATCGGTTTTTCGCGCGTGTGCTCCTCCATGACCTGCGCCGTCAGACCGGCCACACGTCCCATAATAAAGAGAAGCCTAGCGAATGCGGCAGGAAATCCGAGATCGTACAGCACTGCCGCAAGAGCCCCGTCGATGTTGACTGGCAGCGGCTTTATCTTTTCGCGTGCCGCTTGCTCCAACGCCTCCATAAACGCAATGCCATCGCGTGCCAGCCCGGCTTGGCGGGCAAGGTCAAAGAGAATACGGGTCCGCGGGTCTACGGTATGGACGCGATGGCCCATCCCCGGCAGACGCTTGCCTTGCGCGACCGCCTCGGCGACGGTCCTCTGCGCGGCCTCCGCGATGGAAAGCGCTCCGGTGCGGGCCATCTCCACCCCATCCGCGATCATCTGCATACAGGCATAACCCGCGCCTCCGTGCGCGTCGCCAATTGCCAGAACGCCCGCGGCCACCGCTGCTTCGAGCGATTGGCGATTACCCGAGGCGACAAGGCGAGCCGCCGCCGCCGAGGGCGCGCCCGGACCGTGGTCTGAGACGGCGATGAGCATCGCATCCATGAGCCGACGTTCATCCTGCGTGGGCAGCCTGCCTTGGTGCAGCAAAAAGATCGTGTCGGTAAAAGTCGCCCCCCTCATTAACGCGGTAACATCATACCCGCGAATCCAGATGCTTCTTTCATTCGAATTCGTGATCGCGGTTCGCCATGCTTCCATAAGAACCCTCTATCTCTGCCCTTCTACCATCGCAATTGCTCCGTCAGTAGTAACCCGTCAACGGTCACCAGGCGCCGGGGAAGACGGAGCACTACGGTTCGCTGCTTGCTGCTTTTTGCCCCCGGCCTTTTGCTTTCTGTCTTCTGCCTACAGTCCTTTGCCTACCACACTCAGTCAACTTTCGTGCCGTAAAAATCTCCAAACAATTCCTTTTCGGAGGGCCGGTCTTCGGGGATGGGACGACTGACCCAGGTAACATTCATATAATGTTTCAAGTGGATATTCTCGGACGTGATATTCCCGCCCCACGTCCCACAGCCCAAGCTCGACGTCATCGGCATGCCATTATTGAACGCGCCCGCGTTCGCCTTGGACTGCGGCTGGCGGACCATGATGCGGCTCACCGGAGCCATAAGCGCCAACTGATGAATGTGCTCGTCGTTAAAGGAATAGATGCCGCACGAATGCCCCTTGCCGCCTACCTCATAGATCTGCTCCACCATTTTGAGCGCATTCTGAAAACCGCTGTACTTGAATAGGGAGAGAACCACACACAGCTTTTCGCTCGAGAACAGGTACTCTTTGCCGATATGCTCTTCCTCGACCATGATGAACTTGCGGTCCGCCGGGATCTCAAAACCTGCGCGCTGCGCGATCCGCTGCGCGGAGATCGCGACCGTATCAGACGTCCGGTGTCCCTCGACATCCCACAGCACTGCCTGCAGCTTTTCC
>JAMDCU010000110.1 GCA_023489485.1 Chloroflexota bacterium
GACCGGCCCTGCTCAATGGAGGCCGTGAAAACCCGGTTCTCACCCGCGAGCCCGATGGCCGCCACTTGGACGTTCGGGTCGTCCAACTCCTGTTTGATACATTCGGCGGTTTCAACCGCGCCTTTTCCCTGCAAATGGGTGGCATCACGGATTTCCACGTGGTCGTCTTTGATCCATAGATAGACCAGGGAGGGGGCTTTGCCGCGGAGGATGAGCTTGTCGTAGCCGGCATACTTGAGCTCCGGCGCCCAGAATCCGCCCATCATGGAATAGCCCATGAGCAAGGTCTGCGGAGAATAGGTCGTCACGATCGTGCGATTTCCGCCCGGAGCAGGTGTCGCACCAAAAAGACCGCTGCTAAAGATGAGAAGGTTATCGGGAGAAAAAGGGGCGGTCTCCGGGGGAACCCTATCCCACAACAGCTTGGCGTTGGTGCCCAACCCGCCCAGATAAAGATCGGTCCAGCGGGGGTCCGTGGCCACTCTCTCGATGTTTCCGCGGGATAGATCAATTTCTAGATTATACCCAGTCTCTGCATACCTCATTTTTAGCCCCTCTCTCGCGCGGCGGGCGCGACAGTGCAAGTTTCATCCGGGCTGCATCCGTTGTAGGATGGCGGACCGGCAAAGACGGCCTGGAAAAAGATATTCGCCTTGTCGGCAAGAAGAGCATAGTACTCTTGAAAGAGAGTGGCGGCCTCGCGACCGTGCCAATCGTCCGGCAATAGCTCGGCAGGCAATTCGGGATCGATGAAGGGGAAACGGCGATACTCGTGAATGAGCAAAAAGCGGCGGACGAAGCATTCACTCGGGTCGATGGTGAGGCCGCGACCTTGGCAGTCTTCGAACACGGGCTGGTATTTCTCCATAAAGGCCGTGTATTCGGCATTGATCGCGGGGAGGTCCCAACAGCGCGCCACGAGGGCGGACTGGTCGGAAAAGCCGCCGTGGGCGCCGGTGAAAAACTCGACCCGGTTTGCCACCCCCAATGTATCCGCGAGGTGCTCGACCTCGCGCCGCAAGTCATGGGGCGAGACCCACAAAGCACTCGTCAAGGGCCCGAAACCGAGATAGCCGAGCTCGCGTCTAAGTTGTTCGCGTTTCTCGCGCTCCACCTCAGGAATGGAATAGGCAACCAGGCGCCATTTCCCATCCCACTCGCCCCGGGGAGAATTGAAATGAAAAATGCGCGCCGCGCCCTCGTCAAGCAGCTGCCAACCTTGGGTGGTGAGAGAGTAAAAACTCTTGCCGTTGACTCGCTCCACCTGGAGCCAGCCGCCGCGGGACATCCGAAGAATCGTAGAGCGGACAGATTGTTCGGACATGCCAAAGCGGGCGAGCAACTGGATGAGGCTGCCCACCCAGATGCTCCCGCCGACATGGCGGATATAGTCCCCGTAGAGCGTAAAGATCATTTGCTTTGAACGCAGGGTGCTCAGAACAGCCTCCAAGAGTGGTCACGGATTCGATGGCTGGCCCGCTGTATGGATTCTGGGGTTTGCGGGTTTATCAGGCGCTGGCAAAGGTGTTCAATACCGGGATAGGAGGGATGATGGGGGAAAAATTTCAGCGCAAGTAAAACAAAGAAAAGCCAACCTCCGCATGGCAGGGCAAATCCCCATCAATTTGCTCTATGTCGTGACCGACAAAGCGAAGAAACGGCTTTCCTTCGATATTAGTCATTTCGTTATTTGTGCGCTATGACACATTATAGCAATGAGCCACTGATATTTCAATAGAAAAACGGGTAGTCTTTAACACGCGAATGGGTAGGGGGTGTGCCAGAGCCGACGTCAGGCCGCTCGTCACTGCAGGCGAGACCATAGGAGAGCACGTCGCGAGCACAAACAATCTTTCCATAAATGAGGGATGTGGGGTCGAATAAAAACCCCGCTTCCTCAGTGGAGGCGGGGTCAGAGCATGAATCAGGCTGTTTCGGTGCGTGTGACGCGGTCTCGGGCGGCGGCGGCCTTGTGGCGGTCTTCCGTCCCCAATATCTTTTTCCGAATTCGATAACTCTTGGGGGTGACCTCGACGAGCTCATCCTCCGAGACGTACTCGATCGTCTCGTCCAGGCTCATGATCCGCGGCGGTGTGAGGCGCACGGCGATGTCCTCGTTCGAGCTGCGAACGTTCGTCATGTGCTTTTTCTTGCACACATTGACCGCAATGTCGCCTTCGCGCGCTTGCTCGCCGATCACCATGCCTTCGTAGACCTCGGTGCCGGGCCCGATGAATAGAATCCCGCGCCCTTCGGCGTTGTGGAGCGCATAGTTCGTCGCCACGCCCGATTCCCACGCCACCAGACTGCCATGCTCGCGCGTCTCGATACCGCCGGCGAGCGGCAGGTAGCCGTGGAAGAGGGCGTGCATGACGCCGGTTCCCCGGGTGGCGGTCAGGAACTTGCTTCGGAAACCCAGGAGGCCGCGGGTCGGCACGAAATACTGGAGATGGACGCTCCCGTCGTCCGCGGTGTGCATTTCCTTCAATTGCCCTCGGCGGCCGCCGAGCATTTCCATCACGACGCCGAGAAAATCCCCCGCGACTTCGATGTAGACTTCTTCGACCGGTTCCAGGGTTTCCCCATTCTCTTCCCGGTAGATCACTTCCGGCTTGGAGACCTGGAACTCATAGCCCTCGCGCCGCATCGTTTCGATGAGGATGACGAGGTGCAGCTCGCCGCGGCCGGAGACGATAAAGGTGTCCGGCGATTCCGTTTCCTCCACTCGCAGGCTGACGTTCGACTCCAATTCCTTGAAGAGGCGCTCGCGCAGCTTGCGCGACGTCCCCCAGGTCGCTTCGCGGCCGGCAAAGGGAGACGTGCTCACGCCAAAAGCCATGCGGACGGTCGGCGCCTCGACGCGGATAGGCGGCAGCGGGTTCGGGTGTTCGATATCCGCCACCGTCTCCCCGATATAGATCTCAGGCAGGCCGGTGATCGCGACGATCTCGCCCGCGGCGGCCTCCGGCACCTCGACTCGCTCCAGTCCCTGATGCACAAAGAGCTGCGCGATTTTCCCCGTCGTCACGTTGCCGTCATGCGCAATCCGCGCGACGGGCTGACCGGGATGCAAAGTGCCGGCGAACAGCCGCCCGATGGCAATGCGGCCCTTGTAATCGTCGTAGCCTAAGGTGGTGACCAGCAATTGGGCCGGCTTGTCCGGCTCGACCTGCGGCGCGGGCAGGTAGTTGAGGATCGTTTCGAAGAGCGGCTGGAGGTCTGTGCCCCCCAGGCTAGGGGTGAGCGTGGCGCGGCCGAGGAGAGCATCCGTGTAGACAATGGGAAACTCGGCCTGCTCGTCCGTGGCGCCCAGGTCGATAAAGAGATCAAAGGTCGCATTCGCGACATGATTCAGCCGCGCGTTCGGCCGGTCGATCTTGTTGATGACGACGACCGCCTTGTGCCCCAGCTCGAGCGCCTTGCGGAGCACAAAACGCGTTTGGGGCATGGGGCCGTCCACGGCGTCCACGAGGAGTAGTACTCCGTCGACCATGTTCAACACGCGTTCGACCTCGCCGCCGAAATCCGCGTGGCCGGGAGTATCCACGATATTGATCTTGATGCCGCGGTAGGTGACGGCGGTATTTTTGGCGAGAATGGTGATGCCGCGTTCGCGCTCCAGCTCGTTCGAGTCGAGCACGCGCTCGACGACGGTCTGATTGTCGCGAAAGATATGTGACTGCTTTAACATGGCATCGACCAAGGTCGTCTTGCCGTGATCGACGTGGGCGATAATGGCGATATTGCGCAGATCGTTACGTAATTGCATAGCTGCTCCGAAAAACCAACAAAAACCTCGGCACCCGAGGGGCCGAGGAGCGTCGTTCTCAAGCGCCGATGTTGTTATTATACGCAGAATCGGCGTTTCTGCAAATGGAGGGGTTGGGAGTTCACACCTCGGTGACGACCGGAATCACCATGGGGCGGCGGCGCGTTTGTTGATACAAATAGTGACTAAGCACATCCTTGAGTTTGGAACTGAGCGCCGGGCCTTGACCTCCCTTTTTGATCGTCTCCAGTATGGCCTCTTTCGTCCCTTCAATCAAGTCTTCGGCCGCCTCGGTGTAGACGAAACCGTGAGTAATGATCTCCGGGCCAAAGACGACCTCGCCCGTGTGCGTATCCAGCGTGACCAGCGCGACCAAAAAGCCATCCTGAGACAGATGCTGGCGGTCGCGCAGGACCGTCGTGCCGACATCGCCTACGCCCAGCCCGTCCACCAAGACATCGCTCGCCGGGGCGGTCTCCTTGGCGACGCGGCCGTTGCCGTGCTCGTCAAACTCGATCATGGCTCCGTTCTCGACCACGAAAATATGATCCTCAGGAATCCCAAGAGACTGGGCGAGACGGGCATGCAGCTCGAGGTGACGGTATTCGCCGTGAATCGGGATAAAGTACTTGGGGCGGAGCAGGTTGATCAACAGTTTTTGCTCCTCGCGGCTCGCGTGTCCCGACACGTGGACATCCATCAGTTGATCATAGTAGACGGTCGCGCCCGCACGAAACAGATTGTTGAGTGTCCTGTTCACCAACTCTTCGTTTCCGGGAATGGCCGTCGCCGACACAATGACCGTGTCGCCGCGCACCAGCGAGACCTGCCGGTGATCGTGGTTCGCCATGCGGACGAGCGCGCTCGTCGGCTCGCCCTGTCCACCCGTGCAAACGATGACGATCTCGTTCGAAGCATACTGGTGGAGCTGGTCCACACGGATCAGGACGCCCTCGGGCGCACGGAGGTAACCCAACTCCATCGCCATCTTGGCGTTGTCTTGCATCGAGCGGCCGACGATGGCGACTTTGCGGTTAAACCGCACGGCCGTATCGATCACCTGCTGAATGCGGGAGATATTCGAGGCAAAGGTGGCGATGATGACGCGCCCTTCGGCGAGCGCAAACACCCGCACAAAGCTGGTCGTAATTGTCTCTTCCGAGGGCGTATGCCCCGGGGAATCCGCATTGGTGCTGTCGCTCATCAGCGCGAGGACACCGCGGCTTCCCACTTGCGCCAGCCGGGCAAAATCCGTCAATTGCCCATCGACGGGGCTGGGATCAAATTTAAAGTCGCCCGAGTGGACAACCGTGCCCACCGGGGTTGTAATGGCCAGGCCGACCCCATCCGGGATACTGTGGCTGACGTGAAACGTCTGCACCTGAAAGGGTGTCAGATCGAGAGTGTCACCCATCTGAAAAGTGCAAAGCTGCGCATCCTTTAGCAGTTTGTGCGATTTGAGCTTGACCTCGATCAAGCCGCGGGTCAAAGGGGTCGCGTAGATCGGCGGATTGATGCGGGGCAAGACATAGGGGAGTGCGCCGATGTGGTCTTCGTGCCCATGGGTGATGATGATGCCCCGGACCATTTCCCGCCGTTCGAGCAGATACGAAATATCCGGGATGACGATATCTACGCCGAGCATGTCGTTCTCGGGGAACATGAGCCCGGCGTCGACGACGAGAATCGCGCCGTCGTACTCCACGGCGGTCATATTTTTGCCGATCTCGCCGGCGCCGCCCAAGGGTATGATTTTCAATCTAGTCTTCAACGTACATGCATCCTTGTACAAACACGCATTAAATTAAGCAGGAGAGTGTCCCTGATCAGAGAGACCTCTCCTGCAGAAACTCGTACTCTATTATACATCAAAACATGCTCAGTTGCTCGGTCGGAGGCTTGGGCTTGGCCTCTCCGTCCTCGGCGGAAGGCAATTGGGCCATCTCCTTGAGGATTTGCGGGACCCGCTTGAAATCCGCCTCGAGCACCGCTTTGAGACCGGGCTGGTGCAAGGCTGCTGCCGGATGGTACATGGGAAGGACGACAAGATTGTCAAAGCGCTTGGGCTTGCCGTGGATGTCGGAGATCTTTTTGTTCGGGAACCAGCGCGCCATGGCAAAGCGGCTAATCGTAATAATCACCTTGGGCTGGATAAGCTCGATCTGGCGGTCCAGATAGGGGCGGCAGGCTTCGATTTCGTCGGGCCGAGGCTCACGGTTCTGAGGTGGGCGGCATTTGACGACGTTGGTGATATAGACCCTGCCGCGATCCATCCCGATCATGTTCAGGAGGTCGTCCAAGAACTGACCGGCCGCGCCGACGAACGGTCGCCCCTGGCGATCTTCGTGGAATCCCGGGGCTTCGCCGATGAACATGATTTCGGCGTGCTCGGGACCTTCGCCCGGGACTGCATTCGTGCGGCTCTGCGAGAGGTCGCATTTGGTGCAGACGCGAATTTGCGCGTACATATCCGTCAGTTCAGACATCGTCACTCCATGGTAATCAATCGACTCTCAATTCACTGTTGCGCGCCGCATTCAGGGCAGAACTTGACGCCGGCCTGGACCGGTTTGCCGCACTCTTTGCAGAATTTCTTCTGGGAGACCGGCTTGCCGCACTCGGGGCAGAATTTGCCTCCGGTCAAGTCCGCGCCGCAATTGGGGCAGGTTCCGACGATGGTCTCTTTGAACTTGTCGGCGGTCACATACGTTCCCTCTTGGGCGACCTGCTGCGCCTGCTGAATGGCCGCTTGAGTCTGCGCGGCTGAATACTCCTGCTCCAGGTCGGGGGCACAATCCTTGCACATGCCGCGTTCCTTGTTCCAGCACACCTCTTTGCACACCCACTTGCCGCAGCGATGACACTGCACAAACATCGGCTTGACTTCTTCGACCGCTTTGGCAAAGGCGGCATCTTTTTGCTGCTGCCAGGCGACAGAATGAGCCCGGTCGCCGATCTGCGCCGCCGCGCCGAACAGACCGCCAAAGATGTTCGCCGCCGTGTCCAGTCCCTGGCTGATCATGCCGGTCGCGGAACCCTGGAAAGTGCTCTCGTACCCGTTTCCGCAACGATCACAGAAGAACTCGAACTGGAACCCGTTATCCGTGCACTTGTCCTGGTGGTTGCGCGTGAACTTGATCAGTGCCATCGTTCGTCCTCCAGCTCTCGTGAGTTTGCCGAACGCGGGGATTTTAGCGCAACTGTGTGTTTTTGTCTATTATGCGCTAAGCGCTCTTGACCTTTTCCGGCTTCCAGTCGGCGCGGAGGCTATCGCGGATATCCGCATAGCTCTTGCCCTCTTCGTACGCCTCGCGAATCGCGGGAGAAAAGACCTCGGCGTAAAACTCTCTGCCCATTCGATTGACGATTTCTTTGTCAAAGAGCTTGTCGGTTTGCGGCACGCCGCTGAGATCATGCCAGGCGCGCGCCTCTTTCTTTTCCTCTTCCTCGGTACGCTTTTCCCCCGGCTTGGGTCTCGCCATACGCCCGAACTTTTGGGCCGCGACCACTTTGGCCAGCCAGAGCCCATAGCCCTTGGCCTTGCCCGGGCTCAGGTGCTTGTCCTTGATACCCTTGAGACGATTGTACTCGGCAAAGACGTCAAACCGGCGAATCGGCGCACGAGGATGTAAATCGGCCATGGGACACCTCCGAGATTGGGCGACGGTGTGAGAATCTCGATTCAGTATAGTGCAAGTCCAAGGGCGGGTCAATGAGTGGTTCGACGAGCCCAGGTTTCGTATCTCCCACCCGTTACGGTCGTGCCACCGTCGTTCCTCTTCTGCAAAACCAATGACGATACAATGACGATTTGTTGACGGTGAGTTGCTAGAATCGACTCCGTGAGCAGCTCACCGCTGCTGTATCACCTTGATGTCAAGTTGGACCCGGAAAAGCTTATGAATTCCTCTACCTCTGCCCGAACGAATCCAAAACGACTTTCAGAAGGAGCCATGCTGTGCACACGCGCGTTTTGAGCCAATTCGCCCTCGCCCTGGCCGGGCTGGTCATGCTCGTCGTATTCCAGCCGCAATATCCGCGAGTCGCCTCGGCCCAGCCCGCCCCGGCTCCTCAAGCCACGGGGACGATGCTCGCAACAGCATTCTCGCGGCCGCTGCCCTCTTTGTTCTCTCTCAGGGACCTGCCCATCCGGGGCTGAGTCTCGGGGCTTGGCTCCTCAGTCTCTCGACGGTGGAGCGAATCGCCCTTTTCGGTGGACTGGTCGCCCTCGCCCTCATCGCGCTCCAAGGCTGGTTCCTCCTCCAACTCTTCCAACAGCATGGCCGCCTCCTTGTCCGCCTCGATGCCCTCGAAGCTCAACTCGCCAGTGGTGGTCGGGTGCCAGTGCCCCCTGCTCCTCCTCGCCGTGAGGTGGGTCTCAAGGTGGGCACTCTCGCACCCGCCTTTGAGCTCCCTGACCTCCAGGGGACCAGGTTCTCTCTCAACACGCTCCGCGCCCCGGGCAGGCCGCTCCTCCTCGTCTTTTCCAACCCCGGCTGCGGTCCCTGCACCTCCCTCATGCCTGACCTCGCCCGCTGGCAGAAGGAGTTCGCCGACCGCTTGTTGCACGCATACCTTCGCAGTGGAGTTAAAGTCCAGTGCTTTGACATCGCGCCGACGAACGGTCACGCGCCGCTGGCGGAGACGCTTACCACATTTTCACCTTTCATGGACCCGACCATTATAGTGAACAGGAATGCCTTTTGCGACTATGATGATGCCAGGCAGTTAGCGACCTTGTTCCATGAGAGCATGCACCTCGACGTCCCGTATCACGATCCGGATCAAAGACTGGCCGACAACAATACCGATGTGGACCGGTTCTACGCCTGCGCGCTGTTGTGTTTCGCAAGAGAGCACACGGTACTG
>JAMDCU010000129.1 GCA_023489485.1 Chloroflexota bacterium
CCGCTTGGGCAAGACTCGGACCCCTTGCACGCGCCGCTCCAAATCTCGGTGCCTTGGTATCTCCTCTGGATTCAGGGTATGCTCAAGGACCCGTTTGTCCTCCCGCTCCTGCGCGCGCTGCGAGACTGTTTACGCATTGACCTGGTTCGGTTCTATGACAGCGCGACATGGCAGGGTGTCATTTTGCCAGCTGCCATGTTGGCCATTCTCTTTGCCGTGCCGTACGTTGACGAGCTCTGGGACCGCCTTTGGGGACGTGAGTCCAGCCGCATGGGTCGGAATCGCAAGCTTTCCCTCTCCCTTGGATTCCTCTCCGTTGCGCTGCTCGGGCTGTTCACGTATTTCGGGACTGTCCTCTATGGCGTGACGGTACCGCCCCCGGTCGAGATAAGCCTGAAATATATTCCCAAAGAATGTGCTCTTCCACCGTTGCCACTCCTCCCTGAAAATTGTGGTGAGGTAAGGCGACTGGGTTATGCGAGAGTTCCCGTTGGCGTCTACGACCTATCTCAATATTCCGCAATAAAACCGAATGCGGATTCGTTTGTGCAAATGCTCGCCCAAATGCAAGGTGATATAGCCGAGCAGGCGACGCTCGCCCTGGCGACGAATAGTCACTCTGGACTGCCCGATGCGAGGGGCTTGTTGATCGTTGAGGATTGGCAAACCAATCTCAAAAAGATCACATTGCGGATAACGTGGACGCCTGTTAAGGCAGGTGACGCGGGTAGCTTCGAGCAAGTGGTTTACCTGCACCGCGATTCAGAGTATCGATGAGACGCGCATCCTGCACTCCGTCCGTTTGGTCGAGAAACCGGGGGAGAGACACTTTCGCAAAGCCTTACTACGAGCAACGAGAATGTCCATCCAGCAAAAGAAACTGACCGCCTTCATTTTCACGCTCCTTACCTGCGTTCTTCTTGCAGCCGTCGCAATGAATGACATGGGGGATGGCGTTGCAGGGGCGATCCAGGGCTCGGGGGCCGGGATAGAGAGACGCGCTGCCGATTTCAGCGGCCGCCAGATAGAGGCCGGCGCAGTTTTGTTCGGGCAGTATTGTTTTTCTTGCCATGGTGAGCATGGGCAGGGCATCGCAGCGGTCGCGCCTCCCCTCAATCGCAAGGACCTCCTGGATGGCAGTTACGAAAAGGCTGTTGGTTGGTCTGGTAGCGTCGACTCGTTCATCAAGAGCACGATTTCGTCTGGCCGCCCGATTCAGTCCCGCCCTGATCTCTACTCCGCACGTATGCCAACGTGGAGTAACGAGTACGGCGGCCCGCTCCGCCCCGACCAAGTTGATGCGCTTGTGTCTTTCGTCTTGAACTGGCAAAACAGCGCGCCCGAGGTCGATGCCTGGCCGCCGCCCAGCAGCCCTCAGCCCACGGCTACCCCCAATCCGATTGCCATACATGCGCAGGCCCGGGCAGGGGTGGAGGCAGGGGTAATTGCGACCTGCCAGGACATTCCGGCCCAGTATGCGGGCAAGATCTCGCCGTTCAGGTCCGACGATCGCGCAGCACTGGCTGCAGGCAAGGTGACATACCTTGACAAGTGCGCGATCTGTCACGGAACCACCGGACAGGGCAACGGCCCCGCGGCGGCGAGTCTGAACCCCAAGCCGGCGGACATGGCCTTCATGCAGGAACTGCCGGTGGATTGCCAGTTCTATCGCATCTCCGAAGGGGTTCAGGGCACCGGCATGCCGCCATGGAAGTCCCTCGGGGAAGATGCTATCTGGCAGGTCCTCCTATACGAACGGTCGCTTTCCGGTGTCGGCTTGCACTAGTATCGAGTCCAGGTTTGTTTGAAAAGAACCTGGTCTCTTGCTTGCTTGCTTCTTTCTTGACGGCCTTTTCCCCCTGTGTTATCATGAGATGGTTCCTCATTGCCCTCCTGTATGCGTCCCCGCGGAGGTAAGGGGGCCGTTCCTTGGAACGGCCAAGGGAGATGATCTTTGAAGTTGCTGGCGTGGCTCTATCGGCTATTCCTGGCACTGCTCGTGCTTGCCTGTGTGGCCGGCTTATCGTGGACGATCACGTCTTGGGCTGAGTCAGCAAGCCCTCAGCCTGCCCCGGCTCCTCCCCGAACGATCCCCAACACGGATGTGAATCCCTACGGCGCCAATTTCTTTCTCGACCGCGAGGTAGAAGCCTGGAAGCGCGACCGAACGGTCCGTATGGCGCGTGAGGCAGGCATTGTGTGGGCCAAACAGGAGTTTTCATGGGAGGAAATCGAAAAGCGTAAGAACCACTATGACTGGGACAAGTCCGACCAGATTGTTGCCACCTTTGAACGCTATGGCTTGCAGATTATCGCACGGCTTGACCGGCCCCCGGCTTGGGCGCACAAAGACCAGAGTATCGCTCAGGCGCCCCCCGACAACCTGGACGATTATGGCGACTTTGTCGACGCGTTTGTTCGACGGTACCGCGGCCGCATCCACTATATCCAAATCTGGAACGAACCAAACATCTATCCAGAGTGGGGGAATCGACCCGTGGACCCTGCGGGATACGCCGCGCTGTTGCAGATCGCTTATACCCGCGCCAAGAATGCTGATCCGAATATTCATGTCCTCTCTGCTCCACTCGCCATCACCTTGGGCGAGTCATGGGACCCCAACGCTCCGGGTTCGAACCAGTGGAGACACATGAATGACCTGGACTATCTCGCCGCGATGTACAAAGCCGGTGCCAAGGACTATTTCGACATTCTCTCGGCGAATGCTTTTGGTTTGCGCTCGTCGCCGGATGAGCCCCCCGATCCCAGTAAACTGAACTTTGAACGTGTGGTATTGGACCACCAAGTGATGGAACAGAACGGAGATACGAACAAGGCAGTCTGGGTAAACGAGTACGGATGGAATGCCTCGCCGCCCGATATGGACCCGAGCAAGCTCCTATGGGGCCGGGTGACCGAGCAGCAGCAAGCGGATTATACGGTAAGAGGTATCGAGGAGGCGCGGGCGAAATGGCCCTGGATCGGCGTATTCAATATCTGGTATTTTCGCCAAGTGGGCGATTACTCCCCCGACGATTCGACCTACTATTTTCGAATGGTCGACGTCGATTTTACCCCGCGGCTCGTCTACCAAAAGGTCAAAGAGGTTGCCGCTCCGCCCGTCATCGCGCAGCCGGGCGTCTATCAGGAGACGGACGCGGCCGTTCAGCTGGGGGGCCCGACTCCGGACCAGCTCGATAGTTGGCAACCTCGTCTCGACTCTCACGATAGCGCGGGCAGCGAACTGGTGACGCGCAAACCGGGTGACCGCGCGACGATTCAGTTCTGGGGCGATGGTTTTGAGTTCGTCATGCGGCGCGGGCCAAACGAGGGACGCGCCTGGGTCACGGTCGACGGGCATACGGTCCCGAACTTGCCGCACGATGTCAATGGCAACAGCTACATTGATCTCTCAGCGCCGAACGACGAATGGCAGGTTCATGTGCCGGTCGCAAAAGATCTCGCACGCGGACAACACCGCGTCGAATTGGTTGTCGGCCAGACCGGAGAAGTGGCGCTGGACGGATTCAACGTCAGCGCCGACGGGACCCACGAGTTTCCTTGGATCATCGTCGCGGGCTTGGGCGCGGCAACGGGGGGAGCGAGCTTGCTCCTTGCGGCAAGCGTCGCGCGTGCCAGGCGCCGGCGCGTGAAGGGATAAGAGGGTGGAACGCTCGCGTTTACTGAATACACTCCTCGCCGTGCTGATCGTGATTGCAGCGCTGTACCTCGCCCAGATGCTGTGGCAATTGATCAGTGGATTTTCGGATTTGATCCTGCTCTTTCTCCTCGGCTGGCTCGTCTCTTTTATCCTCAATCCTGTCGTGACACAGTTCAGTCAATATCACCTGCCTGCGTTTATCGTGGGTGCCATGGCTCCAATCCTCGGCCCTCGCCGGACCAAAGCCTTGAACGCTTACAGCCTTCCACGTCCGACAGCGGTAATCGTCGTCTATTTTGGCCTCGTTCTCGCGCTGGTGTTGGCGATTGCGCTAGTCATTCCGCCTGCAATTGCCCAGTCCTCACAGATTGCGAGCCAACTGCCCGAGTACTACGCGCGCGCGCCGGAGACCGGGGCGTGGATCCAGAACCAGTTTGCCCGCTGGGGCGTCGGCGTGAACTTTGAGAGTGCGATGCAGGGAGCGCTCGGCAGTGTGCAGAGTATCGCCACGGGCGTGATTCAGAATGCGCTCGGCATCTTTACCGTCTTTTTGAGCTTGATCGCCGATCTGTTCTTTGTCCTCATCCTGGGTTTTTACTTTACACTCGACGGGCCGCGTTTAGGGACAGGCTTGTTGAAGTTGATTCCGACTCAATACAACGACCAAGCCCGCTTTTTCGCCCATAGTGTGGACCGGACCTTTGGAGGATTCATCCGCGGTCAACTCGTCCAAGCCCTGCTCGTAGGCATCGGCACCGGCGTGGTGATGACTCTCCTTGGAATGAAGTATATGCTCGTCGCGAGCTTGCTCGCCGGAATCGTAATGCTTATACCGCTTTTGGGGCCGATCCTTGCGCTCATTCCCCCCCTCTTTATCGCCCTGTTTCAGGTGCCGACGCTAGCCTTGTGGCTGATGATCGCCCTATTCATCTACCAGTTTGCGGTTGTGAATGTGCTCATGCCGCGTTTGCTGAGCGAGGCTGTCGGGCTGCATCCGTTGCTAGTATTCGCTGCCATCCTCGTTAGCACCAAGGTAGCAGGCTTCTGGGGGGCTTTTTTCGGAATTCCAGTCGCGGGTGTCCTGTGGGCCATGTTTGAGTTCTTTTTCAGAGACCTCAAGCCGACACCTATGGCGGCATTACCGGCGCCGAACCTCGGTCGGACCAAACCGGAGCAGGGACCAGCCCCGACGGTGGGCAAACAGACTGCCGTACCTAAGGAAAAGTAGCCATGCCTGATCCGCGTGTGTCAAAACTGGCTCGTGTTCTTGTTCACTATTCGCTCGGCTTGAGACCTGGTCAGCAGCTTGTCTTGAGCTCAAGTCCGCTCGCCGATGAATTGACTGCTGCTGTTTACGCCGAAGCGATACGCACCGGGGCGCATGTCCTCGTGCAAAATACGGTCCCCGGTCTTGAAGAGGCCTTTTTCAAGTATGCTTCAGAGGCTCAGTTGGACTATGTCTCGCCTGTCCGCAAGCTGGTCACAGACACTTTTGACGCCAGCTTGTACATCGAAGCTCTCTCGAACACCCGTGCGCTGAGCGGTATTGAGCCGGACCGACTCGCTCGTTCGCGAAGGGCGGGCGCAGGTCTTTCCAAGACGTTTATGGAACGCGCGGCGCGAGGCGAACTCCGTTGGTGTATCACCGCCTATCCCACAGCAGCCATGGCACAAGAAGCGGACATGGGCCTGATCGACTATGCGGATTTCGTTTACGACGCCGGGTTCCTCAACGAGGTGGACCCTGTGACGATGTGGGAAAAAGAGGGCGCACGCCAACGTGAGCTCATCGCCTGGCTGGCTGGCAAGGACCATGTGACTCTCAAGGGTCCCGGCATCGATTTGACGCTCTCGATTAAGGGTCGTCGCTTTGTGGAGGCGGATGGCAAGTTCAATTTTCCCGATGGCGAAATCTTTACGGGGCCGGTAGAAGACTCTGCCAACGGTTGGGTTCGCTTTCGCTATCCTGCCATCTATGAGGGACAGGAGGTGACGGACATCGAGCTGCACTTTGAGAACGGCAGAGCCGTAAACGAAAGGGCGAGCAAAGGGGGAGCCCTGTTAACTTCTCTTCTGGATGCTGACGCGGGGGCGCGGTACCTCGGCGAGTGGGGGATCGGGACCAACTATAACATCCGGCGCTTTACAAAGAACATGCTGTTCGATGAAAAGATGGGAGGAACGATTCACTTGGCGCTCGGGGCGAGCTACCCGGAAACGGGCGCCAAGAACGAGTCCGGCTTACACTGGGACATGTTGTGCGATATGTCAGAGAGCGAGATTCTCGTGCATGGGGAGCTGTTCTACAAGAACGGCAAGCCGGCCGTTTAGAGGGATCTTAACCGACTCGGATCTAGACGTGGTCAAATCGGTCTCATCCTAAAGCGGCCCTCCTCGCGCATGCGAGGAGTTTTTGTTTGGTGTGCGATCGGCCGTGGCCTATGCCGTGCTGTATTCGCTCGGAGCTTGGGAAGTGGGGCGCACGCCGAGGGTGACGCGGAGCTGTGATTGTTGCCCGTTTCGCAGAACCGTGAGGGTGACAGTCTCACCCGCTTTGTGCGTCGATAGCCGAGTGAGAAGTGAGTGATCCTGATCGATCGGCTGCGAGTCGACGGCTGTAATCACATCCCCTTCTTGTATCCCCGCACGCTCGGCCGGGCTGCCGGGAGCTACCTGCATCACGACTATGCCATCTGTCGTGTTCAGATTCAAAGCGCTAGCGATCTGCGGGTCTACAACCTGATAGCTGACTCCGATATAGGGATGTTCGACTTTGACCCCGGCAATGAGTTGATTCGCGATTTCATGCACGAGATTGGAGGGAATCGCAAAGCCGAGTCCTTCCGCGACGTTGCCGCTGTTCGTGCTCCGGACCACCAGTGTGTTGATCCCGATCACTTGCCCGAGACTGTTGAGGAGCGGGCCGCCCGAGTTGCCGTTGTTGATCGCCGCATCCGTCTGAATCAAGCCTGTCTGGTCGCCGACCGTGCGGTTCAGCGCGCTCACCACGCCCACGGTCACGGTCCCCTGAAAATTGCCGAGCGGGCTGCCGATGGCAATCGCCACCTGGCCCGGCTCGAGTGCATTCGAGTCGCCGAATTGAGCCACGGCAGGGAGTTTACCGCTGACCTTGATCACGGCGATATCGTCCACCGCGTCAGTACCGACAATCACCGCGCTCGCTTTCGAGCCATCTGAGTAAATGACCTGCAAGCTCTGAGCGCCATCCACCACATGGTTATTGGTCACGATATATCCAGCGGGATCAACAATAACTCCCGAACCCGACGAAGTCTGAGAGAGCGTCTGGCCGAAGAAACCGCGCTGGGCTTGCATCTGATTGACGACCGTGACGACTGCTGGCTTGGCCTTGCGCACGGCGTCGATAACGGCGGAGTCTTCCTTGAGAGTGATGTTGCTTGCCGAAGCGGGAGCGGCTTGCGTCGTGGGTGTCAAGTCGTTTTTGGAGGCAGACACTAATGAAGTCGCCGCGGGAGGTGCGAACTGGGCTGCATAGTATCCTGCCACTCCACCCATAATTCCGCCCCCTACGACGCCGACCAAGACAGTCAGAACAAGCACAAGATAAAGCAAGGCTTGGTTGAATCTTTGCACTGTTCGCCTCCGAGCCATCAATCCATGCTCGATTTTCGCATCGATAAATTAATCCCAGATGAGAGGGAAATAAAATGGCCGTGAGAAAAGGGACCGGAGGCAAAAGAGCACCCGTTCCAGAGGTGGAACGGGTGGTTTGTTCGCAAGAACGGTCGAGATTAGTTGTAAAGTGCCTTTGGATTGAGATAATTGCCTGGATCCCAGCCTTGTTTGAGTTGCTGCATCAGGGAGAGGGTGTCTGGGATGTAGCCCCCTGGGTCAAGCTCTCCAGCGCTGCCGATTGCGACGCAATAGCCTCCGGTAGCCAAGGCCGCTTGGCGCAAGGTAGGCAATTGCGAGGCGCGAGGCGCAGCATAGATCAGACCATTTGCCAAATCTGCGACGAATGAACTTCCGAGACGTGATTCATTATCAGAGAGGTAGCTGCTCAGGTATTTTCGCGGTAGGCCGACCCGGACGTGGGACGGCTCCCTTCGCAGGAAACTTGCCCAGATCTCCGATCCTGAGGTAGCTTCTGTCTCTGTTGCCGTGTTGGTTCCCGCTGAAGCTAGCGTGGCGCGCGCTTCGTTCAACTCTGCGGTGACGTCCAGCGGATGACCCTCGACAGAGAACACGAGTGAATAGGGAGTGGGCTCCGCCCCGGGCAAAAGTGTGCAGTTCTTACACAGGAGCACGGCGGAAGCGACGAGACTCGCACGCAGTAGGGATCGGCCGATTCCTATTGCCGTCAGGTCCTGGATGGGAACCAGCAGCGTGCGCCGCGCGCGCGGCAGGGCCGTCAGCCGTAGCGTCGCTTGCGTTATCAATCCCAGGGTGCCATTCGCGCCGACAAACAGCTTGACCATATCAAACCCTGCAACATTCTTGACAACGGGTCTGCCAAAGTGGACATGACGCCCATCCGGCAAAATGACCCGCAACTCTAGCACCTGGTCACGCACGGCGCCATACCGCATGCGTAGGGGGCTGTTGAGTGTAGCCGAGATGATACCGCCCACTGTGCTTGTCTGCCAAGGTGAAAGAATGGGTGTCCACAGCCCTTTCTCAGCCAAGGCAGCTTGAACGGCGGTCAGAGGAGTGCCCGCTCGAACGGTGATATAGAGGTCTTCCGGCGCAAAAGCGACTATTCCTCGCAATTTCTCGGTCGACAGAATCATGGCTCCCGAATCCGGCTGGAGAGTCGTTGGACTAGCTCCCCGAATCAAGACTGGGCGGCCGATAAATTGGGCAGTGTGTATTGTCTCGCCTGCCTCTTCTTCAGTCTCTGGAACACACAAAGGGGGTAAGGAGGTAGGTTGGCTCTGGGAGAAAGGGACGCTTCTTG
>JAMDCU010000025.1 GCA_023489485.1 Chloroflexota bacterium
AAGGATTAACAGCCAGCTGTCGACTTGAGTCAGGTCAAGGGATGGATCAAGAAACCCAAGGATAAAGCCGCAAGCCAGGAAGAGCCCGGCCAGTTTTATGGGAGTTCCCACCCAGAACAGCAGCCGTCTCAAGGTTCGTGCACTCGACCAAATTCCCGCTTGGCGGAAGGATTTCGATAGGGTGCGAGAACGTCCGATAATCCGATCGACCGGCGCGGCCTGACTGACCATCGCGGAATTCATCCAGTCCCCGAAAATCCCTGCGATGAGAGCCAATAGGATGGCGAGCAGCACATTGGTTGCGAGGACGGCTTGATCGATGCTCTCGATCTGTGATAGATCGACAATGTGCTTTTCGAAATAGGATTGGTTAAAGGTCGAGGTCAGAGTAGCGCCGGCGCTGCAGTTGGGCGCATGAGGCGAGGGCATGCAGTCTGCGGTCCAGCTTCTGCCGCGATCGGCGGACCTCTCGTACGACTGGTCCGGTCCCAGCTCCGGATAGTGCGCGCTGTCCGCGACGCGACCATCCGGGTAAAGAAGACGCAATTGGCCACCGGATCCACTCAAGAAGATCTTGGTCTGGCTTGCGTAAAACACGCGATAACTGCGGCCGGCAATTGTCGTTCCTGGCGGGAACGTGTAGGTCGTCGAGTTCGTCGCGTCGGTGGCGCTCAAGTGCCAACCGCTGAGGTCGACTCGTGCCGGGCCCGAATTGTAGATTTCGATCCATTCGTCACCCGCATCGATCGAGCCATCGCCATCCCAGTCAATGCCCTCGGGTCTGGTCAACATCTCGTTGAGCGCAACGGACGATGCGAACGGCGTCGGGACCGCGAGAGCGGTTAGCGTACTGACTTGGGTCGGAGTGCTCGTAGGAGTGCTCGTCGGCACCGGCGTCATTTCGGGGGTCGACGTATCTGCCGGGACACTCGGCACAACACTTTGTTCGGTAGGCACCTCTATGGAGACAGCCGTTTCCGTGGGGACGGCCGTCTCGGTCGGTGTCTGGGTCTCGAACGGCGGCGTAGGAGATGGTCGTTCTTTTGCCGGCGGTTGTTCGGGGAGACGCGTTGGCGTACTTGTCTCCGTTGGCATGCTGGTGGGGGTGCTCGTCGGCACCGGTGTTTCTGTAACAGGCAAATTGGTGGGCGCCGGTGCTTGAGTAGGCGGCAAGCTCGTCGGCGGGGGCGCCTCTGTGGGAGGCAGGCTGGTCGCCGCGGGTACCTGTGTTGGGGGCGCGTTGGTCGGCGGCGGTGCTACCGTTGGCGGGGCGCTGGTCGGCGGCGCTGGCTGCGTGGGGGGCGGGTTCGTCGGTTGCTCCGACGGTTGCTCTGTCGGATGTCGTTTGGTGGGGTGAGGCCGCTTGGTTTTCTCGACGTGGGTCGGAACCGGCTTTTTGGTCTTGTCCGGAAGCGCGCCCCCTCCGGCAGGGGCGCCTCCGACGACGAAGACAAGAAGAAGTACGCTGCCAACCAGCAATGCAAATCGTCTGTTCATGTGATGGGGTTCTTCTGTTTGCTCCGCGGTGTTTGCCGCGAGGCCTTGTCTGCATACATCGCGGCATCGGCCATCTTCAGGGCCTCGATCAGCAACTCGCCCGAGGATGCGGTAGCCGTACCGAGCGAAAGGTGGAGAAGCGGAATCTTTCCCGGCTCGTTCTGCGCGGCCATATTCTGCCGCACGCGCGCGATAGCTTCCTCCGCGACGGCTGCATCGCTTTGAGGGAGCAGGATGCCAAACTCATCGCCCCCGATTCGGGCGATCAGGTCCTCTTGGCGGAAACTCGAACACAAGACGCGCGCAGCCTGCTTGAGAAGCTCATCGCCCGCCAAGTGACCCAAAGTGTCATTCGCCTGCTTCAGCCCATCCAGATCCGCCACGACGATGCTGATGGGAAGCCGGCGGGAGTGCGCGAGGCGTGCCATCTCTTCCTCGAAATAGCCTCGGCTGTACAGGCCGGTGAGAGTGTCGTGCGAGCTGAGATAAATCAGCTTGGCTTCAGCTTGCTTGCGCGATGTCACGTCGCGAAAAATGCCGCGCAGTGCGTATGGCCGGCCGTCGACGAATCTGCAGTTGGCGCTCCCTTCGCAAAGAATCTTGTGGCCGTCTTTGGCGAGAAAGGTCAGCTCGATCTGGTCCATTTGCTCTCCCGCCATGGCGCGCTCAAAGATGCTCTCGCCATCGGCGCGTGCCTCGGGCGCGATGCTGTCAAAGAACTTTGGTGAATCGGCAACGTCGTATCCGAGCGTCTCCCGCCAGGCTTTGTTCGTGTAAAGAAAATGCCCGTCCGCCGCTACCGATAGGATCAGATCGGTGGCATTCTCAAAAAGGTCACGATAGCGCTCTTCGCTTTCCACCAAGGCGGCTTCCATTTCCTCCCTTTCTTTGTCCCGCCTGGCGAGCGCTTCTGCCATCTGATCGATGTTGCCAGCCAAATCTCTCAATTCGCCGGAAGTGCCGGCAAGACCGGTGCGCGTTTGCACCCCCCCGGCGGCGATTGCTTGGGTGGCTTGGGCCAGGGCGCGAACCTGTCGACCGACGAGCAATTTGTCGCCGAACCAAGTGATTCCCAATACACTCGCCGCGGCGACGGCAATCGTCGCGACGTTGCGCCAAAAGTTGATAGTGCTGGCAGCAAACGCGTATTCGGCCGGGATTCCCACCACGACGGAACCCACGGGCGCCGTCGGGTCTCTGAGCGGAACGGCAGCAAATAGCCGTGAGGATCCATCGATATCCTGCCCCTCCCATGCCGCCTCGTCGGAACCGTTCGACGGCCGGACACCCGGTGCCGCCCACAGTTTCCCGGTCCACGGAGCCGGGTCAGGATATCGAGTGACGACAGTCGATTTCCGATCCAGAAGAGTGATGCTCGTATCGGGGGTACCTTGCGTCTTGGCGATAAAATCGCCCAGCCACTCCAGATCAAGCTCCGCCATCAGAACGAGCTGTACCTGCCCGGTGTTGTCTCGTATCGAAAGGGCGATCGGTTGCCCCGATCGGCCGTCGACCCGATCTGCCTCATAGTCTCCGACAGTCAAGGCGTGCGTGGAGAGGACGCGCTGGAACCAAGGCGAATCGATAGAACTCGTGGGTCGCAAAAAGGGCAGACCGCTGCAGACCAGAGTCCCGTCAGGCCGGAATACCATAAGGTTGGCGTAGACGGGATAGCGGCTGAGGAGACTGGCCAATTGTGCGCTGCAAGCTTTCTCGTCGTGCCCGCGCACCGCGGGCTCTTGACCGACTTGGCCCAAGAGGTCATTGGTTTCCTGCGTCAGACGCTCGTACTCGCCGGCCACAAGCCGCGCCACGTCCACGGCATTCGCCTGTGCGGAGACGGCCTCGCGCGCGCGGTCTTGCGCGGTCAGATAAGATGTGATTCCGAAAGCTGGGATAGCAGCAAGCACAACGAGGAGCATGAATTGGACACGAAGACTTCCCCAGTGATGGGGCATGTTTCTCCTCGAAGCGGGATGGCGAGGGAGCGGGTCCGTTCAAATCGTCGGCCGCAAAGCCCCCCCCTGGCACCACACCCCTATTCTACCATGATGTCATCGTGGGCCCAAAATCCGGTTCCCCGGTCATCGGGCTAAACCGATTCCCTACGGCCTGGTCGGCCGAAACGCAAGGGCAGGGTGGAGGGAAATCTAATAGATGGGACGAGCAAGAGGGAAGAAGAAATAGTAAACTCGGCTCCGTACGCCGGGCCGAGTTCATAGATCCGACCATCCAACCACGCAACGTCTCAACGGCCCTCGTCCTCTAATACCGTCGCGACGCCCCCGTCAAATCAAACCGCTGGTGCCGGATGAGAATGCTCTGCACGACGCCCTCACCCATGAGAAGTGTAATCAGAGAGCTTCCTCCCGCGCTCACGAACGGAAGTGGGATGCCGGTCACCGGCATCAATCCCACATTCATCCCCAGATTCACAAAGCTCTGCATGAAAATCACCGCGACCAATCCCACGACGACCAGTTTGCCATAGGTCGTTCGCGCGACACCCGCCACTCGGATCATCCTCAGAAGGATAAACGCGATCAGCCCCATGACAAACAGTGCGCCAAAGAATCCCAGCTCCTCGCCGATCACCGAAAAGATAAAGTCGGTGGACCGAATGCGCAGAAAGCGGAGCTGACTCTGGGTTCCACTGCAAAAGCCCAGTCCTTGGGCTCCGCCCGACCCGATCGCGATGCGCGCCTGGGTAACGTTGTAGCCGGACCCCAGCGGGTCCATCTCCGGATTGAGAAAGGTCTGGATGCGCTCCTGCTGGTACGGCTGCAGGGTCGTAAAGATAGGATAAGCGGCGACCAAAAGCACCGCCGCGGCGATCATCACGTCGCGGGGGCGCATGCCGGCGGCGAGCGCCATCACCCCCCATGTCAGAGCGAGGATGATGCTCGTGCCCAGGTCGGGCTGCAGGTAGACGAGCGCGATGGGCAGGGCGACAAAAGCAAAGGAGGCGGCGAGATATCGCCATTGGCTCATCTGCTCCTCGTGGTCGGACATGAATTTGGCGACGACGAGGACGAGGAGGAGCTTGCTCAACTCGGAGGGCTGGAACCGGAAAAAGGGGAGGTCGACCCAGCGCTGCGCGCCGTGCGTAATGACGCCGATGGCTGAGACGATGCCGAGCAACCCGACGGTCACAATCCAGATGGGCCAGCGGAGCGCGGCGTAGAGTCGATAATCGACGAAGGTGAGGATGAACATGCTCGCCACGCCGCCGGTCAGGTACAAGAGCTGCTTGATCGCTGTGCTTTGCCAATCCAGAGGCTGTGCGTCGATGCAGGCCGTCGCACTGTAGATCATCAGGATTCCGATGACCGAGAGGAGAACGGTCGCGCCGAAGAGCCATAGATCAAAATGCTTAAAGAACTGACGGTCCGTGCGTTCCATAGGTGCCGCTTAACGCGTCTTGCGTGACCTCTTGCGGATCGCTGGAGTCGAGGCGGGAGCCTCGTGCGCAACGCTCGGCGGGCGCAGGACGGGGATATCGGCCACGAGGCGAGTTCCTTCCGGGCCGCGGGAGAGAGTAAAGGCCACGTGAGCGCGATCGATGCTGATATGTCTGGATATCACGCCGATGATTTCGTCCTTCAACAATTCGAGTTCGCCCGGCGAAAGGGAAGCGCGGTCGTGGGCCAACACCAATTGTAGGCGCTCCTTGGCCACCATAGCGCTCGAAGGTGAACGGCCGAATAACCGCTCCATCAAGTTCATTCTGCCCCCTGGATCAGCAATCTGCGCTGGCGCACCCCTCTCCTGAAATCGACCGCGCGCGGACGGTTAGCGTCCGAGCAAACGCGCAATCCGGTCGAGCAGACTCGTCGTGCCGTCAAAGCTCTGAAACGGAATCTGTTCGCCGAGCAGGCGCCGGGCGATGCGCATATAAGCCGCGCTCGCCCCGCCCTTTTCCTGAAGGGCGACGGGTGAACCGCGGTTCGTTGAGACCACGATCGCTTCGTCCTCCGGAACGATGCCGATCAGGTCGATGGCCAGAACTTCTAATACATCCGGCGTATCGAGCATATCCCCGTGGCGGATCATCAGAGGCCGCAGCCGGTTGATGATGAGCCGCGGGGTCGGCTTTTGCGCCGATTCAATCAGGCCGATGATGCGATCGGCATCGCGGACAGCCGAAACCTCGGGCGTGGTCACGATGATGGCTTCGTGCGCGGGCGCGAGCGCGTTCCTAAAGCCGTGTTCGATCCCCGCCGGGGAATCGATCAGAATGAAATCAAAATCATTCTGGAGCGCGCCGCAGAGCTGGACCATCTGCATTTCGTTGACGGCGGTCTTGTCGCGCGATTGCGCCGCGGGAAGCAGCTGCAGGTCCGGCACGCGCTGGTCGCGGATGAGGGCCTGGTTCAGCCGGGCCCGTCCTTCCACCACGTCGACGAGATCGTACGCAATGCGGTTCTCCAGGCCGAGAACCACGTCGAGATTACGCAGGCCGATATCCGCATCCAGGCAAGCCACGCGATGACCGCAGCGCGCCAAAGCGATGGCGAGGTTGGCGGTGGTCGTCGTCTTGCCCACGCCGCCCTTGCCAGAGGTGATGGTAATTACTCGTGCCGGCATTCTAACCCCACATCCAAGTCAAGTTTCAGGCAAGTCCAAGGTTGCCTAGAGACTCACCCGAACCTGAAACCCCGGAGCAGAGCGATGGTCCCGCGTTTCCTGCCCCGCGCCTTTTAGCAGGGGCCGCGGGATGAGACTGGGAACTCATTGGCCACTGGCCATTGGCTCATTCATCACGGCACTCCCCACGGCTCGACGACGATCTGTCCACTCCGAATGCGTGCGATTTCGGCTGGCCACGGATGCCAGCGTTTTTCATCCGGCGCGCGGGCCACCTGCTTGCCGATCCGTACCTGCGTCGGCGCAAGGATCAAAGCCCCCACGACGGCATTGTCGTCCCCGGCCGAGCCAGCGTGGACGACGCCTCGCAATTTGCCGAGCACGATCACGTCCCCTTCCGCAATCACCTCGGCCGCGGGGTTCACATCCCCAAAGACGACAATCGTGCCGGCGTAGTGAATGACCTGACCCGAGCGCACCGTCCGCCGAATGAGGAGAGCCTGGGAGGCCTGCAAGGGATTCTCGCGATCGACCGGTGCGGCGATAGCGGGCGCGGTGATCCCGGCTTGTGCCTTGGCGAATCTGGGCTTGAAATCGGGCAGCTCCCCTGCCGGCACAGGCTTGGTCGCATACCGGATGGAAGCCCCCGCGCTTTTTAGCGGGGCCGGAGACTCGGCGCTGGTTGGCGGAGGAGCAGACCCCGCGCGCGCGGGACGCGTCGGCTTGGGTGCACCAACAGGCCGCCCCGGCGAGGCCGGCGTCTTGGCGATAGGGGTGCGGGCATCGAACCCGAGTGCTTCGGGAGGCGGCGGCATGGGCGGCGGCGGTGGAGTCACGGACCGGGTCTGGATCGAAGCGGGTAGCTTGGAGCTGACCACCTGGCCGATCACCGAACTCAGACTCATGGCGTGCCGGGCAAGTAGACGCGACACCTCTTCCAGTTCTCGAGAGCCGACGGATCGATTGCCGGTTTCCAAATGCACCCGGGCGCCGCGCCAGGTTGCATCGGCGTCGCGGCGGTCGAGCTGGACAGCCAGTTCGCCGACCAACTCCTTCCAGGGGCCATCGCCGAGCGTAATGCACAGTCCTTCTCGCGTCCCGCGGAAGGAAATCGAGACCCGTTGGGTATCGGGAGAGATCCGCATGCGCTCTTGGGCCAGGACGACCTTGAGGCGCTCTTTGGCCACAGGTCTACTGGCGGGCGGGTGCTCGAACCACCGGGCTAGGAAACTCATGCTGTCCTCTCTAGACTCTCGAGCTACCGCCGCAACAGCTTCGCGAAACGATCCACAAAGCGGGGTGACTCGTCGAGTGGCGGGATGGGGACTCGTTCGCCTAACAAGCGCTGGGCCAGACGCACGAACGCCTTGCCCGAGCTCGTCCGACCGTCGAAGGCCACGGGCATGCCGTTATTCGTGGCGCTGATGATCGCTTCGTCTTCCGGGACGATGCCGATCAGATCGATCGCGAGGATCTCCAAGACATCCGGGGTGTCGAGCATATCTCCCCGTTTCACCATGGAGGGACGCAAGCGGTTGAGGATGAGCTGAGGTGGCGCCTTTTCGGCGGCTTGCAGCAGGCCGATAATGCGGTCGGCATCGCGGACGGCGGACATTTCAGGAGTCGTGACGATCAAGACCTGGTCGGCGGGAGCGATGGCGTTCTTGAATCCCTGCTCGATCCCCGCGGGCGAATCGATCAGGATAAAATCTGTCTGCTGACGCAAGTCATCGCACAGGCGCATCATTTGTTTTTCGTTCACGGCGCGCATCATTTGTTTTTCGTTCACGGCATTCTTGTCTCGCGTCTGCGCGGCCGGAAGGAGTTGCAGTTCGGGCAAGCGCTTGTCGCGCACAAGGGCCTGGCGGAGACGGGCCCGTCCCTCCACGACATCCACCAGATCATACACGATCCGATTTTCCAGCCCTAGGACCACGTCCAGGTTCCGCAGCCCGATATCCGCGTCCACACAGGCGACGTGATACCCGCGGCGGGCCAGGGCAACGCCGAGATTGGCGGTGGTCGTGGTCTTGCCGACGCCGCCCTTGCCGGAGGTGATGGTGATCACTCGTGCCGACATCTTTAGCTCCGCATAGAGTTTTTCGTCTCGCGCATGTTCGCCGGCGAGAGCTGGCCCACGTGCGCTAGATTCTGCCGCCGTTCCAGGGCTCGAGGACGATTTGGTTGCCGCGCACACGGGCAATTTCGGCCGGAGACGTGTGCTGCGTCCTTTGGTCCGGCGCACGTGCGATATGTGTGCCGATGCGCAGCTGGGTGGGGGCAAGCGTCAGCGCGCTCACCGTGGCGCTGTTGTTCCCGGCCGCGCCCGCATGGACGAGACCGCGCAGACGTCCCCACACGAAAACATCTCCCTCGGCAATGACCACCGCTCCTGGATGAACATCCCCGAGGATGACGATCGTCCCCTTGTGCTTGAGCGTCTGCCCCGAGCGAACGCTGCGGCGAAAGATCAGCGCGGGGGAACTGTCGTTCTTGCTTTCAGAATCGTCGAATGACACGGGAGGAGTCACGTTGCGCGGATGCTCCATAGGTAAATACTCTGGAGGTGGAGGCAGCGCGGTCGTCTTCGTTTCTTTGTCCGCGCCGGGACCGGGCACTTGATCCTCTGGAGTCGCTCCCGCGGCCGCAGAAGGGTCCGCCGCCGGCGTCGGCTCGGACGGCGGTGAAGAGCCCGGAGTGTGTTCCGCTCCAGCAGCAGACCCGGATTCTGCACTGGATTTTGTCGCGGACGCCGTGGAATCCGCCGCCGCTCCTTCGGTCGCCGCCGCTGGCGCTCCTTCGGACGGTGCCGCTGCCGGTCCTTCGGTTGCTGCCGGAGGAGATGCTTCGGACGCTGCCGCCGCAGGCGGTGCTTCGGACGCTGCCGCTTGCGGTGCTGCGGATGGCACGGCTTGCCCTTCCGCGCTTGCCTGCATTTTCGCTAGCACATTCTGTGCTTCTGGGTCGTCCAACACGGTGCTCAACGTCATCTGACGCTCCGCGAGCATGCCAATCAGTTCTTCCAGTTCGGAAACGCCAATCGCCCGATTGCCGGTTTCAAGCAAAACGCGCGCGCCGCGGAAAAAAGACTGCACGCCCGGGCGATCAAGCTGCACGGCCAATTCCTTCAGCAAATCCTGCCACGCGCCTTCGCCCAACGAGATGTGCAGGCCTTCGCGTGTGCCTTTGAACGAAATGCACGAATTCAATGGGTTCGCAAGAGCCTCTCCCAGAATTTCCTCCATTCTGTTGAGAGCAGAGCAGACAACCTACTGCGTCGGGACGAACTGGATCGTAAAGCGCTGGTTCGGCGCGAGGTCCACCGCAAAGGGGTCCGAATCCCCTGGCGAGACGGTGTGAAGACACCAGCGCGAGGCCTCTTTCCAATTGAGATTGTTGAAGCTAAAAGCCCCGTTGCCGTCGGTATTCGCCGTCTTGACCGTATTGCCGTCACACTTGTCAGCCGCCACGCGCGCGCCCGAGACGCCGCGACCGTTCGAATTGATCACCGTTCCAAAAATGCCCGGCTGTTCCTCGATCCAGCTATCCACGCCAACCAGGCGCCCCACGTATTTCCGAGCGGGCCCGGAGGGCGGATTGGCGGGCGTGGTCGCGCCCGGTTGAAGCGTTGAGCCGATCGACGGCCCAGGATTGACATGGGCATCGGTGGGCAGATTGAAATACGCTTTCAGAATATCCGTGGCGGCCGGCGCGGCTACGACAGACCCTTCGCCGCCTCCATACACAAACACCGTCACGACGATCTGCGGATTTTCGTAGGGCGCAAAGGCGGTGAACCACGCATGCGTCGGCAAGTTCCCGTTGATCTTGGGTCCGTAATATTCGGCCGTCCCGGTCTTGGCCGCCACCGCGATATCGGCCAGGTTCGCTTTGGTCGAGGTGCCGCTCGTGACCGAGCTGCGCATCCCCTCGCGCACGAGGGCAAGGACCTGCGGATCAATGGGCAGCTTGCGAATCACCTGCGGCTCGATGGTCCGCACCGTATGACCATCGGCGTCCGTCACCGCGTAGACGAGCTGCGGCTTGTACAAAGTGCCGCCATTCGCGACCACCTCGGTATAATCCGCGACTTGGAGCGGTGTGGCGAGCACATAGCCTTGCCCGATCGCCATGTTGTAGGAATCGCCCAGGGTCCACACCTCGCCAATCGTCTTGCGTTTCCAGGTCGGGTCCGGGATCAGGCCTTTGGCCTCCCCCGGCAAATCGATATGGGTGAGGTCGCCCAAGCCGAACAGGCGTGCATAGGCGGCGAGACGGTCTTCGCCGAGGGGGTTTTCAAAGTCCTTGTAACCGCCGACGAGCTTGTAGAAAAAGACGTCGGAGGAGACCCGCAGGGCATCCCGGATCGTGAGCGAACCAAAGCCCGGCTTGTACCAATCGTAAAAGGGCTGCGCCAGAGCGAGATCGCCGGGATAGTATTGGTTCTCGAGCCACATAATGCCGGGCGTCGTGATGCGTGTGTTCACGTCGATCACATGTTCTTGCAGTCCCGCGCTCGCGTCAATCAGTTTAAAGGTAGACCCGGGCGGATACTGGCCCGTGATGGCGTGGTTGATGAGCGGATGCAGCGGGTCCTGGGCCAGCTTGAGGTAATCGTCCGTCGAAATTCCGGTCGCGAAAAGATTGTCGTCGTAGCTCGGGATATCGACCATCGCTCGGATCTGCCCGTTGCGGGGGTCAATCGCGATCGCGACCGCCTCCTGGGTCGCCTTGGCAGCCCGCATGGTCTTTTCCAATGCCGCTTCGGCTGCCTTTTGGAGCTCGCTGTCGATATTCAGGACAAGATTGTGTCCGGGGGTTGACGGTTCTTCGCCGAGGTTGGCGACCTCGCGCCCCGCGACGTGACCTCGCGCCCCGCGACGTCCACTTCGATATACCGACGTCCCTTGGTGCCATGGAGGTCGGGCTCGAAGGTATACTCGAGACCGGCGATCCCGACCTCGTCACTCCCCGCATAGCCCTGGTCCAAATAACTGGAGAGGTCCTCCGCCGGTATCATCCCAGTGTAGCCAAGGATATGTGAGAGCAGCGCTCCATCCACATACTGGCGTACCGGTTTCAAGTTCACCTGGACCCCGGGATAGTCCAGGTGTCGTTCTTCAAGAAAGAAGGCGACCTCGCGCGGTACGTTCGTGGCGACGAGAGCGGGCGCGTACGGGTCGCGGCGGCCCTGTGCGACGATCTCGCGCAGACCCAATTTGCGTTGGGGCGGAGTCACCGAGCGATCGATATCGGGCGGGTAACGCCCGACGGGATCCGTGCTCGTATTTTCGATGACCGTATCGATGGGCACGTTGAGCAGCGAAGAGAGGTCGCGAAAAATCCGCTCCTGCTGGTCATCCGGCAAGTCGGCAGGGACGATAGAAACGCTGAAGGAAGGAATGTTGCGGACGAGAATGCGTCCGACACGATCGTAGATGATGCCGCGCAGGGCATCCGTTTGAACCAGGCGAAAACGGTTTTGGTTCGCCTCGTCGCGGTAATAGCCGCCCTGCACTATTTGGATGCGTCCCAATTGCAGTGCAAGGACGGCAAAAGCGACGAGGACCGCGGTCCGCAGGAGGCGAAAATGGCCGCGCGGTTTTTCCTCTTCTTCGTCGACGATTTCCTGGGCGTACGAGTACTTCCTGGGCGTACGAGTACTCGTTCTCTGGAGTAGACACCAAACCTCTCGGGTGGGAAGTCAGGTCGCCAGCCGACGGCGCGCTCAAACTGGGCCTCTGGGCAAGGCGCCCGGACACGCCGAGTTCCTCGTAGTGCAAATGCTGCGGCCCGTCGCGAGACCCGAAAATTATACTTGAAATATCAGAAAAGGCAAAGAATGACTATCGGGAAAACGCAAGAACTCGGAGGGGAGAGAACCGTCGGGGGATGCGCCGTCTATAGCGGCTCTACCATTCCACCTGCGGATGCAGAAAGCGGTGCAGTCTCTGCAGCGGGAAATAGACCAGCGGCAGCACAAACGTGTTGATGAGCGCTGTGGGGAGCGTGATCCACACCACGTAATCTTCCCAATTGATCTGCCAGCCCAGCGTGCTCAGGATGCCGAGGATGATGAGATTGTAGACCAGGGTTGCCAAGAGCATCGCGGCGGGGGGAAGGAGCAGATTGCTCCGAAAGATATTCGTCTGGGCCAGGCTTAAAAGGAGGCCGACTCCGGTGAGTGCCAGCGTCTGCGTCCCGAAAGGCAATCCGGAGGCGAGGTCCAGAAAAAGCCCGCCGACGAAACCCCAAACTGCCGCTTCCCCCGGATTGCTCAGCAGTCCCCACGCCACGACGATCAGCAGCGCCAGGTCCGGCCTGAGACCGGCGATGGAGACCATCGGCAGCACGGCTGTCTGGATAATGCTCACGATGGCGAAAGCAGGTACAAGTAACCAGAGAGTCATGGGTTAATCGTTGGGTAGTTGGATCGTTGCCTAGTTCCACAGTTGCTTGGTTTCATAGTTTCGTGGTTAGCTCTAGCGCCACTAATAGCGTCAGGCTCTCCCAACGTGGCCACTGCAGAACTACGAGACTGAACAACTATTTAACTGCCGTGGGCGTCTTCGTCGGCGTGGGAGCGGCCGTCGGGGTCTCCGTCGGCTCGCTCGTGATATCGGAGGGCGTGAACCTTTTCATGATGAGTACGAATTCCAGACGAGCAAAATCGACCGTCGGTTTGATGGTCGCTTCCTGAAAGAGCTCGTTATCGCGTTTGTGAACGTCGATCACTTGGCCGATCACAATTCGCTTTGGGAAATTCCCTCCCAACCCGGACGTGAGGATCGTGTCTCCCACCTTGATCGCATCACCCTGCGGGACGTATTTCATGAGCAGGTTGTTGTCGGTCAGGTTCGTGCTCGGGCCGCCCTGGATGACGCCCGTGGCCCGCGTCGATTGAACGACGGCGTTGACCGAGCTGGACGCGTCGACGATCAAAAGGACTTTGGACCAATGCGTGCCGACCGTCCAGATCCGGCCGGCCAGCCCCTGTGGTGTCACTACCGGCATACCGGCGATCACTCCTTCCGCGCTCCCCTGGTCCACGATGATGGACCGGACGAGATTGGAAGGGTCGTACCCGATAATGCGCGCGAGGTCGGGGTTGCGTCCGAGAACGGTCGCCCCCACGAGATCAAAATCGCCCCCACGAGATCAAAATCAGGGTTCGCCTGCGCGTAAGAGAGCTGCTGGCGCAGCGTACTGTTCTCGAGCTCGAGCTCTTGCACGCGGATGTGATCCAGCTTGCCCGCGTCCACCTGGGCTTGCAGGTCGGCGATCTGCGCGCGGAGCGCATTCACGTCGGCAAAACTGCCAAAGGCGCCCCGCGCGGTACCTTGAGCATCCGTGGTGCCGGCCAGAAAAGGCTCCATGAAAGTGAACGCAAGATTTTCGAGGGGTTGCAGTTGCCCGAATTCGTGAAGGGCTAACGCGGCTAGAGCGATGAGAATGAGGATGACGAGCAGAGTGAAACGATCGCGGCTTGGGTACATATCGGCCCCGGCTTTGGATTACCGGTGCTGCCCGTGTGAATTCGAGACGACGCGATGGAGCGTCGAGAGCTCCTCGAGGACGTGGCCGGCGCCGCGCACCACACAGGTCAGGGGGTCTTCGGCGACGTAGCAGTGCATTTTGCTTTCCTGTGACAGCCGCCCCGCGACGCCGCCCAGGAGCGCCCCGCCGCCTGCCAGCGCGATGCCGTGGACCATCAGGTCGGAGACCAGCTCGGGCGGCGTCTCGTCGATCGTGGTCTTGAGCGCGTCGACAATTTGATTGACAGGGTTCGCGAGCGCCTCGCGAATCTCGATGCTCGAGACCTCGATCGCCATGGGCATGCCCGTGATCAGATCGCGGCCGCGCAGGACAATCGTCTTTTCCTCGACCAGAGGAAAGGCGGAACCGATGGCGATCTTGATATTCTCCGCCATGCGTTCGCCGATGAGGATGTTGTACTTTTCACGCGCGTAGCGGATGATCTCCTCGTCCATTTCATCGCCCGCGACGCGGATCGAGCGGCTGACGACAATGCCGCCCAGCGAAAAGACCGCCATTTCCGTCGTGCCCCCGCCGATATCCACGATCATGCTGCCGATGGATTCGGTGATCGGAAGCCCGGCCCCGATCGCCGCGGCCATAGGCTCTTCGACAAGAAAAACCTCACGCGCCCCGGCATTCATGGCGGCATCGTGCACGGCGCGTTTTTCCACCTCGGTCACGCCGCTCGGAATCCCGATGACGATCCGCGGCCGGTGAGGGATGGGGAACATGCCCCGGTCGTGGACCTTGCCGATAAAGTACTCGAGCATCTTTTCGGTGACGTCAAAGTCGGAAATGACCCCATCGCGCAGGGGACGGATGGCGATAATGTCCGCGGGGGTGCGGCCAACCATCTGTTTGGCTTCCGACCCGATGGCAAGGACTCGCTTGCTTCTCTTTTCGACGGCGACGACCGAGGGCTCATTGATGACGATACCGCGTCCGCGGACGAGAACGAGGGTATTGGCGGTCCCGAGGTCAATTCCAATATCGCTGGAGAAGAGTCCGAACAGCGAGTTGAGGGGGCTAAACACAGATCAAGGGCTCCCGAGTTGGACGAATCCAAAAAAGGAAATAGGCATGCCATAACGCCACGGAGCGACGCACCGCCGTGGGACTACCCTGCCATTTTATACCATAACCCCCGTAAACGCAAAAAAAGTGGGGCGCCCAGCGCCCCACCTGATCGGCCGAAACCCGCTATTTCTTTTCTTCTTTCTTCGCTTCGCCGCCCGCAGGGGCCTCCGCTCCTTCGGGAACTTCCTCTTCCTTCTTGCCCTTGCCGATGACTTCGACCTCGGCGGCGGCCGCCGGAACCGCTTCCGTGATCACTTCTTCCTTCACGGGCACCACCTTGGCGACCATTTCGTCGCGCGGCGTGAGGATTTCGATATTTTCTCCCACCTTGAGGTCGCTGACGAAAAGGCTCTGGTTCAAGTCGTTCAAGGACGAGACGTCGACTTCAATCACCGTGATCAACTCGTTGGCGAGCGCGCGAATCTGAACGGCGTCGATCCCGTGGATCAACAGACCTTCGCCCCGGCTCACCGCAGGAGAAGTGCCGACGAGAGACAAGGGGACCTCGGTCGTGATCTTTTCGGTCATGGAGACTTCTTGCAGGTCCACATGCACGATACGCCAGGTGATCGGATTGCGCTGCACCTCACGCGCGAGCACGAGGCGCGGGGCACCCGAATCCAGCGTCAGGCGGATCAAACGGTTGTGTCCTGCCTTGGCGATGACGAGCTTGAGAGTTTTTTCGTCGATTTTCAAAGGAATCGGAGATTCAAGATGCGTCCCGTACAGGATCGCCGGAACGGAACCGGCGCGGCGCAGGGCGCTCACTTGCTTGCCGATGACCGTGCGAGGCTCGGCGGTGAGGACAATTTCATCAGGCATTTTTCAGAACCGACCTTCCTATGGATAGAGTGCTTGCCGGGGATGCAGCGTTTGGACAACACCGCACATTGTAACGATAAAGGGCGAATTAGTCAAATCAAAAAACCTGTGTTACACTCCCGCTCGTGCATCCCTCGGCATCGAACAATCACGGGCGCGAGGGCCAAGCCTCGCACTCACTCGCTCGCTCCGCCGTCCTCCTTTATTGGCTCGCCCTCCTCGCCTCGGCTTGCGCGCCCATCCCCAAGCGGGTGGTCCTCGTGGTGGACGGCCAGCGCCGCGTCGTGGATACAGAGGCCGTCACGGTGGACCAAGTCCTGCAGGAGCAGCAAGTTGTCCTCGGCGACAATGACCGCGTCGATCCTCCCCTCTATGCCGAATTGGCCCGCAGCCAGACGGTCACCGTCACCCGAGTGCAGGTCAAAACTGAAAAGGTTCAGCAAGCCATCCCCTTTGAGCGTACGTTGATCCGGAGTGCAGGTCAAAACTGAAAAGGTTCAGCAAGCCATCCCCTTTGAGCGTACGTTGATCCGGGATGAATCCTACCCCGAGGGCCGCATGCGCGTGGTGCAATTAGGCGAGAACGGGACGATCCAAATCGTGTACACGATCACGATTGAAAACGGTCAGCAAGTGTCGCGCCGCGAAACCGGCCGCCAGATTGTCCTTCAGCCCAAGGACGAGATTCTCGCGATCGGGACGCAGGGGAGCCTGCCGAGCATTCCCGTCGCCGGGATGGTGACGTACCTCGCCAATGAAAATGCATGGGTGATGCGCAATGACAGCAGCGACAAGCGTCCCCTTACCACGACGGGCGATCTCGACGGACGCGTTTTTTCGCTTTCCGCGGACGGCCGGTACCTCCTCTATTCCCGTGCGGGCGCTGAGAACTCGACGGTGCTCAATAGCGTTTGGCTCGTGGATACGCTCGTCAACGACCCGCCGCGCCAGCTGCCGCTGCAGGATGTGCTGTATGCCGAGTTGTCCGGCGACGCGCGGACGGTTAGACGGCCGCGGCGCCCGGGTGGAAGGCAAACAATGATCTCTGGAAGGCGACTCTCGTGCTCTCCAATCCCGGCTCCGGCCAGGGTACCGCCGAGCTGTTGGAAGCGAAACGGCTGTGGGATGCCAGTCAGCCCGCGCCGTATAGTTGGTGGGGGCCGCACCTGGAGCTCTCCCCGGATGGCCGGGCCATAGCCTACGCCCTGACAAATGAAATCGGATTTTCCGAGATTTCCGCTTCTTCCCTCGTGAATCTGCCTTTGCCCCGGGCCGCCTTCAAGTATTTCGCCCCCTTTTTGGCGCCAGGGGACTGGGTTTGGGAACCGCCGGTGTCCTGGTCGCCGGATAGTCGCTTTGTCGTCACCGTCGTCCACGCCGCGGTCGACCCGCCGAATGTCGCGAACGATAATCCGCTTTTTCAAGTGTGGGCATTTGCGCGGGACGGTACGGTCGCGGCGCCGCTCGCCCGACAGGCAGGGATGTGGGCTGCGCCCGTCTGGTCGCCTGTCGACGCCAAAGGCGAAAGCAACATCGCGTATGGTGTTGCCCTTTCGCCGAGCGACAGCGAGCACAGTCTGTATGCCCTGTACGTGATGAACCGCGACGGCGGGAACAAGCGTCAGATTTTCCCCGAGAGTGGCGAGGCAGGCCTGCCTCTTGTCCAGGTCGCCTGGTCGCCGGATGCGAGCCAGCTCATCGTCGTGCGGGACGGAGACTTGTGGCTCTATGATATGGCGAGCATGGGCTGGTCTCAACTGACGGCGACAGGGGATGCGTCGCTGCCACACTGGGTGAAGAGTCAATTGATCAATGAGCCAATCGGCCAATGAGCCAGTGAGCCAATGAAACGCCTTCGCGCGCTCTTTGTTCTCTCCATATGCTTGCTCGTCTTGGCCGTCGTCGGGGTGGTCGGTTTTTCCGACGTCCGGGATGAGCAGGAGCAGACGCGCGGCGTGACCTACGCGGCTGGCGAGCCGGGGCGCCCGCCCGCGGCGCTCGGATTGAATGCGGCGCTCGAGCAGTACTCGGATGCCGATCTCGACCGCGCCCTCCAGATGATTCACGATAGCGGCTCTCAGTGGGTCCGCCAGCATTTTTATTGGACTCAGTGGGTCCGCCAGCATTTTTATTGGAACGATATCGAGCCACAGCCGGGAGTTTTCCGGTGGGACACGGCGGACCGCATCGTGGCGCGCGTGAGTGCGCACGGCTTGCACCTGCTCGCCGTCCTCGACACCTCTCCTGCTTGGGCGCGCGCCCCCGGCGATCAGGATGTGACGACGGCCCCTCCTGCGCATGTGGAGGATTACGCTCGTTTCGTTTCCGAGTTCGTCAGGCGTTACGGAGAACAGATCCAGTACGTGCAGATTTGGGACAATCCGAATATCCACCCGTTCTGGGGCAAGCGTGTGGCGAATCCCCTGGAATACACGGCCCTCTTGCGGGCGGCGGCTGTGGCCGCGCGGTCGGCGGATCCGAACATTCGGATCGTTTCGGCAGGGCTCGCGCCGAACGGGGAAAAGATTCGGGGCCATCCCGATTACTCGGACATCCTTTTCCTACGCGAGATGTACGATGCCGGGGCCCGCGACTATTTTGACGTTCTGGGCGCAAAACCGTATGGGATGTGGAGCGGGCCGGAGGACCGGCGTGTCTCGCCGGACGTTTTCAATTTCTCGCGTGTCCTGTTGCTGCGCGACGAGATGCTGGCGCACGGGGATGCGGCGAAACCCGTCTGGGCAGTGGAGTTCGGCTGGAACGCCTTGCCGGCCGGTTGGGAGGGCGCGGCATCTCCCTGGGGCACCGACACGGAGCAGGTACAGAGCGATCGGCTCGCGGGCGCCATCCGGCGGGCTAAAAGCGAATGGCCGTGGATGACAGTCCTGCTTGCACAGGATTTCCAACCGAACGCTCCGGCCAGCGACCCGCTGTGGGGTTTTGCTTTCGTAGACCGCAATTGGCAGCCTCGCCTCTTCTACCGGACGCTGGCGAGCGCAAGCGACGAGCCCGTGCAGCCCGCGACCTTTGATTTTGTGCGCTGGTACATGACGCTCGGCGCGCTGGCGCTGGTTGCGCTCGGAGCCGTCTGGCGTGGAACGGTCGCGGCATTTGAGATTCCGTGGGGCGCTGCCTGGGAGGCGCTTGAGACCCTTTTTGCCAGGCTGCCCGACCGAGCGCAATTTGCGTTCCTCGCGCTTGGCGTCATTGCTTTTTACTACTCGCCGAACACGGCGCTCAATCTCGCGCTCCTCGTCCCCATCTTTTTGCTCTCCGCCCTGCGGCTGGATTATGCGCTGGCGATCACCATATTCACAATTCCGTTCTATCTGTTGCCCAAGAATCTCGTCGGGACGATGCAGTTTTCGCTCGTCGAGATTCTGGCGCTCGTGTCGGTCGCCGCGTGGGCGCTTCGCACGGGCATGCGCTGGGAAGCAAGAGACAGTAGGCACCCCGCAAAAAACGCGGGGTCTCCGCTTCGCTCCGAGAAAGCAGAAGGCAGGAGGCAGCGGGCAGAAGGCAGTGAGCGGTTCCGAGGACACGCCGGGCCATGGGAACGGGCACAATCCGCAATCGCCCCGATCCATGAGATGGCGGCCAATCTCAAATCTGTCGACTGGGCGGTGGTGTTTTTCGTTCTCGTCGGAGCGATGTCGGTCAAGTTCGCGGCGAACTTTGGGGTCGCGAATCGCGAGTGGCGCGTGATTGTGATCGAGCCCGCGCTCCTGTATGCGCTCGTGCGCGGAGGGGGATTGAATGCGCGTGGGCTGCGTAGGCTCGTGGACGCTCTGATCCTTTCGGGCGTCGCGGTTGCGTGCATCGGGCTTTACCAGTATTTTCTGACCGACTATGTTATCGTGGGCGAAGGGGTGCGGAGGGTGCTGGCCGTGTATGGCTCGCCGAACAACCTCGCGCTCTATTTCGATCGGACGCTGCCTCTCGCGATCGCGCTCGCCCTCCCGTTGGGAGTACGGATGAGCCGGCGGCGGCGTGTGCTCTACTCGCTCGCCGCGCTCCCGATGGGCATCTGCCTGTACCTTACCTGGTCGCGCGGGGCGTGGCTGCTGGGACTACCTGCCGGCCTCTTGGTCATTGCCCTCTTGAGTGGTCGCCGCGTGCGGCTGGCGGTCGCCGCGCTTATCGTCGTCGCGATCATCGTGCTCGTCCCCTTTCTCCGCACGGAGCGAGGTCAGTCGCTTTTTCAGCAGGGCACAGGGACGGGCTTCTTCCGGGTGAGCGTTTGGAAATCGGGGCTCGCGATGATTCGCGATTATCCGCTGACGGGCGTGGGACTGGACAACTTTCTGTACAAGTACCCGGAGTATATGCAGCCGGACGCATGGCGGGAGCCCAACCTTTCTCACCCGCACAACATCATTCTCGACTTTTGGGTCCGCCTGGGGATTCTGGGGTTGGTCGCCCTGGTCTGGATCGTGGGAGAGTTTTACCGGCGCGGCCTGCGTGTCTTTTCGTCCCACCGCGACGATCCGGGCCGTTCCTACGCACGGGCCCTCGCCGTTGGATTGATGGCAAGCATGACGGCGGCGCTCGCGCATGGAATGATCGACGCGGCCTATTTCTATGTCGACCTAGCTTTTGTGTTCATGCTCGAGCTGGCCCTCGTCGTGAATCTCGATCGGGCGGACGCCGCAAGCGGAGGCTTACAGGTTCCGGCTTCAGGGTTCGAGGAAGTTGATCTTTGAACTCGGAACCTTGAACCCTCCATATAGCCCGCGTCGTCTGCGGGCACGTCGAACCCCTGTATCCAGAAATGCGAGTCAATGTTGTGTGCGCGCGTCAGGCGGACGATCTTGTCTAGATTTGCCCCGCAAAAGCTGGTCCACCGGTCCCGAGTCACCGGAGTCGGATTAGATTTGGCGAAAGGAGGGATCGGTGGCGAGTCGCCGGAGGTCATAGACCCCGCGCTCCCCGGCGGGGGCGAGTTAGCGCTGCGGTGCTGCAATTTCAATCGTCCAGAGGCCGTCCCATTAAATGCTGACGCTCACCCGGCGTGGCTATAGCAATTGACTCCCCGCCCGAACTCATTTATACTGGGCCCAGATTCATCGCTTGTGGAAGGATAAACACCGATGAGAATTCTTGTGACCGGCGGCGCGGGCTTTATCGGCTCGCACCTGTGTGATTATTTCCTCCAGCGCGGCGATGAGGTTATCGCGATTGATAATTTCATCACCGGCAGCCCCGACAACATCGCCCATTTAAAAGACAACCCCCACTTTCACTTTATCCGGCAGGACGTGACCGATCACTTGCGCATCGAAGGCTATCTCGACGCCGTCTTGCACTTTGCCTCCCCCGCCAGCCCCGTCTCCTACATCGCCTACCCGATTCAGACGCTCAAGGTCGGCGCTTTGGGCACTCACAAGGCGTGCGGGTTGGCCCGCGCCAAAAGCGCGCGCTTTCTCCTCGCCTCGACGTCCGAGGTGTACGGCGACCCGCTCGTGTCTCCCCAGTCGGAAAGCTACTGGGGGAATGTCAACCCGATCGGCCCGCGCGGCGTTTACGACGAAGCCAAGCGCTTTGCAGAAGCGATGACCCTCGCCTATCATCGCGCCCATAATCTCGATACTCGCATCGTGCGGATCTTTAACACCTACGGTCCGCGCAACGCGCTGGACGACGGGCGCGTCGTCCCCAACTTGATCGGGCAGGCCCTCCGAGGGGAGCCTCTGACCGTGCACGGCAGCGGGACTCAGACGCGCTCGTTCTGCTACGTCTCGGACCTCGTCGAAGGGATTGCCCGCTTGCTCGCCTCAAACGAGACGATGCCGGTCAATATCGGCAACCCGAATGAAATCACGATCCTCACGTTCGCGGACAAGATCAATGCCTTGACCGGCAACAAGGCCGGCATTGTGTTTCGTCCGCGGCCGGTCGACGACCCGAACCGGCGCTGCCCCGATATCACGCGAGCGCGGAGCATTCTGGGTTGGGAGCCTCAAGTCGGCCTCGACGAAGGGTTGGAAAAGACGATCTCGTATTTTGCGGAGCGCCTCAAAGCGAAAGTAAGATGATCCAGGTCGAGCGCCTGCGGCAGAACACGTTCCTCGTATGGCTCGCTCCGACGCTCGCGCTGATCGCGGGCGCGTTGATTCTCCTCCCCCTCACGAGCGCCCTCGCCGTCGTCGGCGGCGCCTTGGCCCTTTTGGCGCTCTTGCGCTGGCCGGAACTCGCGCTCTATCTCTTGATCTTCGCGGTCCCCTACGGATCGTGGTTCCCCATTCCGGTGAGCGTGGGCAATCTTACCGCGGTCGATTTCTGCGTCGCGCTCGTGCTCGCGTTGTGGGTCGCGCGGATGATTGTCAAGGACCGCGCCATCGTCATCCGGTGGCCTCCCCTCACCGGGCCGTTCGCGCTCTTGCTCTTCGCGGCCTTGCTCTCCACCACGGTGGCTCTCTCGCTCCAGTACGCCGCCAAAGAGATCGTAAAGTGGATCGAGATGCTCGCGATGTATGTCTATGTAGCGAATACGCTCGACGAACAAAAACTCCGGCGAGTGCTGACGGCCTTGTTCGTGGCAGGAGCATCGGAAGCGGCGATTGGGATTTATCAGTTTCTTTTCCACGTGGGGCCTGAAGGATTCACCCTGTTTGGCCGCTTTATGCGCGCGTTTGGCACGTTTGAACAGCCGAATCCGTATGCCGGCTATCTGGAGCTCATTATTCCAGTGGCGCTGGGAGTTCTGATTGGGTTTCTGCGAGCCGGCGCTGGGTTTCGAGCTCGCGGATCCGGGTCACAAGAGGTGGGTTTGTCGTTCTATACTTTGGCGATTCGACTCGCGCCCGCCCTCCTGGCGGCGGCGTCGCTCGCTCTGATGCTTGCCGCATTGCTCATGAGTTGGTCGCGCGGAGCATGGCTGGGGGCGGCCGGTGCGCTCGTCGTCGTCGTGGTCCTGCAAGGCCGGCGAGCGTTGGTTCTGGCCGGAGGCGCCGCGGGCCTACTCGCGATCGTCGTCTTGCTCAGCAATCTGAACATCATCCCCTCCGAGATCGCCGCACGCTTTAGCGGTGTCGAAGATTATTTCACCGTCTTTGACGTGCGCGGGGTCAAGGTGGATGATTCGAATTATGCCGTCGTGGAACGGATGGCGCATTGGCAGGCGGCCCTGGAAATGTTTGCCGACCACCCCGTGCTCGGCGTCGGCATTGGCAATTACGCGCTGGCCTATCCGGTGTACGCGCTCCCGGGCTGGAGCGACCCGCTCGGCCATGCGCACAATTACTATTTGAACATCGCGGCGGAAGCGGGTCTCATCGGACTGTTCGCTTACGGAATCCTGTGGTTGGCGGCCTTCTGGCAGGGGTGGCGTGCCGTCTTCCGGTCCGCCCCGGCCCGGGGGCTGGCGGCCGGACTGGTCGGCGTGCTCGTCGCCCTGTCCATTCATAATGGATTCGACAATCTATTTGTGCATGGGATGTATGTGCAGGTGGGTCTCGTCCTCGGTATGACCGCCTGGTTGAGCGCCGGGCCGGCCGCGCCGTTCTAGCTCGTCATCTTGCGTGGAGGTAGAGTTTGTCCAAATTGCTTGGGCTCGTTTCGTACAACCAAAGCGAGTTGTCGCGCTTTGCCAAGTTCGCCATCGTCGGCGGATTCGGCGCGCTGGTCGATTTCGGCGTCTTGAACTTGATGATTTTGGCTTTCAGTTGGCCCAAGTTCATTGCGAACCTCTTTTCCGTCTCCTGTGCCATCGTGAGCAACTTTGTCTGGAATCGCTATTGGACTTTTCCGGAATCACGTGAGCGGACTTTGCACAGCCAGTTCGGGCAGTTTGCCGCCGTCAACCTCGTCGGCCTGGTGATCAATGAGGTCATCTTTCTGGGGCTGGACGCTGTCCTGTTCAGCCATCTGTTCCATCCTCCGGTCGATTATAATATGGCGAAAGCGACCGCGGTCGTGGTCGTCCTCTTTTGGAACTTTGGCGCAAACCGCCGCTGGACCTATCGCGGCATCTAGTCCTATAGTCAGGTAGTTGCCTAGTTGGATCGTTGTATAGTTCGAGTGTTCATTGGTCAGGTGGTTGCGCGTCGAACCGCTGTGCCGCCCGACTATGAAACTATGGAACTATCCAACCAACATTCCCATGCGTATTGGCATAGATTTTACCTCGGCGGCGCGGGAACGGGCCGGGATCGGTCGTTATGCCCGGGAGCTCGTCCGCGCGCTCGCACGCATCGACCGAACGAACCAGTATGTCCTCTTTGTCCCGCGCGATGCCCATCCTGACTTGCTCGAATTCGACTGGCCGGCGAATTGGAAAATCGCGCGGGCGCCCGTGACGGAGCGCGTCCTCGCGGCACTATGGCACCGGTTCCGCGTCCCCGCCCCCGTGGAAATCTGGACTGGCCGTGTGGACGTCTTTTACTCTCCGGATTTTCTCCTCCCTCCGACCCGGTCGCCGCGCACCCTCGTCACGGTGCACGATTTGTCCTACCTCCGCGTGCCGGAGTGCTTTCCCGAGGTGCTCAAGCGGTATTTGAATGCGGCCGTCCCGCGGGCAATCCGCCGCGCCGACCTTGTGCTCGCCGATGCGGCAAGCACCCGACGTGATCTTGAAGAGGTCTATGGCGTCCCGGCGGACAAGGTCAAGGTGCTCTACAGCGGAGTGGACGGGCGGTTTTGCCCACAAATCCCGGCAAGCGAACAAGCCCGTGTCCGAGAGAAATTCAGCCTGCACGAGCCCTATCTCCTCAGCGTCGGCACCGTACAGCCGCGCAAGAATTATGCCCGTCTCATCCAAGCCTTCGCTAACCTTCAATCTCCTACTTCCAATCTCCATCTCGTCCTCGCGGGCGGACCCGGTTGGATGTACGAGGATGTTTACCAAGCGGTCGACCGGTTGGGACTCAAGGACCGCGTGAAGGTAACGGGTTTCGTCGAGGACGCGGATTTGCCGCCCCTCTATGCGATGGCTGCGCTCTTTGTCTATCCCTCGTTGTATGAAGGGTTTGGGCTGCCCGTGGCCGAAGCGATGGCGTGCGGCACGCCGGTCGTGTGTTCGAACGCGTCGTCGCTCCCCGAGGTCGGGGGCGATGCCGTGCTGTATTTTGATCCGCGGGATGTGGACGGGATGGCAGAAGCGATGCGCCGCGCGCTCGCGGATGAATCGCTCCGCGCCGACCTGCGCACCAGAGGTTTCGCGCAAGTCAAACAGTTCTCATGGGAACGTGCGGCAAGCGAGTTGCTCGGATATTGGAGTAATTGACTATGGAAGACTCGGTTCACCGGTTCTATGAGGATCTGGCAGAAGACTATCATCTCCTCTTTGAGGATTGGAGACAAGCGGTCGCGTGGCAAGGAGAGGCGCTGAGCAAGCTCATCCGGGCACAGATGGGCGAGACGCCGGTCTCGGTGCTGGACAGCACCTGCGGCATCGGCACCCAGGCGATTGGACTCGCGCTGCACGGCCAGAGGGTCCACGCGACCGACTTGAGCGCGGCCGCGGTCAGAAGGGCGAAACGCGAGGCGCGTGCGATGGGGGCGGCGGTCACGTTCGGCGTCGCCGACGTACGCAACTTGGAGGTCCAGGTCCCCGGCACGTTCGACGTGATCATTTCGTGCGACAATGCTCTCCCCCATCTACTGACCGTTGAGGATTTGGATCTCGCCGCGCGCAATTTCTATGCCAAGCTGAATCCGAACGGGCTTGTGCTCGCGACGATTCGGGACTATGATCAAATCGTCAAGGACAAGCCGGGCGCGACCGCGCCCAGGGTATTCGACAGCCCGGAAGGGCGGCGCATCGTTTTCCAGATCTGGGACTGGCTGCCCGACGGGCACACCTATCGCGTCCACCAGTTCATTTTGGTGCAAGCGGGGAACGAGTGGAAGACGGTGCATTTTGAGACGGTGTACCGTGCGCTCTTACAATCGGAGCTGGAGGAATCGCTGCGCAAGCAGGGGTTTGCCGACATCCATTGGCATACGCCGGACGAGAGCGGCTATTACCAGCCGGTTGTGACCGCGCGGAAACCGCAGTGAGGCTAGCTTATGGCTGAAGGAAAAGTCATTATCGAGACGGTGACGAGCGATGTCTTGCGCGGCAATGCGCTCGGCGACCCTTTCACGCGTCGCGTGCCGATCTATCTCCCACCGGGCTATGAAAACGGCGACACGCGCTATCCCACCGCGTATGTCCTGACCGGGTTCACGGGCCGTGGGACGATGCTGCTGAACGACTCGGCGTGGGACGAGAACGTGCCGCAGCGGATGGACCGCCTCATTGCCGAGGGCCTTGTCCGGCCGATGATTCTCGTCATGCCGGACTGCTTTACGCGCGTCGGCGGGAGCCAATATTTGAATTCCACGGCGACCGGGCGATACGAAGACCACGTGATACAGGAACTCGTGCCGTTCGTAGACAGCAAGTATCGCACGATTCCGGACCGCAATCACCGCGCCGTCCTGGGTAAGAGTTCGGGTGGGTATGGCAGTGTGATTCTCGCCATGCGCCATCCCGAGACCTTTGGTCTCATGGCGAGTCACAGCGGCGACATGTACTTTGAGCTGTGCTACAAGCCGGACTTGGTCCCCACCCTGCGCGGGCTCAAGAAATACGGCGGCTTGGACTCGTTCTGGGAGAGGTTTCCGACCATCCATCCCAAGGACCACGATTTCAACTCGACGTTGAATATCATCGCGATGGCGGCCGCCTATTCCCCCAACCCCCAGGCGCCGCACGGCTTTGATCTCCCCGTCGATCTCGAGACGGGGGAATTGCGCGACGACGTGTGGGCGCGCTGGCTAGAGTGGGACCCGGTCTATCTCGTCGACAAGCACCTGGATGCTTTGAAATCCCTGCGGTTGATTTATATCGACGCCGGCCTGCGTGACGAGTTCAACCTGCAGTACGGCGCGCGTATCTTTTGCCAGCGCTTACAAGAGCGCGGCATCTCCTTCATCCACGAAGAATTCGACGACGGCCACATGAATGTCCAGTATAGGTATGATGTCTCGCTCAAGGCGATTTCGGATGCCCTAGCAAAAGCCTAAAGACAACCTGGACGTGCAACCGAAAAACAGCGGGGCGGTACCTCATAGGTGCCGCCTCGTTTTCATGTCCGCCCCTTTTCCACTCCCCCGTTCTTCACCCACGCTCCACCCACCTTATGTTGCCCTCGGCGCTGGCGAAATTGCAACCTTCTCCCAACCTTTTCCCATCCTCTACCCAACCCCGCACATCTAGAATGTCCATATCTACGAAATGGGAAAGGAAGCTCTCATGGAGCGTGATCGCCAGCCGCACGTCGCGTATCTGATCAAGTGTTTTCCCCGCCTATCTGAAACGTTTATCCTGCACGAAGTGCTCGAGCTCGAGCGTCAGGAACTTTCGCTCCGGATTTTCTCCATCCTACCGCCGACCGGCAAAGTGAACCAGGCCGCCAGGGAGGTGCGGGCGCCCGTCACCTATTTCCCAAACGGGTTTCCCGCGGGATGGATCATCTTGATAGCAGCGGCTCTCCGGCGCTTGCTCAAGAGTCCGGGAACGTTTCTCAGGGTCAGCCTTGAAGCCATTGTGCGCTTCCACCATATTGCGACCCCCAGGCATATCCTTTACGCCGCCTATCTTGCGGAGCAGTTGGAGAGAGAGGGCATTACACACCTCCACGCACATTATGCCAACACGCCCACGACTGTTGCGCTCCTGGCGCATCAATTCACCGGCATCCCGTTCAGCTTCACGGCCCACGCCAAAGACATCTACCTGTCGCCCCGGGACACGCTCGCATACAAGATGAAGCAAGCGCGCCTTGTCGTGACATGCACCGACTACAACCGGCAGTATCTAACGTCTCTCCTGGGTCGGGACGACACGGCTTCCATTCACCGCATCTACCACGGCTTGGACCTCCGTCACTTTCCCGCCCCCGCAACCGCGAGCCCGGTTCCGTCCGCGCGTCCGCTTATTCTCTCGGTCGCGCGCCTGGTCGAGAAAAAGGGGCTCGTCTATCTCTTGCAGGCTTGTCGCTCTCTCATCGACCGGGGCTATGACCTGGACTGTCGCATCATCGGCGATGGCCCACTGCGGGCGACGCTCGAGCAGCAAATCCACGACCTGGCGCTTGGCGACCGGGTGGAATTATGCGGAGCGGAAACGCACGAGCGCGTGATCCAAATGTACCGGCAGGCGACCCTCTTCGCTCTTCCTTCTATCGTCGCCGAGAACGGCGACCGCGATGGGATTCCGAACGTGCTCGTCGAGTCGCTCTACATGGGCGTCCCCGTCGTCTCGACGCCGGTTTCAGGCATACCTGAGCTGATCCAACCGGGGCACAACGGCCTGTTGGTGCCTCCAGGCGACAGCCGCGCCCTGGCGGAGGCCGTGGCGCAGCTCCTGGACTCGCCGCGACTGCGCGAGCGATTGGCGGCGGCAGGTCGCGAGACGGTGCTCGCGGAATTTGATACCTCCGTCAATGCGCAGCGCCTGCTGGCCTTGTTTCTGAATCTGGAACCCGCCCCGTCAAGGACCAACCGGATCGCAACCTTTTCGCATCCACCGGCCAACCTGGGGGGCGTACATTTGAGTCGTAATGCAACAAGAAAGGTAGGATGAATCATGCAAATGCTCACGATGCCGCCTTCGATCGTACAAGACGAGCGCCGGGGGGACGCACTCCGCTTTCTTCTCTACTGCCACGATACTTTTGGGTTGGGACATTTGCGCCGCGCCCTCGCCCTGGCGAAATACTTTACCGGCACACTGCCCAACGCAGAGGTCTTGATCGTGACCGGCTCGCCGATGGCGCACGCGTTTGCGCTGCCGCCGCGCACCGACTATGTGAAACTGCCTGCCGTGACCAAGATGAGCAGCGGCGGCTACCGCTCACGCAACCTCGATCTGGAATTCGCCGCGATCCGCGACTTAAGGGCGACTCTCCTGCGTGAGACGGCCCAGTCCTACCGGCCGCATGTCTTTCTGGTGGATCATGCGCCTCAAGGCTTGAAAGGCGAGGTTCTCCCCACGCTCGCGCTGCTGCGGGAGACGCAGCCGGATTGCCTGCGCGTGCTCGGGCTGCGTGACATCATGGATTCCGGCTCCACCGTTCGACAAACGTGGCATGAGGAAGGTGTCTATCACACTCTGGAGAACGATTACGACCTGATCCTGGTCTATGGTTCCCAATTGCTCTACGACGTCAGCGCGGAATATGCCCTGCCCACGCAAGTGGCGCAGCGCGTGCGGTATTGCGGCTACCTCGACCGGGTGCCTGAGCCGTGCCCCTCCGACGAGCCAACCCACACTGACCGCTCGGTCGATGAGCCCCTGGTCGTCGTGACGGCGGGCGGCGGCGGAGACGGGTTCCCGCTGATGCGAGCCTACCTGAGTGGTTTGCAGCGTCTCGCCAAGATCCCATTTTCGAGTGTGATTCTCACGGGTCCGCTGATGGACCAGAACGAGGAATCGGAACTGCGTGAACGAGTAGCCGACTTGCCCTCTGACCAGGTTCGCGTCGAGACCTTCCTCGCCGATCCGCTGCCGCTGTTGCGCTCGGCCGACCTGGTCGTCGCGATGGCAGGCTACAACACCACCTGCGAGCTGTTAGCCCTGCGGCAGCGCATGCTCCTGGTGCCGCGGTCGACGCCGCGGCAGGAGCAGCTGATCCGCGCGTCCTTGCTCGCCGACCGAGGTCTGGCGCAGATGCTGCCGATGGAGACCTTGGATCCGGGCCAGTTGATGGAAGGCGTCACGCAATCCCTCGGCCATCCGCGTCCGCAGCAGCGCCAGCTTACCGCGGCCGGCATTTCGTTTCAAGGTCAAGCGTTCGCCCGGCAAGCGATCTTGGATGCGCGCCGCCAGATGCAGTACCCTATGTGGATCGGCGATCTTGCCATGGCGCAGGCGGCTTAGGAGCTTTGACACCATGAAGATCGCTTACATCTGTGCCGATCCTGGCATACCGGTTCTGGGCAACAAGGGCGCATCAGTCCATGTGCGAGAATTCGCCGACGCCCTCGTCGAGATGGGAAAAGAAGTGCATGTCTATAGCGCCGCCGGCGGCGAGCCGGTGAACACGATGCGTGCGGGCTTGACAGTGCTCCCACCCTCGGAACAGACCCGCCAAGCGGCGCGACTCCTCGCGGAGGGGGTTGAGCGCCTTGACTCGCGATCTCATCCGCACCTCTATTCCGAGCTATTGCACCTCGTCGCCAACCCCGAGTTCGTCAACGCCGCGCTCCCCCTCCTGCGCGATTTTGCGCCGGATCTCATCATCGCCCGCCATGCGCTGTTCAGCAGAGCCGGGCCCGCCTTGGCGCAGTCTCTGAACTGCCCGTGTGTCTTGGAGGTCAATGCCCCGCTCGTCGAGGAACGCCGCCGCTTCTGGGACTTGGTCCTCTCGCGTGAGGCGGAGCAGGTAGAGACCGAGGTCTTTGGAGAGGCGGATTTGCTCGTCGCCGTGTCCGAAGGGGTACGCGCCTATTTGGAGCGCTACCGTGCGCCGCGCGAGCGCATCCTCGTTCTGCCGAATGGAGTTAACGGGGCTCGCTTTCATCCGGGGGTAGAATGGCCGCGCAGTGGTCGGCGCTATGGATTGGAGGACGAGGTCGTGATCGGCTTTGCCGGCAGCCTCAAGCCGTGGCACGGCGTGGATGTGCTCCTCCGCGCCTTTGCGAGTGTGTACCACGCTTTGCGCGGTCTCGCGGTGCCCGGCTCGGCAGGACTGGCCCTGCTCATCGTCGGCGACGGTCCTCAACGCGAGCCGTTGGCGCAGTTGAGCCGCGAATTGCGGGTCGAGGATGCCGTCACCTTCACCGGCGCCATACCTCACTCGGATATGCCGGAGCACCTGGCCGCGTTCGATATCGCCGTGGCGCCCTACGCGGCGAGCGATGGTTTCTACTTTTCGCCGCTCAAAGTGATGGAGTATATGGCCATGGGTCGGGCGATCGTCGCGCCGATGCTGGGGCAGTTGCCCTCGTTGCTCCAAGAAGCGACCGGCGCGTGCGGCCTGCTCTATCCGCCGGACGATCAACACGAATTGGCGCTCGCGCTGCTGCGCCTCGTCCGCGATCAAGCCCTGCGGAAGCAGTTGGGCGTTCGGGCGGCCGCTCAAGCGCGGCTCCGTTCGTCGTGGCAGAGCATCGCGCAGCAAATTGTCGAACGTGCGACGCATGCGCCGGGCCGGATGGCATCGCGGTTGGAAGCGGTGGCGGCATGAAGACCAAGTCTCGTGATTCGCGCGGGCGGAGCATCGGGCTGCTGCTCGCCTTCTGGCCCTACGCTCGGCCCTATCGCTGGAAAATCGCCTTGGCTTTGCTCGTTCTCTTCGTCGACATGCTCGCCAGTCTCTTGGCCCCCTGGCCGATGAAGCTGATCTTTGACACTGTGCTGCTCGGCAAGCATTTGCACCGCCCCTGGTCGCAGCTGATTCCTGCACTGGTCGCGCAGAATCCATTGCTTCTGCTCGCGGTTCTGTGCGGGGTGCTCCTCGCCCTCGCTCTGATCGGCGCCCTCTCAACCTATTGGGGGACACGCCTTCTGGCGACGACCGGGCAGCGAGTCATATTTCGCTTGCGCGGGGCGCTCTTCGCCCACCTCCAGGAGCTCAGCCCGGCGTTCTATGAGCATCAACGCTTGGGCGACCTCCTGACTCGTCTGACCTCGGATGTCCAAGCGGTACAGGACATGGTCGTCGTCGCGCTCCCCATGTTGCTGCTCAGCGGGATGACGATTGTCGGGATGATGGTGATCCTGGTGCTCATCAATCCGCTTTTCGGCGTCCTCGGCGTCGCCATTGCCATTTTGCTGTATGGGATCTTGCGCAGCTATCTCGTCAGCATCAAGCGCGTAGCTCGGCAGGCTCGTCGCCAGGACGGCGAGGCGAACGCCGTGGCGCAAGAGAATCTACTCGGCATTCGCGTCGTGCAAGCCTTCGGTATGCAAGCGCATGCCCGGCAGCGGTACGGCGAAAGCATTGCTCAATCCCTCCGGCTGGGCGAGGTCTCCGCCGACCTTGAAGCCGGCATGCCGTCGGCGGTGAGCTTGCTGACGGATGTAGGCATGATGCTCGTGTTGGGCGCGGGCGCTCTCATGGTCATGCAGGCGCGGATCACAGTGGGCGACCTGCTCGTGCTCACCGCCTATCTGCGCACAATGTACAAACCGATGCGCCAACTCAGCAAGCTGAGCAATACCTTTACACGCGCCTCGGCGAGCATGGAACGCATCCTCGATCTCTTGCAGACGCCTCCGGCGATCCGCGACCTCGACCGCGCTCTGCCAATCAAGCAAATGAAAGGCGCCGTCGCCTTCGATCACGTCACCTTCGGCTACAACCCGCAGCACGCGGTATTGCACGATATCTCGTTTCAGGTTGACCCGGGCATGATGGTCGCGCTCGTCGGTCACACGGGCGCGGGCAAGAGCAGCATCCTGCATCTCATCCAACGCTTTTATGATCCGCAGCAGGGTCAGATCTGCATCGACGGGCGAGACATTCGCGAAGTTACGCTGGCGAGCTTGCGCCAACAGATCGCGCTCGTGCCGCAAGACCCGATGCTCTTTCGCGCAAGCGTCCGAGAGAATATCGCCTATGGCAAGCCGCACGCGACCGATGCGGAGATCGTCGCCGCGGCTCAGGCGGCGAATGCCGACGAGTTCATTCGACGCTTGCCCCACGGCTACGACACCATCCTCGAAGAGCGCGGCGTCGGGCTGTCGGGCGGGGAACGCCAACGCCTCGCCATCGCCCGCGCGGTCGTTCGGCAGGCGCCGCTCTTGCTGCTTGACGAGCCGACCGTCGGCCTGGACGCGCGGGTCGAGCAGAGCGTCGTCGAGGCGCTGGAACGGTTGATCGTCGGGCGCACGACGCTCGTCAGCGCCCACCGTCTTTCCACCATCCAGCGCGCCGATCTCATTCTCGTCATCGACGGTGGTCGCATCGTCGAGGCCGGAACGCCCGCCCAGCTGATCGCCGCGCGCGGGCCCTATTATCAACTATACGCGCTTCAAGCGCAGGCAAGACCTATCCCGCGAACCCCCTTCCCGAGCCGGGAAGGGGGGATGACCTCACTCCCTCTCCCTGTGGGAGAGGGCATGGGGAGAGGTTACTAATAAGGAGACTATCTTCCATGTACACTGATCAACCAATCCATGAAACCTGTCTCGTTACAGGGGCGGCCGGTTTCATCGGTTCACATTTGGCAGAAGCGCTTGTCGCCCGGGGGCATCGCGTGATCGGAGTAGATTCGTTCGTGGATTTCTACCCGCGTGCGTTCAAAGAGGCCAATCTCGAGCAGTTACGCCAATCGCCCAACTTTAGCCTGGTCGAGAGTGACTTGCAGACCGCCAACCTTCCGAAATTACTGACAGGCGTGGATTACGTCTTCCACCTCGCGGCGCAGGCGGGCGTACGCACGAGTTGGGGTGAAGGCTTTGCGTCTTACGTGGAAAACAACGTGCTCGCCACGCAGCGCCTGCTGGAAGCGGCGAAACAGAGTCGCGTCCGGCGTGTCATCTATGCGTCTTCGTCGTCGGTTTACGGCAACGCCGCGGTGCAGCCCGTGCGCGAGGACAGCACGACCGCGCCGATTTCGCCCTACGGCGTCACCAAGCTCGCCGCCGAGCATCTCTGCCGCCTTTACACGACGGAACACGGCCTGCCGACCATCTCGCTGCGATACTTTACCGTCTTTGGCCCGCGCCAGCGCCCGGATATGGCGTTTCACAAATTCATTCGTGCGATTCTGACGGGCGATCCGATCGCGGTCTACGGCGACGGCGAGCAATCACGCGATTTCACTTACGTCGGCGATATCGTCGCCGCGAATCTGGCGGCGATGCGCCTGGGGCGCCCCGGGGCGTGGTACAACCTGGGCGGGGGCACGCGCGTGACCGTGAATCAGGTGCTGCGAATGCTCCAAGAGATCATGGGGAAGCGCGCCAACGTCGTTTACCAGGCGCGCCAGTTTGGCGATGCGGCGCATACCGCGGCGGACACGACCGCCGCTCGTTCCGACCTGGAATTTGCACCACGTTTTTCGCTCGAAAAGGGCCTGCGCCTGGAAGCAGAATGGCTGACCGAGCTCATCTCGGCGCCGGCGCTCGAACTCGCTTGAGAGAAAGGAGAATACAATGAGCAACATTTGCATGATTGGCACCGGGTATGTCGGTCTGGTGACGGGTACGTGCGTCGCGGATATGGGTCATCGGGTGACCTGTCTGGACATCGTGCCTGAAAAAATCGCCTCGCTGCAGGCAGGCGTTCTCCCCATTCACGAACCGGGGCTCGTGGAAATGGTCGAGCGCAATGTGCGGGCGGGGCGGCTGCACTTTACGACGAGTTATGCCGAGGCGCTGAACGGCGATGGCCGGCAGGGCGTGGCCGATTTCATCTTCATCGCCGTGAATACGCCCCCCGCGGCCGACGGCCGCACCGCCGACTTGAGCTATGTCGAGTCCGCAGCGCGGAGCATCGGCACCTACCTGAATCACGATGCCGTCATTATCAACAAGAGCACCGTGCCCCTTGGCACTGGCACGCTCGTCGAAAGCATCATCGCCGAACACCTGCGCGATCAGGCGGTGTCGTTTGCCGTCGTCTCCAATCCCGAATTCCTGCGCGAGGGGAGTGCGATCCGGGATTTTGAAAACCCGGACCGCGTCGTGCTTGGCTCGACCACCCGTGAGGCGGCGGAGCGCGTTGCGCAGCTCTATTTGCCGCTGCGAGCGCCGATCCTCATTACCGATCTCGCGACCGCCGAGATGATCAAGTACGCCTCGAACGCGCTCCTCGCGACCAAGATTTCGTTCATCAACGAGATCTCCCAGATCTGCGAGCGGTTGGGCGCCGACGTGAAAGAAGTAGCGGCGGGCATCGGCTACGACCGGCGCCTCGGGCGCGCGTTTCTCGATGCCGGGATCGGGTACGGCGGCAGTTGCTTTCCGAAAGATGTCGCGGCGCTGGCACAAATGGCGGACGGCGCCGGCCTCCACCCGCAAATGTTGCACGCGGTGATGGAAGTGAACCGCGATCAGCGCCGTCACGTGGTCCGCAAACTCGCCTCGCTCCTCGGCGACCTGCGGGGCAAAACCATCGCGATCCTGGGGCTCGCCTTCAAGCCGGACACAGACGACATGCGCGAGGCGCCGGCGATCGAGATTATCCGGGGGCTCGTCAAGGTAGGAGCCAAGGTGCG
>JAMDCU010000121.1:0-8191 GCA_023489485.1 Chloroflexota bacterium
TTCTGCTCCTTGAGACCCGAAGGGTTCTAAAGAACCCTTCGGGTCTGCGGCGACTAGTGGTTTACCACTGCGCCGGAGGGAAAGGAACGAATTTGCCGTTCTCGATCTTGAACCAGGTGAAGGACTGCGGTGTCAGACCATAGTGATCGGTCGGGCTCATGTTGAACACGCCCGCCGTACCTGGCCAGTTCACGATCTTGGTCTCGAGGTAATCGCGCACTTGTTGCCTCTGCTGGTCAATCGTAAGACCATCCTTCAGCGACTTGAGTGCATCGAGCGTCATGTACAGCGCATCCCACGCATGCCCTCCGAATGTGCTGACGGGCTTGCCGGTCGCCTTCTCAAAGCTCGTCTTGAAATCCATAAAGACGGCTTTTTGAGGATTGTTCGCCGGTACGTCTTCGGCGATGATGACCATACTGCAAGGCAGCTCCTGACCTTCGGCAGCCTTGCCTGCGGTCTTGATAAAGTCTTGTGTGCAGACGCCGTGCCCTTCGATGATCGGAACCTTGGGAAGCGCATCCCGAACGGCAATGCTGATGAGCGCCGCGCCCGGGGGAATGGCGCCGATGATCACCACACCGGGATTCGCGGCCTTCAGGGCAGCCATCTGCGGGAATTGTGTGTCACTGCGCTCGAACGAGTCCGAGGAGACGGTCTTGATGCCCGCTGCTTCGATTGCAGTCTTGGAGCTGTTGAAGCAGTCCTTGCCGTACCCGGTGTTCTCATAGAGATAGGATGCCGTCTTCACGCCCAGCTTCTTTAGACGCTGCACTTGCAGCACCGCGACGTCGCCATTCGACTGGGGAGTCTTGAACACCCATGGGAGCATCTTGTTCGTCTTGGGGTCCGTGATGATGGCGCTGGACGATGCCATGGAAACGTAGGGGACCTTGGCTTCCTCGGCGACTCCCGCGACGGCCACACTCAACGGAGTCGTACTGCCCATGACCAGTGCGTCTACATTGTCCTGAGTAATGAAACGGCGCGCGACGCTGACGGCCGTATCCGCTGAGCTCTGGGTGTCTTGAATGAGGATCTGTACTTGGTGTTTGACGCCATCGGGACCGACGACGCCGCCGGCCGCATTGATCCGGTCGGAAATGATCTTGCCGACCTCATTCTCCGGCTCGCCCAAGAACGCGCCTCCACCGGTTGTGTCCGGAGCAAAACCGATCTTGTAGGTGACGCCGGTCTTGGCCGAGGCTGCGGTGGGAGCGGTGGTCGGCGCCGTGGTGGCCGCCGGGGCACTTGTCGCAGCGGGGGCCTTTGTCGCAGGGGCGCTTGTCGGTGGGGCGGCCGTCGGCGCTGGGGTCGCCGCGGGTGAGCACGCAGCCAGCGCGGCGAGAACCACAACACTAGCAACCATCATCAGCACATAGTGTCGTACCTTCATCGTAACTCCTCCTTTGGGAACTCTCCTCCCGTTTTTTCTTCTTCGCCAAAAAGATCAGATCTAGGCGTCTGCAGTCTTCACCTCCTTTCTTGCACTCAACGTCAAGCTCCGGCCTTTGGTTTTTGATGCCGTTTATCGACCACCCCCATGGGGAACGGCCTGTCCTTGGCGCTTGCCCCCTATTCGCCTACAAGGCGACAGCTTGTTGCCCCTGTTCGAACGCTTGCTGATTCAACTGGAGGAACCGCGCGGGGATGCGCTCGCGCAGAACCTTGTCCCAGGTCTCGGCACGAAGGGGGAGAAATCGAGAGGCCGCGCCGAGCATCATCAGACTCGCGACTCGCTCGTTTCCGATCGCGCGCGCCGCTTCGGTGGCTTTCAGGACCTTGACCTGATAGGGCTTGGTCTTCAAGAACCCAATCGGATCATCCGGGTATTTCACGCTGGTGTTGAGATAAGTCGGCTCGATCCTGTAATCGTTGATAATGATGACGCCGCCCTCCTTCAAATAATGGGCGTTCCGTACCGCTTCGAGTTTTTCAAAGGCCAGCATAACGTCCGCTTGGCCGCGCAGGTTCAATGGCGAATAGACGCGGTCTCCAAACCGGATATGGCTGATGACCGCCCCCCCGCGCTGGGCAGCGCCGTGGACTTCTCCCTGCTTGACTTCATAGCCTTCCGCGGCTGCCACGAGCGCGAGTACTTCACTTGCCAGTACAACCCCTTGTCCCCCGACCCCGGCAAAGACTAGATTGTGCGTCATAATCTGCTCCGCTATTTCACTTGTCTACGAACCAGTCCTTCTTTCGATAAGCCGTTGCGTGACACGAGGCGACGATCTTGCCGCTCTCCTCGGTCACCGTCAGATGGTAAAGACCGATGCGCCCGCCCAGGGCCTCTTCCTTGGCCTCGGCGATCAAGCGAGTCCCCGGCAAGACCGCTTCGAGATAATTGATCTTGACCTCAAGCGCCACGGCCACACGACCGTGTGAGTTGCAAGCCACGGCGAAAGCAAAGTCGGCCAAAGAAAAGAGGGCGCCTCCGTGCGCGCTTCCGTGCGCGTTGACCATCTCGGGCCGCACGGTCATCGCGCATTTCGCGTATCCCTCATGGATCTCAACCAGTTCAATCCCGAGCGATTTGGCAAACGGGTCGTTCTCCAGATGCCGGCGAATCTCCGGCTTGACCCCTTCAGTCATCTGCTCCGCGACTCGCTCATTATTCGACTTACCATCGCCAGCCCACTCGGCTACACCTTCTGCGGCCCTCTCGGATCTACCAACCATGCACCTGTACCTATCCAACTATTCGACCAACTTGATCTTCCGCCTTCCACCTTTGCTATGCCCCCCAAGGCTGCCCATCCACTCGCACGATGCACTCCGGAGGACAGACCGCGGCACACAGCGTACAGCCGACGCAAATGATGGGGTCGATGATGGCTTTGGGCTTGGCTTTTTGGTGCTCGCTCGCGCGATAGGTCTCTTGACTCTCCAGAATGGCTGGGCAGCCGGTGTGGAAGCAAAGACCACAGGCGATGCACTCTTCCGCCACCACGGTAAAGGCCACTTTTGGCTTGGCCTTTTCCTCGGGGGTCAGGACACACGGGCCTTCCGAAATCACGACGGCCGGCCCATCGAATTTGAGGGCTTGGCGCACCGCCGCTTCCACCTCTTTCGGACGGTAAGCATTCGCATGGCGAACGAACTCAACCCCCATTGCCCGGCACAACGCTTCGTAGTCGATCTTTTTCGCCGGGTTCCCGTGGATATCCTTGCCCGTGCCCGCGTGGTTCTCCTGCCCTGTCATCCCGGTCGTCCGATTGTCCACAATCACGACCGTCGTCTTGCCGCGGTTATAGACCGCATCCATCAGGGGCGCAATCCCACTGTGCAGAAAAGTCGAGTCGCCAATGATCGCAATCGTCTTCGGCTCGCCCGCTCTTTCAAATCCAAACGCGTGGGCGATCGAGCCGCCCATTTCGAACGAAGTGTTCATGGTGTTGTAAGGCGGCAGGCCCCCCAGTGTATAGCAGCCGATATCCCCGGTGACGGTGATGCCCGGGATGCGGTTCAAAGAGGTAAAGGTGCCTCGGTGTGGGCATCCGATGCACAGCATCGGCGGCCGCGCCGGAATGGAAATCTCTTTAGAATAGTCACCTGGTGCCTTGGTCCCGCGCATCTGCTCGGCAATCAACTCCGGTAGCAACTCGCCGACGTTCGTGAACAATTCCTTACCCACGATATTCTGGACGCCCCAGTACCGCATCTGCTCTTCGAGAAAAGGCTCGCCCTCTTCGATGACATAGACCTTTTTGTAGGCTTGGCAAAAGTCCAGAATCCTCTGTTTAGGAAGCGGGAAGGTCATGCCGAGTTTGAAAAAGTCAGGCTCAGGCAGTACCTCGCGGGCATACTGGAAAATGACCCCGCTCGTGATCACGCCATAGTCCACCCCGCCGGTCCCTTTTTCAATCCGATTCTCCGGGAATGTTTCTGCGTACTGTTCAATCGCCCGCATCTTGCTTTCGAGAGGGGCGCGGTGCAACTTGGCAAAGGGAGGCACGACCCACTTGATATTGTCCTTGACAAAGGGTTTTTTCGCCGCGGTCACCCGTTCGCCCAACTCCACCATCCCTTTGGTATGAGCCAGGCGCATCGTAATGCGAAGCATCGTCGGCGTCTCGAACTGTTCGCTCACCTGAAAGGCGAGCTTGACATACTCCTTCGCCTCCTGTGTGTCGGACGGCTCGAGGAGAGGCACTTTGCCAAACTTGGCAAAATACCGGTTGTCCTGTTCGTTTTGTGAGCTGTGGGTCCCGGGATCATCTGCCGTGAGCACGACAAAGCCGGCATTCGTCCCCGCATACGGAAACACCATAAACGAATCCGCCGCGACGTTCAACCCAACATGCTTCACCGATACAAAAGCACGCACGCCGGCAATCGCAGCTCCCATGGCCTCGTCAAAGGCCACTTTTTCGTTGACCGCCCACTGCGCCTGCACCTCCGGATAATGCGACAGGCTTTCGAGAATCTCGGTGGCCGGTGTGCCAGGATAGCTGGTCGCAAACATCACCCCTGCTTCCCACACTCCACGGGCAATTGCCTGATCGCCGGACATTAGCTGCTTCGCCATGGATTATCTCCCGTCTTGTTTAACTCAATGCCTCAAAGGATCCCCAGTACCCGCGCGGCGTTCTCGCCAAGGATCTTGTCCTTGGTACTCTCTTTGAGCGGCAGGCTCCGAATGGTCTTGATGTTCTGTGCGATGTTCGGCATGCCCGGCCAGTCCGAGCCAAAAATGATCTTGTCGGCGTTTCGCTCGAACTCGGGAAAATAGTCGAGCAGTCTCTGGGGAGGTAGCCCTGCAATTTCCATATAAACGTTCTCGTGCAGCCGGGCAAGGAAAAATGCCCGATCATACCAAAAGCCTCTCCCACTATGCGCCATTACGATCTTGAGCTTGGGGAAATCCACTGCCACATCGTCCAGCGGCAGTGGATCTCCGTATTTCAACTTGGCCCCGCGAAAGATCGAAGAGCCCGTATGCACCATCACCGGAATCCCCAGTTCCTGCGCGACCGCGTACATTGGGTAAAGCTCGCGATCGTTGGTCCAAAAGTGATGATAGACGGGATACAGCTTCAGGCCGCGAAAGCCCTCCTGAGTCACCAGCCGCTCCAGCTCTTGCGCGGGATTCGCATACAAGTAGATATTGACGCTGCAAAAGGGGATGAGTCGCTTGCTTCCCCTACAGATCTCTGCCACAAAGTCATTCGGGCATATTCCTGTCGTGATTGGGCTCTCTTCGGCCAGGCACACGGCATAGTCGAGGCCGTGCGCGTCGAGGAGTTTCTGCTCGAGGGATGCCGGGCTGTCCAGGATCGCGTGGAGGTTCTCCTTGGCATGCGCACGTTCGCCCTCCGGTAGATTCGCCTCTTCCCACGCGATCACCCAGGGATGCATATGCTCGTACCGCGCCATGTGGACATGAAAGTCGATGATCATTTCGGGGCATCCACGGCTCTAGCCAGGAGTACTGTAACCGCCGTCGACGCTAAAGATCTGCCCCGTCATGTAGCTTGACAAATCGGAGGCCAGAAACAGGATCGCATTGGCAATGTCGATGGGTTGCCCCAGCCGCCGCAAGGGATAGGCCCGGGCCAGCTTTTCATCACCGCCCGCCGAATCGATAAAGCCCTGTGCACCGGGCGTATGCGTGACGCCGGGGGCGACGCCATTCACCGTGATGCTATAGCGCCCCACTTCCTTTGCAAGCGCCTTGGTAAAGGCGGCCACGCCGCCTTTGGCCGCCGAGTAGATCGAAAGATACGGCTCGCCGATCCGCCCGGCGTCCGAGATCAAGTTCACGATACGCCCGTATTTCTGCTCCATCATCGGGTCCAGGACCGCGCGGGAGGCGTTCAGAGTACCGTACAGCGTGACGCGAATATCGACGTCATATTCCTCTGGCGTAATATCCTTGAAAAGCTTGGTCGTCCACCGCGCCGCATTGTTCACCAAAATGTCTACTCGCCCGTGCGCGTCGATCGCGGCGCGCACCATCTTTTTGGCATCCTCCGCAGAAGTGATGTCGGTGCGCACATGGGCCGCCGCGCCTCCCATGGCGCGGATCTCCTGCGCAACGCCGGCCGCAGTGGTTTCGTCCACGTCGGCAATCGTCAGACAAGCCCCTGCCTTGGCCAGCAACAGCGCCGTCTCGCGTCCGATCCCGCGCCCGCTGCCCGTCACGATCGCGCTCTTGCCCGTGAGATCAATACTCACACTCATGTGCATCCTCCAGGTCTGTATACTATCTTCCCAACGCGTTCTCAATCGCTCGCCTGATTTCCTCCTCGCTCTGCGAGTACCAGGCGACCATCTTGCCGTTCACGAAAAAGCCGTCGGCCAGACCGTAGCGCCTGACGCGGGCCCGGCTGTTCGTCTCGGTTTCATTCAAGACAACGCGGTCCTGCATCTCACGGGCGACTCGACGCACTCGGTCCAGCATCCGGCCCGAATACGGGCACTGTCCATTCCAGAACAGGTCGATGACGACAGAGCCCTTGACCAACTTGGGCTTGTAGCGACGCTGGATAAAGCGGGGGGCTTCCGCTGCCGTCCAATGCTTCCATAGCAGATTACACGGCCCTTCCTGCTCCACCACTTCAAAGCCCCGTTTCAGAAAAAAGCCTGCGGGCATGTAGTCGATGCCTTCATAGGCCAGGACCGCAATCCCCTTGTGTTTCGTCTTGGCATCTTCGACGCAGGCATTCAGGAGCGCCGTCCCAATCCCCTGCCGCTGATTGGCCGTGGGAACCCAAACGCAATCGATGAAGGTTAGCCCGCGCCCCGTCACGCGGTTGAGGGCGATCTCGATCGGCAAATACTCGATCTGCCCCACCGCATGCCCCGCTTCGTCGTAGGCCAACTTGACCTTGAATCCATCCGGCATCGTCGCCGCGCAATATGCGCGCTTGGCAACGCATCCCGACCCGAACGAGCGCTCCTTTTCGGCTCGGGCTTCTGGCGAGTCGTTCGCATAATCGTAGCCCAGGCAGACCATCAGCTGATCGCCGATGGTGTCCGGCAGCATGCTCGTAATCTGCACCTGCGGACTTCTGGGCGGGCGCACCGGCGTCGCGCCGAGGCGGACCATGTTCCCGCGGGACATGGCAACGACCTGCTCGCGCGGTAGAACACCTCGCTCGGCTCCGTCCAGAACACGGTGAACTCGTTCGCGCAGGCGGGCGGCCGCTAGAGCCATGATCGCGTCCAGGTCCGGCCCAACGTCGCCGAGCAAAAGCGCCCCCAGAATATACGCAAATGCGGAATTTGCCAAGAAATCGGGAATCACCGTGACCCCGCGTCGGTGCAGCATCTCCTCCGCCTGCGCCGTCAATGGCAGAGTTGCTCCCTCGACGATAATCGCCGAGCGGACCCATTCCACTTTGGCAGCATCAATGGCATCGGTCACCGCTGCTGGAATGAGAACGTCGCTCGGCTCCGTAATCCACCCGCGATCGTCCAGAAGAACGCAATGGTCGGACAACTGAGTTCGGTCTACGACTCCAAACGCGTTGCGGGCCTTGAGCAGCTGCTCGACTGCCAACCCCTCGCGGCATGCCACCGTCCCTTTGATATCTGCAATCGCGACGATGGTGGCACCCTCTTTTTCGAGATACTTGGCCGCCGCGCCGCCGACGCTCCCGAAACCCTGCAAAGCGATGCGGGCTTGGCGTATCGGGATCCCCCGCCGGGCAAGCGCTTCTTGTGCGCACACCGCAACCCCGTAGCCCGCCAGAAAACCATCCAGTGGGATGCCGTCGACTTGCAGCGCGAGGGCGCGGTTCAAAGCCTCCTCCGTCTCTGGCTTGAGTCCCCATCGTGCGATGGCTGCATGCCCTGGGCTGGGGATGCCGAGACGGCGGAGCGTGCTCAGAATTTGGTCTTCGTTCGTGCCCATGTCCGGGCCGGTGATGTAGGAATCTCGCAGATAAGGTGTAATGGCAGAGAAAAAGCGGATCAAGACCTCATCCGCATCGGCGGCGCCCGGATCATAATCCACGCCTGCTTTGGCGCCCCCGATGGGAACGTCAAAGAGCGCGAACTTGCTGCTCATACTTTCGGCGAGCCGCGTGACTTCGTCCAACGAACAGCCCGCGCGCATACGGCAGCCGCCGCCCGCAACACCGCGAATGAGCGTATCGATTACGAGATAGCCGCGCGCCGTACTGCGCGAATCGTTCCACGTCAAGCTCAGCAGAGGCTCCATGATCACCTGCAACAAACGACT
>JAMDCU010000121.1:8201-8483 GCA_023489485.1 Chloroflexota bacterium
GGTCAGGGCACATGAACTGCACGAGGGATCCTCATCCAGAGTCAACGCCCACGGCTCTACCCTCACTTCCAGCCCTGCCTCTTCATAGAGCTCAATATACTCCTGCAATCGATTAGGAAAGGTCGTAAACTGCCGCGTCCATCCCTGGGCAATCAGTTCTTTTTCGAGCTTTGCGATTTCTTCCTGCGTTAGTGCTGGCGTCATAAGATTTACCTCTGGCCGCCTGCCCTCCCGCGACGAACCTGGTTCGGGAGGAACAAGCGGCGGGGCAAAACTAGGCCG
>JAMDCU010000093.1 GCA_023489485.1 Chloroflexota bacterium
GCCAATCTCCTCCTCGATCTGCTTGCCGCGGGCTACGCGCCGGTCGCAGTAGATCTGTCCCCATCGATGCTCAAGATCACGCGAGGCAAGCTGCGGCATGCCCGCGCGCCAACTCCCCTCGTGCGGGCGAGCGTCCAGGCGCTTCCATTTCCGGGAGGCGCTTTTGATTCAGTCGTCATGACTTTTCCACCCGGCTTTGTCCGCGAGGCGGGGACCTGGGAGGAGCTCTACCGAGTACTGGACGAGGGGGGCCGTGTGATCTGGGTGGATGCGGCGCGCCTTATACCGCAGGGTTGGGGGAGTCGTCTCGTGCAAGAATTTGTGAACCTCATTGAGGGAACGCCGCAAGAAGCCCAATTCATTGGCGTAGCCCGAGAAATCTTGAAACGGCACGGCTTTGACCCGCAGTTCGAAACGGTACGAGATTCTGCGAGTCTCGTCGTCGTAGGGACCGGGACGAAAAGGAGGCCAATGTGATAGGGACGCTCGGAATGCTCGGTTTTTTTGCCATCTTTCACGTCGGGGGAGGAATTGCCATCGGGTCGACTATCCGGCAGTGGCTCCATGGTGGTTTTTCGCTCCAACAGCCCTTTTTGCTCATCTGGGGAGCGATGTTCGGCGGCATTCCTCTCTGTGTCGGCGCGGGGATATTTCTTTCGCAAGGCATGCCTTTTCTGATTGCGGTGCAGCTCGGGGTGCTCCTCGTAACGATAGGGGTGACGGCGCTGATTCCAGGCTGGTTCTTGGAATCGTTTGACCTGGCCGCGGCGATGCCCGTCCTCTTCGGGGGGGTGTTTCTTGTGGTGGGGTTCGGCATCGGCGCATCCCTATGGCGAACCGACACGGGAGGGGCGCTCCTCATGCTGGGCGTGTTCGGCGGCGTAGGTGCGCTCGTCTTTGTGGTGGGACTCCTCAGAGTGTTCAAAAGACAATAGGCTTTTGACAACCCCCCACCGCTGTGCTACAATCTTTCGCTATGAATGAAAGAACCGTCTATTTGGACCATTCGGCGACCACGCCGGTCGACCAGCGTGTCGTCGACGCCATGCTTCCGTATTTTACGGAAGCATTCGGCAATGCTTCTAGTTTGCATCGATTCGGGCAGGCGGCGCTCGCGGGGCTCGATACGTCGCGGCGCACCGTTGCCGAAATCCTCCACGCGCAGCCGAACGAAATTGTGTTCACGGGCTGCGGCTCCGAGTCGGACAACCTGGCTCTCCGCGGTGTAGCTTTCGCCTTGCGCGACCGCGGCAATCACATCATCACGACGCCGATCGAGCATCATGCCATTCTGAATACCGTGGCTCAGTTGGAGAGCAAGTTCGGGTTCGCCGTGACCCGCGTGCCGGTGGACCGGCACGGCGTGGTCAACCCGGACGAGATCGCCCGGGCCATTACGCCGCAAACGATCCTCATCAGCGTCATGTACGCCAACAATGAGGTCGGGACGATCGAGCCGCTCGCCGAGATTGCCCAGATTGCGAACAAGCGCGGCATCCTCTTTCACACCGACGCCGTCCAGGCCGGCGGCTACCTCGATCTGGATGTAAACCGGCTGGGCGTTGATTTGATGTCGCTCGGCGCTCACAAATTCCACGGTCCCAAAGGGATCGGCGCGCTGTACGTGCGCTCCGGGGTGCCGCTCGTCCCGATGCTGACGGGCGGCGGCCAGGAGAAGGGCCGCCGCGCAGGCACCGAGAACGTTCCGTACATTGTCGGATTCGCCGCCGCTTTGAAAATCGCGCAAGAGAACCGGGACGAGACGAACACCCGGCTGTCGGCGTTGCGCGACAAGCTGGTGGAAGGGCTCTTGGAGCGAATCGTCGGAGCGGAGCTGACCGGTGCGCCGAAGGAGCGCTTGCCCGGGCACGCGAGCTTCGTCATTCCCGGCGTGATCGGCGACGAAATGGTGCTCGGGCTCGATATCGCGGGCGTTGCGGCATCGACCGGGAGCGCGTGTACGGCGGGATCGGTCGAACCGTCGCATGTCCTCGCCGCCATGGGCTATGCGCCGGACCAGGCGCGCGGCGCTCTCCGCTTGACGCTCGGCCGTGAAAACACGGTAGAGGACGTGGACTATAGCCTCGGCGTCGTCGCCGACGTGGTCAACAAGCTCCGCCGCACGAGCTAGTAACTCGATCGCAACCCCCTCCCCCTGCCCCCTCCCCACAAGGTGGGGAGGGGGCAGGGGGAGGGGCGGCGGGTCCCTAGAGACCTTCGACTTACGAATTCTTTGGGAATTCGTAAGTCTGCATGACATCGACTTCCGACATTCAGGATTCGTAAGTCTTTGGGACTTCCGAAGTCTGACTGATGAACCTAGGATTGGAAAGCCAGTGTGAGTGATCGATCGACAGTGGTCGTCGCCATGAGCGGCGGCGTCGATAGCTCGACCACGGCCGCGCTCCTTGTCGAGCGCGGTTATCGTGTTATCGGGATGATGATGCGCCTGTGGAGTGAGAGCGAGGAGGGCGATGACCGCTTTGTGAGCAATCGGTGCTGCTCGCCGGAGGCGGTCGCCGATGCTCGGGGCGTGTGCCAAACCCTCGGCATCCCCTTTTACCTTTTGAATTTCGAAGCGGCATTCAAGCAGCACGTCGTCGATTTCTTTGTCGACGGCTATGCTCGCGGGACCACGCCCAACCCGTGCCTGGAGTGCAACCGCGAAGTAAAATTCGGCGCGCTCCTCGTCAAGGCGCGGGCGCTCGGCGCCGACCACCTCGCCACCGGCCATTACGCACGCGTGCGACAAGACCGCGGCTTGTTCCAACTGCTCAAAGGAGTGGACCCGAACAAGGACCAGTCGTACGCCCTGCATGTCCTCAACCAGGAGCAGCTCACCCACGCCGTGTTCCCTCTGGGAGAGCATACGAAGGACGAGACGCGCGCGATGGCGCGGCGTTTCGGCTTGCGCGTCGCGGACAAGCACGAAAGCCAGGACTTGTGCTTTATTGCCGACGGGGACTATCGCCATTTCCTGCAGCGGCGTATTCCCAGCCTGCTTGTGCCGGGGGACATTGTGGACGCGCGTGGGAAGGTGCTCGGCCGGCACCAGGGACTGGCTTTTTACACGATTGGACAGCGCAAGGGTCTCGGCATCGCCGCCGGACAACCGTTGTACGTGATCGCGCTCGATACTGCGCGCAACACACTTGTGGTCGGGCGGGCGGATGAGCTCGGCCGGCAAGAACTGGTCGCCGGCGGCGTGAACTGGATCTCCGGAAGCCCGCCGGATGGCGAAATCGAGGTCACCGCCAAGATTCGTTACCGCGCCGCCGAGGCGCCGGCGGCGGTCACACCGCTCGCGGCCGGCCGGGCCCGAGTCGTCTTCCACCTCCCGCTCCGGGATATCACGCCCGGCCAGGCTGTCGTCTTTTACCAAGACGAGCTCTGCCTCGGCGGCGGCAGGATTCAATGAGCCAATTTCCAATTTACCAATAAGCCAAGAGGATGACAATGAGGTCGTCAAGAGGCGAGGATATCCAGGAAAGGACGTTCCGCTTTGGTGTGCGCATTGTCAGAACGGCCAACTGCTTGCCGAGGACGGCGGCCGGATTTGAACTCGCGCGGCAGATCATCCGCTCTGGCACGAGCGTGGGCGCGAACGTCGAGGAAGCAGATGCGGCCGAGTCGAAGGATGATTTTGTCCACAAACTCGGTATCTCGCTCAAACAAGCCCAAGAGACCCGCTACTGGCTTCGCACACTGATAGAATCAGGCATATTGGCGGACGAGGAGACCCGAGCGCTTTTGTAAGAGAGCGACGAACTCGTCCGTATCCTCAACACGATTATCACTAACACGCTCAAACGCTAGTTCTTTGGCTCATTGGCACATCGAAGACTCCGCGGTACCTGCCCCGCGCTCTTCAGCGGGTCCCTAGACTCCGCGGTCTTTGCGGAGGTTCAGTGGAGTTGGCCAATTGGCTCATTGGTAATTGGCTCATTGATTATGGTCCCTCCTTTCCTTGCATTCGGCTTCGTGCTGGCCAGTATCTACGGCCTCGTGTTCTATGTCTTGTTCGGACACGGGTGGATGCGGCTGGGCGTCTATTGGCTCGTGGGAGTGTGCGGCTTTGCCGCAGGACAGTTCATCGCGAGCGCTCTCGGGTTGGCGCTGGCCGACTTGGGCGCGACGAAACTGGTCGAAGGCACCTTCGTCAGTTGGTTCTGCTTGGTCGCCGCGCGCGTCTCACTGCGCAAATAGGTCAGGGCTGTTGTCAGCCGGTGCAAATTATGCTATAATCGCCCCCGAAAGTGAGGTCGTGTGGCTGCATTGGCTTTCGTGCGTGACCTTGCCATCGTCTTACTCGCCGTCGAATCCCTCATCATCGGCATCGTGCTGATCGTGCTGATCCTTGAAGTCCGCAGCCTTGCGAAACTATTACGCGATGAGATCAAGCCGATCCTGAATTCCGCCGATGATACGGTCCGCACCCTGCGCGGCACGACGACGTTTGTTAGCGAAAACCTTGTCACGCCCGTCGTTCGTATCTCTAGTTTCATGGCAGGCGTCTCACAAGTGTTCCGTATTCTCACACGGCGCCAGCGATCCTGATTCCAAAGAACAGGCATTCCGGACGGGGCAGCACGTTCACGTCAAGCAAAGGAGTAGGCAAAATGGCCGACGACAGTCGTGGATGGGAATTTCTAACTGGCTTTCTGCTGGGAGCTATCGTGGGCGCCGCGGCAGCATTAATGCTCGCGCCACAGTCCGGCGAAGAGACTCGCGAGGAGCTGCGCGAGCGAGGAATTGAATTGCAGGGCCGCTTGGGACAGAGCAGTGAGGAGGCGCGGCAGCGCGCCGAGCAGCTCGCCGTGCAAGCACGCCAGCGCGCGGTCGAAGTCCAGGAGCGCGGACGCCTCGTGGTCGAAGAGCAGCGCTCGCGGCTGCAAGGGGCCGTGGACGAGGGAAAAGAGGCCGCGGCCAAAAAGAGGGATGAGTTGATGGGGCGCTTTGAGGCGGAGAAAGCCAAGGGGGGCGAAGAGCCCAGCGCCAGCGCCTAGGTCAAATCTCAGCACAACGGGCAAGCCGTGAACCAGTCGGCTTGCCCGTTTTTTGTTTTTCAGATAGAGATGCTATAATGCCCAAAACAAAACGGAGGTCTGTTTGCCGGCACTCGAACTTGCCCCGATTCTAAGACAGCACCGGCCTTTTGCGATCCTTTCTTCTCTGGGCCTCGCGCTGTTGTATGCCGAGGAAGGTTGGGCGAGCTACGTTTTCTGGCCGCACCGGCCTTTCAGCCAAGGCGTCTGGCTCGTCGTCCTCATTGCGGCCGTCGCATTTGTCGGATACTTGGCCTCCTTTCTCATCCCGCCCATGCTCGTTAGCGACACCTGGGACCACCCCCGCGCCTGGGGCGTCTTGATCAACGTCATGGCCTGGTCGGCGGGGATCACCGTGCTGGTCAACATCGTGATCTTTGCGCTCCTCCTCTACCTGGTGAACGAGGACCTCGTCGCCACCTACAATCTCCTCCGGGACATTTACATTTATACGCTCGCCGCTCTCCTCTTTTTCCACGGCTTGCTTCTCTATGTCCGCTACATGGCTTTCCTTTACCAGACCCCGGATTTCGTCCAACCGATCAAGGTGGTTGCCGCCTCGGCCGGAATCGCCTTTGTCATTTTTCTCGTCGCCGGCTTTCTCTTCACCCTCGACATCCATCGCCTGGACTCGACGCCCCTTTCCCAGCAAGGTCTCTTGGGCATACACGTTTACGTCCGGGCCTTGTATTTGCTGACCTTGGTGCTTGCCTCTTACGCCTGGCACCTGCGCTGGATCGCCGACCACTAACATAATTGCAGATTTCAGATTTCGAAAGTTCCGGCCGCCTTTCCCAGTCCGGTCCGGCGTTCGTAAGCGGAGACGCTGCGCAGTCTGCGGGGCGCCTTCAGCCTTCTGCATTCTGAAATCTGCATTCTGAAATCTGCAATCTGAAATCCAAAATTCCCTGGGGGTTTCATGCGCACGCCGATCATTGCGGGCAACTGGAAGATGAACAAGACCATCGCCGAGGCACACGAGCTGGTCACGGCGATGCAGAACGATCTCGCACAGATTGCCAATCGCGGAGTGGAAATCGTTCTCTGTCCTCCCTTTGTCTCCATTCCCGAGGTTTTTTCGCTCCTCAAGGGAACGCCTATCCGCACGGGAGCGCAGAATCTCTTTTGGGAGCCCAAGGGCGCCTTCACCGGCGAGGTCTCCGGGCCCATGCTCCACGGCCTGTGCGATTACGTCATCGTCGGCCACTCGGAACGACGGCAGTATTTCGGTGAGACGGACGAGGGCGTGAACAGGAAAATCAAAGCGGCGTTCTCGCAAGAACTGTTTCCCATCGTCTGCGTGGGCGAGAGCCTGGCTCAGTATGAGGCGGGGCAGACGGCGAGCTTTGTCGGCGGCCAGGTCCGCGCGGCCTTTCAAGGCTTGAGCGACGCGGACGCGCGCCGGACCGTCGTTGCCTATGAGCCGATTTGGGCCATCGGGACCGGAAGAGCGTCGAGCGGGCCGGAGGCCAACGCCGTGATCGGGGAGAGTATCCGCGGGGTGCTCGCCGGGCTGTATGGCAAGGAGACCGCCGACGCGATTCGCGTGCAGTACGGCGGAAGCGTGAACCCAAAGAATATCGCCGAGTTCCTCGAACAGCCCGAGATCGACGGGGCCTTGGTGGGTGGGGCCAGCCTCGTGGCGAGCGATTTCATCGCCATCTGCCGGGCCGCGGCGATCAAGACCTAGCGCCCTCGCATGTCCATTCTCTTCTTTGTCGTCGTCTTTGGGTTGACGCTCTTTCTTCAGAATTGGCTGCACCGCCACATTCAGCGATTGGCCTTGGCGATTACGGGCAATCCCGGATGTGCGGTGCGGCTGTTATTTTATCTCCTCCTGCCCGGCGTCCTCGTCCATGAATTCAGCCACTATGTGACCGCTCGATTGCTCCTCGTCAAGGCAAGCGGCCCGCGTCTGGGTTTGGGACGCGTCAAAAAGAACCGCATGAGCCTCGGCTCGGTCAGCATCGCCAAATGTGATCCCGTGCGCGAAAGCCTGATCGGCGTGGCGCCTTTCGCCGTCGGCATCGGCGCGATTTGGCTCCTCGCGGGCGTCGGAATAGGGCTCTGGCCCAATTCGCCGTTCTCACTCGACCTGATTCTCGGGCGAATCGGTCAGTCCTTGCACGATTGGACCTTGTGGCTGGATGTCTACTTGATTTTCGCGGTGAGCACTGCCATGATACCGAGCGAGTCGGACCGCGAACCCTGGGGCCCGGTCGTTACGGTTCTCGGCTTGGGCGCTGCCGTCCTGTTCCTGATGGGATGGGCGCCGCAGGTCCCTCAAGATGCAGTCCGCGCGGCCCGGCAGCTCATCGATGCGCTCACCTTCGCTCTCGGGATCGCCGTCGTCGTGAACGGACTCGTCGGCGCTGCGCTCTGGCTGTTGGAGCGGGTGGTCGGAGGGCTCCAGGCCAGGCGGATGGGCTGAGGGTTCAGATCGCACCGCAAGACATGCGCCTATCGGCCGTCGCCTTTCATCCGATCGCGCTTCTCTAGAGCTGGGGACACACGCCCGCCTTCGGTCATGTTCGAGGGCTGCCGCGCCTCTTCAAGCTCGCTCCCTTCGCCATTCTTGCCCTTCTGACCCGCTTCTGCGCGTACCCCATCGGCCCCGGGTCGTCCCTCGCCTGTTCTCCGATCATCCGCTCGGTGGATCGGCCGCATCGTCGCGAGCAGCAGCAGCGCGCCGAGGCCGATAATGACGAGCGCGATCAACTTGTACAGTCCCAAGGGCAGAGTGAGCGCGAGTAATCCGGAGACGGCGCTAAATCCGTAATACAGGAGCACGATCGCGCGCGGCGACAACCCGTGATCGAGCAGGCGATGGTGGAGATGGCTCCGGTCGGCGATGAACGGGGACTTGCCCGCCCGCAGGCGGCTGACGATGAGCCACGCGACGTCGAGGATTGGAATGCCGAGGACGAGCAGTGCAAACGCGACCCGCGCGGCGCCGATGATCGAGAGAACGCCGAGCACAAAGCCGAGGACAAGGGCTCCCGCACTCCCCATGAAAATGCGCGCCGGGTAGAAATTGAATACCAGAAATCCGAGAACGCTGCCGACGAGCGCGAGGGGGAGGAGCGCGATCGAGTACTGCTCGTACCGGAAGGTATGCACGATGAGCACGATCCCCGCAATCGCGACCACGCCGCCTGCCAGCCCGTCCACCCCGTCGAGCCAGTTCACCGTGTTCATCATCCCCACGATCCAAAAGAGGGTAAAGAGGCCGCGGC
>JAMDCU010000152.1 GCA_023489485.1 Chloroflexota bacterium
CCCCGGCAGCATGGCCCCCATGGCTTCGGCAATCGCCGTCTTGCCGTTGCCGGGATCCCCAAAGAGAAAAATCGATTTGCCGGAGTTGATCGCGGGCCCGATCTGGTTAAAGACGGTCTCATTCAGAACCAGGTGTTGGGTCGAGCGGACGATCATCTCCCGCGTGATCGTCTGCCCGCTCAACGACTGCGTGAGCACCGCACGCGTGTACGCGTCCAGTCGGACCGGGGCCGGACCCGAATACTGGCACTGGTCCATCAGTTCGCGGGTCCGCGAGCGTCCCTCTTCAGAGAGCACGTACTGGTAGGAAGACTCGCCGAGGCCTGAGGATCCTTTGACCTCTGTGAGGTGCTCCCGCCGCAAATAGTCCAGCACGCGGTCCACGATGTTCGCGAACGGGAGTGTAATAGCCTCCGCGATCTCGTGTCCCATCATAAAACCGCGAGTATACATCACCTTCAACGTGAGATCGGCCAGGAACGCGAGATTCAGACCGGTCTCTTCGATCGAGCGCGGTTCGGGCGGGAGGAAACGAGGAAAGGATCCTGAATCCATTCAAATGTCTCCGCTATGCCGTTTCTTCTTTCGGCCACGGGACCGCCACTTCAGTTTGGGTCACCAACGTGGGCTTTTGATGATGACGGATGGTATCGCCATCGATCAGGCATTTCCTTACATCGCGGCGGGAGGGAATCTCGTACATCACGTCGAGGAGGACTCCTTCGATGATCGTCCTTAACCCGCGCGCGCCGGTCTTGTACTGGAAAGCTAGCTCCGCCGCGGCTTGCAGCGCCTCTTCGGTAAAGACCAGCTCGACGTTGTCGAGCGCAAAAAGCTTTTGAAACTGCTTGACGATCGCGTTCTTGGGCTCGCTCAGAATCTTGACCAACATCTCCTGGTCGAGGGGGTCCACGCTGACAATCACCGGCATTCGGCCGATGAACTCGGGAATCAGACCATATTGCAGGAGATCGTCGGCCGTCACCAGCTTCAGCAATTCGGTCGTGTTGAGCTCCTGGTTGGTTCTCTCCCGCTCGCCCTTGAATCCAACCGCCCGGCGCTCCGAGACTCGTTGCCCAATGATCTTGTCCAATCCTTCGAAAGCCCCACCGCAAACAAAGAGGATATTGGCGGTATTCACACGGAGAAAATCCTGGTGAGGATGTTTTCGCCCCCCTTGCGGGGGCACGTTCGCCGTCGTCCCCTCGATGATCTTGAGCAGTGCCTGCTGCACCCCCTCGCCCGATACATCGCGCGTTATCGAGGGATTGTCTCCCGTCTTGCGCGCGATCTTGTCAATTTCGTCAATGTAGACTATGCCGCGCTGCGCTCGGGGGATATCATAATCCGCGTTCTGGATGAGCGCGAGCAAGATATTCTCGACGTCTTCTCCGACATAGCCGGCCTCCGTCAACGAGGTCGCGTCGGCGATCGCAAACGGCACATCGAGGATCTTGGCCAGCGTTTGCGCGAGGAGCGTCTTGCCGCATCCGGTGGGGCCGACCAGGAGAATATTCGACTTGCCCAGCTCCACATCGTCCGGTCGGCCCGCATGCTGGATGCGCTTGTAGTGATTGTACACTGCGACCGACAGGACCTTTTTCGCGCGTTCCTGGCCAACCACGTACTGATTCAGGCGACGGTAAATCTCCCTGGGGGGCAGATTCTCGATGGAAAGCATCTGGCCTTTGGGCATCGCCGCTTCTTGCTCGAGAATCTCGCGGCACAGTTCAACGCATTCGTCGCAAATGAATACAAAGCCGGGGCCCGCGATTAATCGATTAACCTGATCGGGACTGCGGTTGCAAAACGAACACGCCTCCGCACCGTGTTTGGAGAGGCTCGGCATTCGCTTTCTCCTCCTGCGCCACGGGGATCGGGAGTCGACATAGGGCTAGAGGGCGGCGCAGGATTCGGGGGATTGGGAATGAAGGGACAGGAGCCTTGCCCCTGTCCCGTACAGCACTAGCGCTTTTCTTGGGCGCCTTCCGCTTTGACCGCACTGGAGAGTACTTCGTCGATCAATCCGTATTCGACGGCCGCGGGAGCGTCCATGTAATAGTTCCGGTCCGTGTCGTGGATGATGCGATCGATCGGCTGCCCCGTGTGTTTCGCAAGGATTTCGTTCAGCCGCTCGCGCTCGCGCATGATCCGGCGCGCCTCGATTTCGATGTCCACTGCCTGACCTTGCGCACCGCCCCAAGGCTGATGAATGTGAACAGTCGAGTTCGGCAGGGCATAGCGGCGTCCTTTCTCACCCGCGGCGAGGAGAACGGTACCCATGCTTGCCGCGAGTCCGACGCAGATCGTCGAAACGGGCGCCGAGACAAGCTGCATCGTGTCGTAGATCGCCAACCCGGCATAGATGACACCGCCGGGGCAGTTGATATAGAGGCGAATCTCTCTTTCCGGATTCTCGCGATCGAGATAGAGCATCTGCGCGACGACTAGGTTGGCCACATGGTCGTCAATGGCCGTGCCGAGAAAGATGATGCGATTCTGGAGCAAAAGCGAGTAGATATCGTAAACCCGCTCGCCGCGTCCGGTATTCTCCACCACCATCGGGATCACATCGCGGGGGTGAATGATGTCGCTCATTGTGGAAAAACCCTCCCAACCTATTTCTGGTTTGCGATTGATGATTTCCGATTCGGAAATCATCAATCATGAATGGCTAATCTACTTTTCCTGTCCCGGGATCAACGGCCGCTCTATGCCCCGCGGCCAATCCTCGGGTCGAACTTTCGACGGGTCGGTAATCAAGGCGCCTGGAGCACTCGCGGATTGCTGGGCTTGCTGTTCCTGCAGCTCGCGCTGCCGCTGCTCCTCGCGGACCATATCGGGCGTCACGATCTTGCCGCTCGTCGGTTCGCCCTTGGCCATGTCGACCAAGCGATTGATGGTCTTGTTTAGCTTTAGATTGTATTCAATGTCGCGCCGGGACGCAGCGGTCGACAGCTCGCGGCGCGTCTGATCGGCCCGCCCTCCGCTGCGTGCGGCTTCCTGTGCGCGGCGATCGATCTCCACGTCGACTTCCTTGCCAGAGACCTCGAATTTTTCTTCCTCCAGGACTTGGAGCAGCGCAAGCAAACGCTTGAGGCGTCGTTCCGCCCGCGGCTTGATGTCTACACGATAGCCTTGCACATCCTTACCGGATAGCTCAAGATACTTTTCCCACGTCATCCCAAGCCGCCCGGCCAATTCCTTGGAGCGTTCCAACTCCTGGTTGATCTCATCTTCCAGCATGATGGCGGGATACGAGATCTCCGATTGGTCGACCGCGGCGTCGATGACCCGGTCGGCAAATCGGCTGTCCTCCTCCCCTTGCTTTTGCGCCATCAGCGTGGACCGGATATGTCCCTTGAGTTGATCCAGCGTCTCGAACTGGCTGATGGATTTGGCCAATTCATCGTCCAGGGCAGGGACATGCGGTTCCTTAATGTCTATAACCGTAACCTCATAAGTGGCAGTCTTGCCGGCCACATTGGTGTTGCTGTCGTCTGCGGGATAGGTATACGTGATGGTCTTGGTCTCGTTCGGGTTTGTGCCAATCAACTGCTCCACCCATGGGAAGACCGGCTTGTCCATCTCGACACGCACCTGGAGCCCCTTGCTCTCCAAAGGCTCCTGGCCCTCTATTCCGCCCTTGACGTCGATGGTCGCAAGATCCCCCATTTGCACCGGCCGCGTCACCGGCACCATCTGGGCCTGGTCCATCTGAAACCGATCCAGGACTTCTGTTACTTCTTCATCGCTGACGCTGACTGGTTCCGGTCGCATATGGATGGAGTGATAATCCCCCAATTTGACGACCGGCCGCGTCGGGATAGTGTATTTCAGCACCAATGGTTCTTTCTGCGGCACGTCGAGCTTGCCCGCGTCGTAAGCGTCGATGTTCTCATCTTTCAGAACCTGACGATAGAGGCTTTGCGCCAGTTCGTCAATCGCTTCGTCGCGTAGGATGTCTTTGCCGAAGGTGCGTTCGACAATCGCATAGGGCGCCTTGCCCGGCCGAAAGCCGGGGACGGGCCGCGCGCGCGATATCCGCTGAGCGGCGGCCTTCATCGCACGCTGTAATTGCTCGTCGTCGACTTCGACGGTGACGACGGCGTTGCAATCCGGGGTGCGTTCTGTTGTCACTTTCACGGTTGAATTCTTTCCCTCTCTATCGTCTGTTTATCGAGTGGGGAAGGAGGGACTCGAACCCTCACGGGTTTGACCCCACATGGTCCTAAGCCATGCTCGTCTGCCAATTCCGACACTCCCCCGCGCGGCACACAAATACCATTGTACCATCATACAGGTCTTTTGGCAAAGCGAAACGAGAATATATGCTGCTTTCTGCGTGCTCAATGGGGAAACAACCCGGAGGACTGGGCCACGTACAAGAGGATAAGCGAGATGGCATTGTTGGCGGCATGAAGTAGCATTCCTGGGAAGAGCGAGCCGGTGTACTCGTACAACCATGCCAGGAATAAACCCAAGAAGAAGATGGGGACAAAGAGGTCGGCGCTCAGGTGCAAAGCGGTAAAAAAGATCGTGCTCACGAGCATCGCCCCTACGACCCCGATCCTCTTCCGCAGTCCCCCATACATAAAACCGCGGAAAAAGGTCTCTTCAGCGATCGGCGCTATTACCGCCGCCGCAATGAATGTGAAGATGAACCCGGCTCCGCGGACATCGAGCTGGGACAGCACCGCTTGAGGGGAAATCTGCACGCCGAAAGCCATCGCGACCACCGCATAGAGGGCGCGCACCGCATACGAAGCCATGAGCAGTGCCACGACCATCGCACAGCCCGCAGGAACCGAGAACGGCCGCAGGCCCAGACGGTCGAATCCTACCCGGTACCGTGCCGTGCTAAAGAGCAAGGCGGCGCCGACCACGATGAGGTCTTGGACCGCCAGAAAGATCGCTAGGGCTGACCCGTTTTGCTCAAGCGATACTCCCATCACCAGACTCAGCCCAAGGGCGACCAAATTCAGCACCAAGACCGCTAGCCCCGCGACGATAATCGCGAGGACAATATCGAGGATACCCCAGGGAACCGCAGGTACCTGCCTTGAAGCCGGTGCGGGTGCTAGGCGAGAATCCGTTACGTCCATGCCAATGATTATAGCTTTAATAGCGGGTGGGGTCAATCACCTATTGGAAACGCCACTTTCGCGTTGACATTCGACTACTCCCGTCCTATAATCTGCTCGACATTGCCGAAAAGGAAGTGCGTCATGACGACACTCCTCCTCGTAGACGACGAAAAAAACATTATCGAATTGGAGCGACTCTACCTCGAAAAGGAGGGATATCAGGTACAGGTCGCGTATGATGGCCGGATCGCTCTTGAGAAATTCCGCAGCTGTAAGCCCTCGGCCGTCATTCTCGATCTGATGCTTCCCGGTCTCGATGGGTTGGAGGTCTGTCGTCGCATCCGCCAGGAAAGCGATGTCCCCATCATCATGCTCACCGCCCGCGACCAGGATGTCGACAAGATCGTTGGGCTGGAGCTGGGTGCCGACGACTATCTAACCAAGCCGTTCAATCCGCGCGAACTCGTCGCCCGAGTCAAGGCGATTTTCCGCCGTACCAGTTCCGGTCAGAAGACACAGCGCCTGAGCGTTGGGGACCTGACCGTCGACCTGGACCGCCGGGAGGTGACCGTCGGCGTTCGCCAGGTTAATTTGCGCACCAAGGAATTTGACCTCTTGGCTGTGTTTGCCCAGAATCCGGGCATTGTTCTGACACGCGAGCGACTGCTCGAACTTGCCTGGGGCTATGACTTTGCAGGCGAGACTCGCACTGTGGACGTCCACGTTGCCCACCTCCGCAAAAAGCTCGGCAGTGAACGCGCCCAAATCGAAACGATCAGCGGCGTGGGCTACAAACTCGTCGCCACATGATTCGATTCCAGATTCTCAAGATTCAGCACACCCACCCTTCGATCATTCCAGAATCTTTAATCCTAAATTCCTCATGTCGCTTCGCTCTCGCTTGATTCTCACGCACGCCCTGGTGATCTTGATCACACTGATCATTATCGCCGGAAGCATGATCTATATCCTCCGAGGGTATTCTCTCCGGGTCCAACTCGCGCGCCTCGAAGCGGCCGTAGTTCCCCTCTCGTTCCAGGCCCGCGCCATGCTTCAGAACAACGTCCCCCCCAAAGAAATCCTTACACGGCTCGAATCGCAGGTCGGCAGCGTCGGGCACATATTGATCATCAACCAGAAGGGGCTCGTTCTCGCCGATGCCGCCAACGGACTGACCAACCGCACCGTTCAGTTGTCGAGTCTCGATCGTCCGGTACCATACGTCTGGGGGCGCCGTGTAGTGCGCGGGCAGGTCGGCACCCGCACGCTTGTATATGCAGGTATTGCGTCAGGAGAGTACGATGGCCAGACGATCTACCTGGCCTTGGCGGCCAACGAGAGCCCTATCGGGACGGCTCTGGAAGAGATCACGCCAAGCTTGCTCATTGCCACCGTCTTGACTCTTCTCGTTTCTCTATTGATCGCCCTCCTTCTTGCGCGGTCCATCGCCCGGCCCATTTCACAGCTCACGCAAGCCACCGAGGCGTTTGCACGCGGACAATACGACCACCGCGTACCGGAGACCGGCAGAGATGAGATCGGCCGCCTTGCCGCGAGCTTCAACTCGATGGCGGAGCGTGTCCAGCGCTCGCGGCAAATGGAAAAAGACTTTGTCGCCAACGTTTCTCACGAACTCAAGACTCCCCTCACCTCCATTCAGGGCTTTTCCCAGGCGATCCTCGACGGTGCGGTCTTGGATTTGCCCGGCGCCCGCAAGGCCGCTCAGACCATCTTCGATGAGACTGCCCGTATGTCCCGCCTTGTCGGGGACCTGCTCACCCTCGCTCGTTTTGAATCCGGTGAAATGCCCCTTGCCAAAGAGGCCTTCGATCTAGGCTCAGTATTGCCCAGCTGGGTGGACCGATTCCAGCCTACGGCCCACTCTCAAGGCATAACGCTCACAACCGTTGTGGACCCACTTCCGCCATTGACTGGCGACGCTGGTCGCCTGGAGCAAGTCGTTTCGAATCTCGTCGACAATGCTATCAAGTACAACCATGCCGGAGGATCCGTCACAGTCAGCGCCAAAGCCGAGACAATTGCGATCCAGAGCAAGAGCAGAAACTCCATGAGGGGGCGCCGTCGAGTGATAGAGCCGCCGGGACCTCAATGGGCTAGCATCACCGTCGCCGACACTGGAGCCGGCATCCCCGCCGAGGACCTCCCTCGTCTGTTCAACCGATTTTACCGGGGGGATAGGGCACGCGCGGCCGGTGGGACAGGCCTTGGCCTCTCCATTGCCCAGGAGATCATTCAGGCTCACGGGGGCGAAATCACTGTCGACAGTGTCTTGGGACAAGGGACGACATTCGTTATCCACCTGCCCGTCCGCGATGGCGCCGCCAATAATCGCTCCGCCGGCAACAAAAACCCCCACTTGCCTCGAGCAAGTGGGGGCATGGTCTGAGAACACTGCAGCCTGCCCGCGTCTTTCGTTGAGTCCCTAGACACCACATTCCCTGCGGAGGTCGAGCAGGGGTAAGCAGTATCTGGATTTCTACTTGTCTTGCAGCGCAGCGACCCCCGGCAGCTCCCGTCCTTCCAGGAACTCGAGCGACGCACCGCCCCCCGTCGAGATATGAGTCATCTTGTCCGCCACGCCGGCTTGTTCCACTGCTGCCGCGCTATCGCCGCCGCCAATGATCGTCGTCGCGTTCAAACTCGCCAGCCGCCTCGCGATTTCGATCGTGCCCTTCGCGAACGGCGGAAATTCAAACACACCTAGGGGGCCGTTCCAGACGACGGTTTTTGCCGTGCTTAGGACGCGTTCAAACGCGTCGATCGTCTTCGGTCCGATGTCGAGGATGCGCCAATCCGTAGGGACCTGGTCCACCGACACGATTTTGCTTTGGGCATTCGCCTCGAACTTGTCCGCCACGACGACGTCGACCGGCAGCGCAATCTTGTCCCCGGCCTTGTTCAGCAACGCCCTCGCCACATCCAACTTGTCCTTTTCGACCAGCGATTGCCCGATGTTCAACCCACGTGCCTGAAGAAAAGTATTGGCCATCCCCCCGCCGATCAAGAGTGCGTCCACCTTTGGCAAAAGGTTGTCGATCACTTTTATCTTGTCGCTAACCTTCGCGCCCCCCAGTATGGCCACAAACGGGCGCGCCGGGTTCGCCAGTGCGGCGCCAAGATAGTTCAGTTCCTTCTCCATAAGG
>JAMDCU010000088.1 GCA_023489485.1 Chloroflexota bacterium
CATTGATAAAGTGGTCAAAAACATTATCGGGAATCCGGCAATCGAATACCTGGTCCTCGCGGGAAACGACCCGGCGGCTCCTCCAACGGTAGACATACCACAGATCATCGCGAGCGATCCGAGCGAACCGGTACGGATGGACAAGGCGGGCTATTTTGTGATCCTCCCGCTCCCGGATCGAGGACTACCGGGATCTTCGAAGGCGAGGGTCCAGGAGCGCGTCCAGCCCGTCTCCGACAAGATTCCAAGCCACTGCAAAGATCAGAATCGCCATGCTTGCGGGGATGAAGGTATACCAATATTGAAAGCCGGTGCCCGGTGCTCCGATGATCCAATCGCGTGAGAGGCCCAGCATTTGCCCCCAGTCGGCCACAGGGCGCGCCCCACCGCCCACTCCGATGAAGCTGAACATTGACATGAGTACCACCATGGCGCCCACGTCCGAGGCCATGAGGACGAATAATCCTTTGGCCACACAATTGGGAAGCACGTGGCGGAAGATGATGCTGCGGGCTCGCACGCCCACCGCGATCGCCGCTTGCACGTATTCTTTGCTTCGCTCCGCCAGGACATTTCCGCGTACCAGGCGAGCGTACTGCATCCAGCCAAACAGTATCAGCGCCAAGGCAATGATCGTCTGCACGCCGCCCTGGCGTCCCCTGAACGGACCGAACTGAAGTAGGGTTGACATGACCATGACCGCGATGAAAATGGGGAATGCCATAAAAGCGTCAGTGACCCGCATCAGCGCGGCGTCGAAGAGCCCGCCCAGGTAACCGGCGAGCAGACCCATCAGAACACCGAACAACGCTCGAGCGGCGGTGACGAGGAGGCCCACCTTGAAGGCCACCCGGGTGCCCCAAACGATCCCGTAAAGGATGTCATGCTGGCCGGCCATGAGGCCCAAAGGATGATTGGGGCTCGGTTCCGCGGGGGGAATGGCGATACCTAGCCCGGGAATTGCGTAGGGATCGCCCTCGCCCGGGGGCGCGAGGAGAGGTGCGGCCAGCGCCACGGCAGCAAAGGCGAGGAGCAGGACCGAGCCCGCCACCAATTCCATGTTCAGAAAACTCCTCCAGCGCACGTTCAACGACCTCCCTTTTGTCTCGTCAAGCGGCCCTGACCCTCGGATCAAACAAGCCGTAGAGGATGTCGCCGATGAGGCTTGAAAGCACAGTGACCAGGCAGGTGAAAATGGTCAGTCCGACTGCCACCGGTGTGTCCAACTGTAGCATGGCGAGAGTTGCAGACCGCGCCAACCCGTTAAAGTTAAAGACGATCTCGACTAACGCAATGTTGGTGATTGAAAGGGAGACCGCCGTGCTCCCAACGGAGATAACCGGTAGAATGGCGTTGCGCCTTGCGTGAACGCCGACCACCGCTCGCTCAGGCAAGCCCTTGGCCCTGGCAAGGGTGACATAGTCCTGGTCGAGTTCGGCGATCAGCGAAGACCGCATCACTCGCGTGAAGAGAGCCCATTGCGCGAGCGCAAGGACTGTGGCCGGCAGAACCAGGTGCTGCAAGGCCTCTAGAAAAAGCGTCAGATTGCCGTTCAGCAGCGTATCGACAAGGTACAATCCCGTGAAGGAATGAAATTGCGAGGAAGCGACGATGATAGAACCTGAGCTCGTCAATCGGCCGAGCGGGAACCAACCGAGGTTCACGTAAAAGACGTTCAGGAGCATGAGCGACAGGATAAAGGGCGGAAAGCCCCACGCGGCAAAAGCGGCGCCCCTAATCGCGTAATCGGCAAACCGGGTGCGGTGCCGGGCGGACAGGCTCCCCAGGACAATCGCCAGCCCCAGCGAAGGGATCATGGCCGCGAGTGCGAGCTCGGCCGTCGCGGGGGCGCGGCTGAGTATGCCGGACAGGACCGGTTCTTTCCAGACCGGGGAATAGCCCCAGTCCCCCACCAGTAGATGGCTTGCCCAGTAGACGTACTGAACCGGAAAGGGGTCGTCGAGGCCGCGCCGCTCGATCACGGACCGTTCAAACTGCGCGAGCTTCACCGGGTCGAGCCCGATGCTAGAAGGGATCGTGGGGAGGTACACTTGGAGCCGGTCTTTTACGGGAAGCTGCCAGACCAAGAAGAATACGATCAGTGTCACCAGGAACATGATCAGCAGCAAAGCGACGAGACGACGCAGAATGTAGGCGATCACTCCAGTTTCCCCGCCGATAGCGCCCGACACGACCGGGCGAGTAGAATCACAATCCTCTGATGCGGCTTGAATTGTAATCCGGGAGGCGCTATTCCGCAAGCTTCGCCAACGCGTAGTCTGCGGCAATCCTCGGCTATTCGGGTGTCGAGCAAGCCAGCTTTCTGCGTCGCCGACAAAGCTATGGCGAAACGACTCAAGCCCATCGAAAACGTTTGGGCTGGGAGCTACTGGCAGTGGAGGCGTGCTTGAGGAAATGGCTGAACGAAGCGCAGATCATCACTACCTTGAGAATAGAAAAACCCGGCGGCATCTACACCACCGGGTTCCGGATGGTTGTTCGACAACTAAGAGTCAGCGGGTCCGTTTGTCTGCAACGTCCACGTCCTCGCGGGCTTTGGTCTCGACGAGGCAGCGTGCCCCGACACTCGCGACCGCGATGTCCCCGGGATCCAATTACCTGTCAATTGTCGTCCTCGCGCGTGACGCCCTCGCATTCCAAGCCGAAGTCAGGACCGTACGCTTTCGCCGGCGTCTGGTAGCCTGGCGGCGCATGACCTTCCAGCACCTTTTGCACCGCGGCTACGGCTGTCACGGATGTCCAGGTCACTCCGCCTTCGGGCCCGCAAAGGCGTGACACCGCTTTATGCCCCCGGTCGTCCTCCACCTCGCCCCACACCAGGGTGCGGGCTTGGGCGCGCTCTTCGGCGGTCGGGCCGGTGGGGACTTGGCGTCTGATGTAATTTTGCACGAAGGGTAATTTGAGCAAAGGACCCAACTTGCGGAGCGACCCCATCTGTCTCACTTGCTGCTCGGAATACCCGATATACTCTTCCATGTTCGGGATGCCGGTGCTGTAGAAAGACGAGAACACGTCCCCCCAGATAGACCGTACAACCCTCACCGGACCTTTACCAAAGTCAACTTCCCGCCATTCCGGCGGAACAGACTCTAGCTGCCCATTGCGCCGCACTATGGCGCCGGGTTTGTAGCGCGTCATCCCATCCAGTATCGTGTTGAGGGTGCCCGGGGGCAGCTTGGACGGACCCCGGAGGCAGAACGCCAGACGGAGATGAGTGGCGGAGGGCAGGCGCTCTTTGAGGTGCAGGGCGAGACCATCGGTGGGGACCACGTCGAACCCCACTCCCGGTAAAAGCATGACCTGCTTCGCCTTGGCCTCCGCATCGCGCGCCGCGATTGCTTCGTAGTCGACGATTCCCCCGCTGAGGTCCAGGTAGTGGGTTCCGGTCCGCAAGCAGCCATCCACCATCGGTGTCGCCGTGTTCACATAGGGACCGGCACAGTTGAGCACGACGGGCACCTCACGGAGAGCCTTGTCCATGCCGGACGAATCGTCCAAGCGAAAGACCCGGCTCGGCCGTCCCAGTTCCTGAGCCAGGGCCTGGACGCGCGCCGCATTACGGCCAGCGAGAGTCGGCTTGAGCCCGCGTTGGACGGCGAGGCGAGCGATGACCTCGCCGACAAAACCGTTGGCGCCATAGAGAAGGAATTCGTCAGACATGGGATTGCCTCCTAGAATGCAAACACCTGTCGCCCGGCACGCAAGCGCGTGGGCGGCAGGTGCTCTATCCGTCGCAGAGAACAGGAGGAACGAGGGGCGAGGTGCGCATGGCTGCGTCTCCTCCGAAAAAAAGCTCTCCGCGGACGTACAGCCGTAGGGAGCACTCCTCACCACCGGGGCATCAACGACAGCCTATTGCCGCTATTCTACGACGAGAAGGCGACGGTGTCAATGTGCGGGTCAATGAGCGGATCAATGAGCCAATTGGCCAACCCCGCCAAGGTCCCGCGGGTGTGCGGGATAAGCCAATGAGCCAGAAAAACCAGCAGAGGAGCAGGGGAGCGGAGGAGAGGGGGTATGTAGCATAGCGCGCCCGCCCCGCGGGCTTCAGCGTGTCCCTAGACCCCGCGGGCCTCAGCGGGGGTTGTGGGGGTGCTGGGGGCAGCGGAGAAAAGAGGAAGGGGGGCAGAGGAGCGTCGATAGTACGACGGCCACAAGGGCCTAGGCTACGACGACCAGGACTGCGCCGGTGGCTCGACCTGGCTAACGGAGTCCGAGATGCACGAGGAGAGTGGCCTCACCTGCCGGGCTGGCCAAGTGTATCTCTCCACCCCCGCACGCTAAACTCGTTCGGCCCGCTCACGGTGACATAGTAAAGCGCGTCAAAGCCTTCCTCGAGGCTGGGGAGCTCCAAGCGCCTCTGCGTGGCCGCGATGCCCCGCTCGGGGATGGCCTTGCGCCCGCGGCGTTGACGATTGCGCGCCATGGCGTCGCGCAAGCTCGATTGAAAGTAATAGCCGGCGACGCGGAAACCGGCCGCTCGCGCCGGGGCGATATAGCGGGCGCGGGCGGCGCGAGTGACATTCGTGTTATCGACCACGAACGACTGCTTGGCCGCGAGGCAAGCGTCGAGCAGGATCTGCTCGCGGTGCCGCGTCCTCAGCATGTCGAGATTGAGACGGACGTGCGTATCCACAAATCGCTGGCAGTAGAAGGTGGATTTCCCGGTAGCCTGGATGCCGATAAAGATCACTGCTTCCATATTCCGTGCGTCCCCGTTTTCCAACGCAGCAGCTCGTCGTTTATGGTCGGGTGAGACGTCAGACTAGACGGGAAGGATTGAAGAGCGCGGCTGTGCTGCGTATATCGTCAGCACGCCGCGCCGCTATCAAGCCCTAGACGATAATCTTTGATTTGATGTCAGGCAGCGGGCTTGACCTCCGCCGTGCAAAAGGCGCACCGGGAGGCCGCCTTGGGAATCTTACTCAAGCAGTAGGGGCACTCGCGCACGGTCTCGGGCGCCACGGCCGGCGCGGGTTTGTAGCGCTCCATGAGCCTCTGGACCGGCAGGACGACGAGAAAGTACACGACGGCGGCGATCACGACGAACGAGATCAGAGCATTAATAAAATCGCCGATCAGAAACTTGGAGCCGTTGATCGCAAAGCTCCACGCCGAAAAGTCGGGTAACCCGCCAAAGGCTCCAATGATCGGCGTGATAATGTCCTTGACCAGCGCGGTGACCACCGCTCCGAAAGCGACGCCGATCACGACGGCGATGGCGAGATCCACGACATTGCCCTGCAGCAAGAACTTTCTAAACCCGCTCATGTGCATTCTCCTTCCAGGGATAAAGAACAATGGGCCTGCCGCGTGACGCACACAACAGGTTGTCACCAACGCCTCGTCCGTGGATCGCGCGGCCGGCGCTGTGTGGATACGATGCTCCCTAGTATCGCGCACAACTTTCCGCTGTCAAGTGGCCGCCCTGCCAGTCGCAGGCGATGGCCGCTTTGTGATTTCCCCTTCCGCCCTCATCGCCCGCCCCCTGCCCTCCAGCGGGGATGAAGGACGAATGTCCGCTGAGAATGCCATGGCTCTCTTCATAACCATTACCCGACTACGATTGTGGAATGCGAAAGCCGGGAGAGAATACCTCTGCTCCCGGCTTGAGCTTGCTCACGCCAGCGATCGTTCACGCGGGGGCGGACCCGCACCGCGCTTCAGGAGCGGCAACAGGGCTCCCTGGCGGCGATTGGAAGCGTCCCCCCGCCCTTGGCTACTCCCGCACCTGCTTCCCCGGCCGCATGGGGGCGGGCACGCTGGGCAACGGGCCCCAGAGTTCGCTCGTCACATTGACCGTGAACGTGCGCAACTCGGCCTGTATTTTCTGGACCTCGTCGCTGAAATTCCAGGCCGCCCAGGCTGCCATGTCGGCGAATTCGTGGGTTACCACCACCTGCGGCGCGCCGGCCACTCCCCGATATGCCCGAAACTCGACGATCCCCGGTACCGCCAGTTTGCGCCTGATCGCTCCTTCTGACCACTTTTGAAAGGCCTCTGTCTTGTCCGGGTGGACATCCCACTTGATCACGTGAAGAACCACTGGTCACCTCCTTTACCAAATCCTGCCGGTCAGGTAGTCGCACGTGGATGTGCGCTGCCTCCTTTCTCTCGCCAACGGTTCGAATCGGTTCTCGGCATCACTATACCAGCGTTTGGAGAGCAGCACATCCAGATAATGACGTATTCCCGTTACGTATTCAGGAGAGACCGAACTTACATATCCGGGAAATACAAAACCCGCTGCTCACACTGGGCAGCGGGCACAAGTGGAGGGGACAGAGGCGTTAGATGAGATTGCGATCGAGCGCGGCGCGGGCGGCCGCGGTGCGCGAGGTCACCCCCAGCTTTCCGTAGATGGCCGATAGATGCGTGCTCACCGTGCGCCGGCTGATCACGAGCTTGGCCGCGACCTCTTCGTTGCTCAACCCCGCGGCGACCAGGCGCAGCACCTCCACTTCCCGCGGGGTGAGTGCGTTGGGATCACGCGGCTCGACAGGGGGAGGCGCTGCGGCATGGAGGGAGAGCTCTTGCTCTGCTTCGGCCATCGCCTGATCGGTCGTCATCGCGCGTCCTTCTTCCGAAGCGGTGTGGAAAGAAGCCGCGTCAAGCTGCGCATGCACCGTCGCTAAGTGGGACTGATACTCGTCCCGGTTGACGGGCCAATTCGGCATGCCCAGCTCCGCGCGCAGCGCTTGAGCGGAGCTCAATAGACGAGCGGCGATCCCCGGCTTTCTCAGGGACACCAACAGAAAGGCAGAGGCCTCAAGCGCCCAAGGGACGAAGATGCGGGTATGCGCCTCGCCCGCTGCCGAGAGGGAATCGCGCAAATGCTGGGCGGCCCCGGCATGGTTGCCTTGCGCGAGCTTTACCAGGGCGAGCTGCACAAAGGTCGGCACCGCGATTCTCACTTCACCCAAGTCATGGAATTCGAGGAGAGTTTGGGCTAGCAGCGACTCGGCCTGGTCGAACTGGTTGCGGACCCGCGCGACGATGCCCAGACCCATCCTGGCCACGCTCTGATTCCAACGGTCTCCGAGTTCGACCGAAATAGCCATCGCCTCGTCGAGAAGAGCGGCTGCCTTTTCGACATCCCCGTGGTACGCACAGGCTCTTCCGTAAACGGAAAGTACGCGTGCGTAACTGCTCCTGTCTCCGATCTCCAGCTTTTCCCGCGCGGCTTGCTCATAGCACTGGCGCGCGAAATCAAAATCGCCGGAATATTCTGCCGCCATCGCGAGCACGGTGAGCGCGATCCCCAGGCAGTACCGGTTACCCGAAGTGCGGCACAATTGCGCGGCTTCTTCCGCATAGCGGCGGCCCGCGACCGGATCGTAGAATACGACTCCGAGAGCGTATGAGGACAGCGCCGATTCGAGTAGCGTCTTCCCTTTCTCGCCGACCTCTCTCAGAATCTTGATGCTCTCCTGGTAATAGGCGAACGAGTCCTCAAAATGACCCAACTGGACCGCGAGCTGCCCTGCGGTGCTCAGCGCCTTGCCCTGCGTGAGAGACGGCGGCCGCGCACTTGCGCTTTTCAAAAACTCAACTAAACGGGCATACGTTTCCCTCCAGTAGCCGCGCGTGTACCAGAAAAAGTTCAGCGCGTCGATGATGCGGAGACCCTCCTCGAAGCGGGATTGGGTGGCCGACCATTCGAGCGCCAGGCGGATGTTATCGATCTCGCTCTCGACCTGCTCGAACCAAGGCAGTTGCTCCGCGCTGTTCAGTTTGGGCTGTGCTTTTTCGGCCAACTCCAGATAGTGCTCCAGGTGGCGATCGCGCAGTCTCTCGGTTTCGCCCGAGGCATTCGACTTGTGGCCTGCATACTGTCGAATCGTTTCGAGCATGTGATAGCGCGCCTCACCCGGCTTTAGCGTTTGGGCAGCGACCAGCGACTTGGAGATCAGCGACGAGAGCACATCAACAACACGCTCGCTGGGGAGGTCCTCGTCGGTGCACACGCGCTCGACGGCCGCGAGCGTGCAGCCGCCGGCGAACACCGACAACCGGCGCAGCAGGGTCTGCTCCTGGGTCGAGAGTGAGTCGTAGCTCCAGTCGACGGCGGCGCCGAGAGTACGATG
>JAMDCU010000007.1 GCA_023489485.1 Chloroflexota bacterium
TTGAGCGCAAGTTCGGCGAAGGCAAGTTGTGGCATCGGCTGGGTCGCTGTCGTTACCTGGGACTGGTGCGGTATGGGATGCAAGCCCACCTGACGGCCCTCGCCTTGAATCTCAAGCGCATCGTCTTATTACTGACGGGCGTCCCCTTTCGCCCACGGGCGCGTAAGCCCGTGCCCGCCGGCGCATAGCCGGCTCTCTTGGCGCGCACGCAAGGGGGGGCCAGAGTGCCGAACTGACTGAAACCAGGGGACGCGACACTACGGCAGGCTGATCTCTGGGCGGGTAGCGACGTCCCAAACCGCCTTTCGGATCACTCCGGCTTCAAGTCCCCAAAAGCCGCCATTAATCCACACTCTCTCAAAAACAATCGTCAAGATGACTTTGCTAACGCCCTAATAGAGTCACTAAACGCAATTTCGCCCGGACCCTGAACCAGTCATCCAGCCAGCGTCTTTGGATATTGCCAATCTCTTGACTAGCCAAGGCCAAAGCTCGTCTGCCCGTACATCGTCTCCCGCCTGCTCACGATTCCGGTCCCGCCCCGTCTCATATGGCGGTGCGAGGCATCCACGAGACGAAATCCAAAGCGCTCAAGCAGTTTGGGCGCTACGGTGTTCATCTGCGGAACAGTCACTCGCCAAGGAGCCTGGGAAGGGAGCTCAAGGGCAGCCTGGAGGAGCGCGTGGGCATCCTCGGGTCGTCGAGCGACCCAGGGTCCCAACCCTCGCGTTTGTGCAAACAGATAACCCGACCACACTCCCCGCTCATCCTCCGCCACCCAAGCGCGTCCTGGAAAATCAGACAGCAGCTGGCGAAAGATACGGGCCCGACTTGCTCCGAAGAAGGGAGCGTCCCATTCACCAAGCAGATCCGCCTCCTCCCTTCCCAGCAGGCGAACATGAGTGCACTCGGCCCTCGCGTCACTCTTTCTGACCTGCTCGAAAATACAGGCCCGGTCCGCTTCGACAAAGCCGAAACGGCGGTACAACGGGGCTCCCGCCTCTGAGGCATCCAGGAGGATTGCTGGAGTGCCACGAGCGTCCAAAGACTCCAGCATCCCTTTGAGTAGGGCAGAACCAATCCCCTGTCGTTGCAGCTCCGGGCGGACGGTCATGTCGCCCACATAAGCGAACGGGCCATAGTCGGTCGCCACCACAGTCCCCACAGGCGTTCCTTGAGCCAGGGCCAGGAGCCATACTTCCGGCCGGAGCGCGAAAAGGAACTGGAGCTCGGGCATCCGACTCTCGTTGGAGCGAAATGCCGTCGTGACAATTTCACTGGCGCTCGCGAGGTCATGCTCGGTCAAGCTTCGCAGCACAATATTCATCAGCTTTTCCCTGGGCGCCCAGATCTCCTACCAAGCGCTATATCCCTGACCTTGTGCTCCATCCTCGACCTCTCGCTTCACAGCATGGCACTTTATGTGCTAGGAGCATGCCCCAAGTTGTCGATCTGCCGTAGTGAACTGGCCTCCGCGCGCGAAAACGGCGAATGATTCATGACAGCCGCAGTCTTCCTGCCCGGGTAACGATCCAGCGGAACCATCTATGCGCGGTTATGTGGAGCGTCTCACCTCCCAGGCTCTCGTCCGAATTCTACTGCAACCTGTACACGAAAGCGTTGTAATCACACTAATACCGCACGTCGGTAGGTCGGAAATGATTTGCGAGCTTCTGATTACTAGCTCGTTCCCGCAGCCCAAGCAGGGCTCATCCGCCCGGTCCCGAATGAACGAGTGCCAGAATTCCTGCAACAACTGGTATACCTTTCGCCCGAGAACTTTGGATCGAACCACTGTACTAGATACCTCTTTCAGCGTGCGGCACCCAGCGAGTCCTGTCAGGACGGCCAGCTTGGCCAGGTCTCAATTATGGAGCAGTAGGCGAACGCGTGTGCATCGATCAAGCCTTGCGTGTGCGGGTCAGATAGCCCGTCTCCGGCGACCAAGGTCCAACCGTCCCTCTGTCTGGGTATATCGACTCCGGGTGGCTGAGGTTCAGATGCCCCCTTGGATTTCAGTGGTTCAGCCTGCTGAGATCACATGCTGTGCGATGCAGGGCCGAATTGGCCAGTCGTGCTTACGAGATTATTAAGCTAGCCAATCGCATTGAGGTCAGTCTTTTGTGAAGCCCGATTTCATTCCTTGTGAGCACGCGACGCCCGAGCGCGGAGTCTTTCGCGTCGGTCCTTCGCTTCCGCTCGGCATTCCCGGAGTGCTTTCAGATCGCCTGGGCGTTTGTCCAGTATCTCAATGACCATCGCTTCTGTTGACACGAACTCATCGGCGATATCGATAATCTCGGCAGCGATCTCTTTTGGGATTGTGGTAACTCCGTTGCAGTCGCCATGCAGAAGATCATCGGGGAAGACGGTGATTCCGCCCACATGTACTGGAACATGGATCTGGGGAAAGCCCATGTAACCATGGGAACAAATCGCACCATTCGTGAACACAGGAAACCTAATGCGGCGCACCTGGTCGAGGTCGCGCCCCGTGCCGCTCGTCACCAGGCCGACCGCTCCGAAGGCTTGGTAAGTCCTGCACATAATCTCCCCAAAGATAGCTGCGCCGCTGGGTGAGTCCAAGTCCTGAAAGACAACAACCACTGGCCCCGACAGTTCCGAAAAGCGTTCCACTTGTTTGTCAATGCTCGAGTAGCCATCGTTACCCCGCGGCTGCGCGGAGGCGCGAAAGGTCGCGGTCGCTGCAAACCCTACCATCGGAGGCATTTCCGGAAACGCGGCGACGATGCGTGCATCCATATAGCCAGTGTTGCGCGGACGTATATCGAACAGCTCTATGACGTTGCATATGGTCGGCGTATCATATTTCCGCAGGCAGTCCAACGTGTGTTTCCAGTGGCTTTCCATTTCAACTGTTTTCTCCTCTTCCAGATGTTCTAGAACCTCCTAGTGGATTCTGCAAACAGGTATCGCCCTGGGACGTTCCACCTGAAAGCGAGAATATCCTTTCTTGGTCTTGTTGAAATCCTAAGGGGGACCGCACGATTCAGAGGGATCGCTGAAAACGAGTTGACTCAGCGTCAATTGATGAGACTCTTCGGGCTCATGTAGTCACGAGATTTCCAGAATCGCCGGGCGTGCGTGTATTTGGCCGTTCCCAAGAGATATGGACTGCATCGGCCAACCGCGAATCGACGTGACCTCCTCCGTCCCGTGTTCACCAATCAGGACAGTGTCTTCGGACTTGGTACCCGCGATAGAAGGATTCCATGCGTACGCCTGTCCCAGTGCGATAACCTCAGTGGAGTCCGGGGTGGCGAGAAATTCGCGGGGTTCGTAGCCAGCCGGGCCCCCTTGGTGGTGATGCCGCCATTCGTTGGGGTACCCTGTCTCGGCGTACGCCGTCTTCGCCATTGCGAAGATTGCGCCGAGCGTCCGTCCAGGGCAGGATCCAGCAATGAGGGTTGCATCCACGCGTGCAGTCGCTTCGGCTTTGCGGCGCAGATCGTCGGGCAAATGACCAAAATAGACCAGCCGCGTGATCGAGCACACCAGCCCCCACTTGCGCCCGCACAGAACGAGCATCGCATAACGCTCGAGTCTCTTGTTGGTAGGCAGGGGATGACGAAAGCGCAACACCCGCTCGTCAGTTGCGACGAGGTTCACCGTCGGTTGCGCGCCGCGCAGCTGCGTCTCGCGCGCGACAAGCGCGGAAATCTCGTATTCCGTCATAGCGGGGCGTACGGCATGCGTCGCAGCGCTCATGGCCTCTGCACAGAGGCGGCCCAACTCACGGAATCGGTCCCCTTCTTCTGGAGTTAGGGCCGCTCGCAGATGGGATACTTCCCGAGATAGGTCGGTGGCGCCAGGATACAATCCATCTGCGCCGAGCTTCAGCCCGCGCGTTAACTCGGCGATGGTCGCCTCGCTCTCGTGCCACGGTCCGGCACGAAATTGCCAACCCTGCGCGTCCAGTCGCTCTTCTTGCTCCAAGCGTGGCGCCTCGATATTATTCGTGATGAGATAGTGTCCATTGGGCCCAATGAGCAGCGATGACGCCCCATCTGTGCTCGCGGCATTAACGTAGGATGCCGCCCCACACGTTGCCCATGCGAAGCTACTCACCCGCTGCAACAGTAGCACGTCGAGGTTGTGTTCAGCGAGCAGGGAACTCACGCGGGCTTGCTTCTCATCGAACTCGTTCATTCGAATCCTCCTGCTGGAACGAGCCACTCTCCGAATCAGCAATGACGATGAGAGTTCCTTGGACAGCCAATAGATGTGCACCCGGGAGCCGAGTTACGATCATTTCAAGACGTCGAATCGAGTTCCTCGACCCTATGCCTCGTCCCAGAGACGATTCAAGTCCGTTGCCGCCAGCTGAGCGCCAGGAAAACGCGGGGCTGCTTTCCATGCCCCTGCGTCCTGCGCAGCCAGCTTGAATAATGATCATCGCTTGATGTGACCGATATCAATCAGGCCGTCGAGCATCTGCCGATGCAAAGCAGCATTGGCAGCGATGATCTCTCCCTTGTACACCGCATCCGGATTGCCAGCATAGTCAGTGACCACGCCTCCCGCTTCACGTACCAGAACGATTCCCGCGGCAACATCGTAGGGCGAAAGACCGCGCTCCCAATGTGCATCGCGCCTCCCGCTTGCTATGGTCGCTAAATCAAGTGCCGTCGAACCAGTGGAGCGAAGACTCATTGCCCGCTTCACGAAATATCTCACTTCGACCGAATTATCGTCGGCGCTTGTCTTGGCTTCGTACGGGAAACCCGTGCTGATCACGGCGCAATCTAGCGAATTGCGTTGGCTAACCCTGAGCGGCTTTTCATTCAAGGTCGCTCCTTCGCCGTGAAAGGCCGCGAAGAGCTCGTCGCGCAACGGATCGTAAATCACACCCAATTGCAACTGGCCGTCACTTTCAAGCCCGATCGACACACAGAAACATGGATACCCTTCAGAATAGTTGACCGTGCCATCCAGCGGGTCCACAATCCAGCGCTCCCGAGCGTTGCCGTAGACGGAGCCACTTTCTTCAGTGAGAAAGCCGTAGCGCGGCGTTGCACAATGTAGAATACTGATGATGCGAGTCTCGGCAGCGCGGTCCGCCTCCGTCACGATGTCATTGGGTCCTTTGTTGTGGACCTCATGAGCCTGCCCAAAGCCAGCGCGAAGAATTTCGCCTCCGGCGCGCGCCGCTGCAATCGCTGCGTCCATTTCGCTGTGCTTTTCTTCTCCTCGATAAGTGCTCGGCAGATTTGCACTCAGAGTCTCGATAGAATCCCAAAGGCATCTCTGGTCGGGTCATACGAAAGAGGCAATCAGCATTCTCTGCAAAAGGGAGTAGGTTCGGTCCGAATGACCGGGGCACACCCGAACCCTCAAGATTCATTTGCTCGGCAACAATGAGAGAGCCCCCCATCCAAGCGGATAGCTTCACAGAATCGAAAGTTCGCTCTCTTTATCGAAAACATGCAGACGGTCCAGGTTCAAGAGAACTTCGATTTCTTTGCCCGGGCGAGCCTGGCTGCGGGGGTCCACGCGCGCCTCATACGTCTTATTGCCACTCAAGAGGTGGAGATAGATCTCGCTGCCCATCGGCTCGATAACGTCAACACCGACCTGCACCGGTGCGCCCCTCAGTCCCGCCGGCGCATAGTCGCGGTCGTGGATGTCCTCTGGTCGCACACCCAGAATCACGCTCTTACCCGCATACGATTGGAGCTTTTCCTTCCTGTCGCCTGGCACCGGTAAGCGGAAAGAACCTGTGTCCATGTAGAGCTCATCTTGGGTGCCGTTGACGTTGGCATCGAAGAAGTTCATGGCCGGCGAGCCGATGAATCCGGCCACAAAGGTGTTAACGGGGCAGTCGTACAACTTTTGCGGTGTATCAAGCTGTTGCAGGATCCCATCGCGCATGACGGCGATCCGGCTCCCCATGGTCATTGCTTCCATCTGATCATGGGTGACGTAGATGAAGGTAGTCTCCAGCCGCTGATGCAGCTTGGCAATTTCCGCTCGGGTCTGCACCCGAAGCTTGGCATCCAGGTTCGAGAGCGGCTCGTCCATGAGGAACACTTTTGGCTCACGAACGATGGCTCGTCCGAGTGCCACGCGCTGTCGCTGGCCGCCTGAGAGCTGCTTGGGCTTGCGCTGCAGCAGCTCTTTGATTCCAAGAATATCGGCAGCCTGTTTGACACGACGATCGATATCGGACTTGCGAGTCTTGCGCAGGCGGAGGCCAAAGGCCATGTTGTCGTACACAGACATGTGCGGATAGAGCGCATAGGACTGGAAAACCATTGCGATGTCGCGGTCTTTTGGCGCGACATCGTTCACGACTCTGTCCCCGATGTAGATATTCCCCGCGCTAATCTCTTCAAGGCCGGCGAGCAAACGCAGAGCCGTCGTCTTGCCGCAGCCGGAGGGGCCGACGAGGACGAGGAATTCTCTGTCCTTCACTTCCAGATTCAGGTCGTTGACGGCTTTGACCTCTCCAAACTGCTTGGTGACATGGTCATAGGTTACGCTTGCCATGATCTCCTCCTGGTACTTGCGTAGCTGATCTGGCTGAAGCACGGGTAGTAATACTATGCACTGGACTCAGAGCGAGCTGTCAGAGGTATCGCTTTGGAATCGGCTGATCTCGGCGAAGCTGTCCCCGAGTTCATTGTAGAGGTCGCTGTAGATTTTGAATGCCCGGGAGTAGATGGCATGCTCTGCTGCCCTCGATTGGACAACCGGGCAAGCCGGCAAAAGGCGTTCCATATCCCGAAGGCTTTTTGTATCGCCTACGACATGCCATCCAAACAAAGCTGCACCCAGCGCTGAGGTATTCACGGTGGATGGTATCGCGATTGGCCGACCCAAGACATCTGACACGATTTGCACCCATAATGGCGACCGCAGGAATCCGCCCGATGCGCGGATTTCCTTGGCGGGTCCCGCGATTTCCTCTAGCGCTTCAAGGACGGAACGGAGCCGGTATGCCACTGATTCCAGTATGGCCCGAGCGACGTGACGCTGATGGTGGTGGAGTGACAGACCAAAGAGCACCCCACGCGCCTGAGGATTCCAGCCCGGGCTTCGCTCCCCCGTGAGAAACGGGAGAAATACCAATCCCGATGCACCCGGATTTGCAAGACCTGCCTCGGCAATCAATGTCTCGTAGGTGTTTTCCTTCCCCGACCCAAGGAAGTTGTCGGCGAACCATCGAAGCACAAGCCCGGCGTTGTTGATCGCACCGCCGACAATAAAGTTCGATCTGTCCAGCACATAGCACCATGTGCGCTCTAGGCTGTCCAGCAGAGGCCGGTGGCTAAAAGTTCGCACAGCTCCACTGGATCCGATCATCGCCACGAAGACGTTGGCCGCGAGTGCCCCAGCGCCTATGTTTGAGCACGCTGAGTCGCTTGGCCCGAGGATGAGGCGGGTCTCTGCGGGTATTCCCAGTCGGCGTGCCATTTCGACGTCCAGTCCAGGATGCTCCGTCTTTGCTGCCACGATCGACGATAGTCTCTCGCACCCAATCTCGGCGCGCGCGAGCGCATCATCGTCCCAATCGAACGTTTGAAGGTTAAACAGACCTGAACCTGAAGCTACCGATTCATCCGCCAGCCATTCCCTAGTCAGCAAATAGACAAGGTATTCCTTAATCGACACAAATCGAGCCGCTCGCTTGAAAATCTCGGGGTCCGATTCGCGCAGCCAAATGATCTTCGCCAATGGAAACATCGGATGGGCGGGGCACCCGGTACGTAGATAAAGCGCGTGGCTATCTGCGAGCCGTTTGAGGGCGAGCGCTTGGTTAGTACTTCGGCTGTCCGCCCAGATAAGCGCCGCGGTAAGCGGTTCCCCGTGCTCATCCACCGCAAGGACGCTGTGCAATGCGCCGTCGAGACAGAGCGCACGCGGCGGTTCATCCAAATCCTTCAAACACTCACGCACCGACGCGATGGCACCGTCGACGACCGCATGGAGATCCTGCTCCGCCCACGTCGGGCGCGACGACATGATGGCGTAAGTGCTGCTCCCTTCCGAGAGGACGCTTCCCTTACCATCAACCGCGACTGCTTTGCAGCCGCCAGTTCCAACATCCAGTCCAATGACATAGTCGCGCATTGTCGTGAGCATCACGTAGGTCCTTCGCCTTGTTGACCCATTGCGCCGAATTATCAATTCTGGTAGATCGGCTTGAAGAGTGGGCTAGACTTGCGGCTGGGATGCCAGTCTCCCGTCGAAATCTTCAGATCCGATCGTAGCGTCTAGGGGGAACTTGGCCGGTTGACGATCGCGCTGGGAGCGATAGACAGCGCAAAATATCTCCACCAGCTTGCGCCCTTCGCGGCCGTCCACAGCCGGTGCGCGGTCTTCGATGATCGCCCGCAAAAAGTCCTTGATCTGAAGTCGGTGATAATAGGTCATGATATTCAAGGACTCACACAGTGCCCGATCCTCGGATTGCCATTGGCCTAGAAGCACTTCTTCGCCGGGGACAGTCCAAATATCGTTGAACGGCGGGTCGACAGCTTGAGTGACCCCGGAAACGAAAGGAGAACCACCATCCGTCTGCACTCCCACGGAGGCTCCGTTCTCCCCATGGACGTGAATCTTGGCATAGAACCCGGGTTTCTGAGAATTGCTCAACAGAATTGATCCCAGCGCTCCATTCTTAAATCGGACCACACCGACGACCGAGTCGTCGACCTCGATTGTCGGGTGGTTTAGGTTTGCCCAATAGCCGAACAACTCCGCAATCGGCCCCATGAACCATTGGAAAAGGTCGATTTGATGAGTCGTCTGGTTTATCATGACCCCGCCGCCCTCGGTCGACCATTTGCCCCGCCAGGAGTCCATTCGATAGTAGGCTGCGTCCCGCCAACCCATGACGACCAGCGCGCCCAGAATCGGCCGCCCAATCTTACCGGCCTCAATCGCCTGCTTCATCCGTAGAACCGGAGGATACGAGCGGCGCTGGCTTACGACACCGAGTTTGACTCCAGCCGCATCCGCAGCAGCAATTGCCCGATCACATCCCTTCAAATCAGCCGCAAGCGGTTTCTCCACTAATGGGTGCACTCCAGCGAGGGCACATGCGACGGCGAGTTCGGGGTGAGTGGGATGGGGCGTGCAAATTGACGCCATCTGCGCGTTTGAGTGCCTGAGCATCTCCTGCAAATCAGAATAAGCCCTGATATGGTATCGCTCCGCAAACGCTTCGGCCCGAGCCAGATCTGTGTCATAAACGGCAACAAATTCCGATTCTGGTAGAGATTGGAGCGCCTGCGCATGGGTATCTGCCACCTTCCCACAGCCTATGAGTGCCGTCCTAATTCTATCCACTCGCGTCACTCCTCTAGAGGTCCTGAGGCGTTCTACCGTTCGTGCCAGGCAAAGCGTTCATGACCTCAATCGTAAATCCAACTTGGCTTTCAGTGCCAAAGTTGGCCCACGTCGTGCCCGGCCGCAAGCCCGATCCCTTCATGATCACGTCAATGCCGTGCTGAGATAAATGTTCGATCACTGGCTCCAAATCGGGCACATTGAAACGAATGTGATGAATACCCTCGCCATGCTCTCTTAGAAAATCTGCCCAGATGCTCTCGCCCTCGAGTGGCTGGATGAGTTCAAGCTCGATGGTGCCTACTTCCGTAAAGGCCTGCCGGTACCTAAAGTCGCCGGGTCTTCCCCGGTAGATCCTATGCATATCACCGCGATGGGCAGGCGGATAAGCAGTTGTCCTAAATGGGCCCAGGCCAAAGATCTCGGACAACTCCCTCATTGTCTTGTCCAGGTCGCGGACCACAACGCCTATCTGCGCCAAATCCGAAAACATTCGTTGGGGAGAATTGTCTTTATCTGGCATCGTGGATTATCTCCATCAGGTTGTGAAGGCTCCGGAGGGTTGGCGTGCACTCACTGGTCGGATAAAAGAGCTTTTCAGCGAGTGCTACTCGCCTTTGGTGTGTTCGGAGCTAGCAATCCGCTTTACATCAATCCCAGATTGAGGAGCACGCGATGTAGTTCCTCGTGTTCTTCAGGCGTCACATTAGCAAAAGGCGCTCGCACGTTGCCCGCATTCAAGCCCAACATGTTCAATCCATCCTTGCATGGCGCCACGTATCCCGGGTCGTATTCAAGAAATCGGTTCAGCATTTGGAGGCGAAGATGCATCGCCTTCGCCTCGGCATGTCGACCCGCCTGGGTGGCGTCATAGAGCTCCACTAATTGGCGCGGAACGACGCAGGCTGCTGTCGAGAAAACTCCCCGGGCGCCCACACAGAGGGCAGAATAGAACTGACTGTCGATGCCGGTGCATACAGAAATCTTGTCTCCGATCAGACGAAGCACTTCGATCAACTGTCCCTGGTCGCTCTGGCTTTGCTTCAAGCCAATAATACCGGGAATCTCGGCCAGGCGAGCAATTAGAGCTGGGCTCAGCGAGTTGCCCGTATAGAGGGGGTTGTTGTAAATGATGACTGGCAACACTGCGTTCGCCGCAAGATCGCGATAGAACTGGTAGAGCGCGTCATCGGGTAAACGAAAGTAGTAAGGAGGCGTAACAATAAGTGCGTCGGCGCCCGCCCTCCGCGCGTCCTCGCCCAGAGCGATCGCTTCTCGTGTGCTGCAGGCGGCCGTGCCTGCGATGACCGGAATCCGCCCACGCGTCTCATCCACCACGGTTCGGATCACGAGCTGTTTTTCTTCTCGCGTAAGGTGCGGAAACTCACCGTTCCCGCCTGTCGTCATCAGCGCGTGAGCGCCGTTGTCGATAACGTGGCGAGTGATGCGACGTAGACTCTCCAAGTTCAGCTCTTCTTTCGCATCAAATGGGGTAACGAGTGCAGGAATCACACCATAGACTTGGCTCGGTTTGAGCATGATTTTCCTCTTTCTCTATCGAGAATACTGAATTCTTCGAAAAGGACCGCTTCTTCCGATTTCGACCTGGTACCCCCCGGAGGGTAGGAACCTCAGTGCGGTCATCGCTGCTTTCTGTACCTCGCTAATCCAGGCACCTCGCTGCCCCGCATTGCCACTCTCGCCAGTCAGGCTCCAGACGCCACATCGGTTCCTTAGTAGCAACCCGCGGACGTCGAGGGGGAGCTCATCCGCGGGCTGCTCGCGATTGCCGATCTTGTAGCGGGATGAACCGACATGCATGGTAACAGGCCAAGGAGAGGTGATTCCTGAGCTCGGCCAACTAGGCGGTCTCCAAGGAGAAAATCAATCACGCGTTATTGACCGCAAGCGGCGCCGGCCGGGTGAGCCGCACCCGCCAGACTGACATCCGCCCCCAGGGTCGAACCGAAGGCGGGCTCGATGTTGCCGAGCGCTAGCCCCAGCGACTGGGTGAGGAACGACACGCCCTTCGGATCTAGGGTGAGCGAAGGCAAGTCCTTCCCGTCCGCCTTGATCGACAGCGTCCCCTTGCTCCAGCAAAGAAGCGCATTCTGGATGCCACTCTGTCGGATCGACGCCAAGACACTCTGGTCGATGCCGTACGCCAAGGGCCCCTTCTCGATCGCGACCTGGCCCTGCGCGCTTACGTCGACCAACACGGGCTTGGATAGGCTGATCGTCGCCGGCTTGCTCAAGTCGTTCGAATAGCGAGCGGTGAGGTCGAGATTGGAGGAGCTGATCCATTCCTCCACCCGGCCCAGAACATCCGGGCTGACCGCATAGCCATACCGGGCGGCCAAATCCGCCACTGCCGCTCGACTCGATTTGGTCCACTGCATCTTGGCGACCGGGGACCCGTGGACATCCAGGGTGACTACATCGCCTTGGAGGTTCAGGTGGGCGCTGTCCAGGTTCCGTACCATCTGGACGGTGGTGGCATCCATCGGGGCCACTCCCAGCGCCTTGAGACTCACCCCCCCGACCGAGACTTCGCCCGCACTGTTGACGGTCACCTCCACCACCGCCGTGTTCGGGGCCGGGGCGGGGCTCGGGGAATCGGCATACACCGCTTGCGCAAGCACCAAGAGGGCACAGGCGAGTCCCAGGGCCGCCACTAGATGAAAACTCCGCTTCATGGCACATCTCCTTTTTGTCGGTTGCCTCGAACGGACAAAATTAATCTTCGCATCCTAGTGCTCCAACAATTTAATCTTGCGGGGCTGGGTAGTACCTCGCAAAGACACGGCGAGCATCCTGCTTTGTGAACTTCCAGCGAATGGTCACGCGAGCATCGTTCCGTGGTTTCTCCCAAGCGACCAGCTCGGTGCCCAAGGTAAACTCATCCGCCAGTCGCCGACGGAGGCACTGCCGTTCCATCACACTCAACTCGATCTCCGCCATGTTTAACCAGGAACCATGCCGTGGCGTGTTGTGAAACTCCAACCGTCCGGCAATGCGGTCCGCCTCGGCTTTGCCGAAGATTTAGATGAGCACAGCTTTCGTGTGAGTATTCAGGTTGTCCAGCACGACATCAATGATCGGGCTTTCCGGGTACAACTCGTCGACCAAGTACCGCATCGCTTTGGCCCAATCTTCTTTCGTTCGATGCCGCGTGACCAACACATGGCGTTGGCCCGCCTTGGGTTCCAGAAAGAGAAACACGTTCCGCGTGCCACACCGCTCGTACTCGTAATCGACCCGCTTGGGATGCTCCGCTTCCATCGGGAGGGGCTCACGAACATTCGCATGCAATTCGACCGATTTTGTTCAAAATTGACCGGCGGACGGGCCTTTTCGTAAGGTTGGGCGTATAAGTCCAGCAGGTGTTCCATGGCGGCTAGAAACTCGGGGGTGATCTCCGGAATACACCAACTCTGGACTAACCAAGGTTTGAGTTTGTTTTTTTTAGCGTGAGCCGGACTGTTTCCGGCGAGAGCGATTCGACCTGCTCATCGTCCACCATGCGTTGGGTGAGCAAGTCAAGCGTCCAGCGTTCTTGACCGGCTGGGGGTTCACTGCACGCCAGAGCGATCAGATACGCTTCCTGTTGAGCGTTAAGCGCGGGCTCGCGACCGGAGCGCGGCTTGTCTTCGAGCGCGGCGTCCAAGCCTTCATTGAGATACCGGATGCGCGTGCGCCGCACCGTGTCTTCGCTGCAAAAGAGCATGGCGGCAATCGCCTCATCGGTCTTTTGGTTATCGCTATGCAGCAGCATATAGGCTCGTTTCAGTTCACTGGATTGGTGATAGCCCTTGTTCACGAGCTTCACCAGCCGATCCCGTTCTTCGGGTTGGAGATGGACTTCCCGTTTGCACATGGGGCGAGCATATCTCAACCCCGCAACATTTTCAAGTCACGACACTAGAGGGTCACAGGTCCGATAGGCGCTCCTTTCTACCCGCGAACCAAACGCAGAGTGAGCTCGAACGGAAGGATATAGTACACGTACAACCCTGCCAGCACCAAGCCCCAGACGAGATGGGGCAACACCAGGGGAAAGACCACCCAGAGGAGGACGCCGCCGGCGAGGAGGGTGGCGAGAGGAGGCATCAGGAACCGTCCGGCCAGGTCCGCCGAGTTTTTGAGCGAGTCCAGGTTGCAGGAGAGGCAGGAGAGCCGCTGCCCGTTGGCGGCGACCGACAGCCGGCCATCCGTGCGGAGCGTGAGGTCGAACTCGTCCACCTTCAACAACCGCTCATAGGCCGCCAGGGCATTGTTCTCCGACAAGGCGACCGTCACGGGGGGCAGGACGACGACCGGTCGGGCCAGGACGAGATAGAGGATGAGACCACCGAGCAGCACAAGGACCACCACCAGCACTGGATAGATCCGTCGCATGGTCGGGTTCCTTCCCATGTGATTTTTCTGGTTGCGAGTTGAATGGTACCTAATCAACGGCACTCGCCTCCACCGGGTGCCACTAGGTCCAAGTGGAAAGCGATTAACGATACAGGTCGAGCGGCATCGCCAGTCGCTCAGTTCCACTTGCCAAAGGCACAATTCGTCAACGATCCTTAACGAGGAAGGTAGCGGCGGGGGAACTTGGCGACAACCGTATAGTTCGGATCGACAATATTGCCCACGCGCATAGTCCCAACTTGCGAGAGAATCTGAAGGGCCTCCCATCTGTCAAATCCATACTCAGAGACGAGCCACTTGAGTAGTTCGAGATGGGCGATCTGAACTGCACTCATAAGGGGGCGTGCGCTGCCCGCGACCATAATGTGTGTCGAGTTTTCTATGCGCGGCCAATCCGCCGGTCTGTTCTTAATCACCTCGATTTTCAACGTAACATCAGCTGTTGTCTCCAGAGCTACTCCACAAACTTCTCCGTCTCCTTGAGCCGCGTGAACATCTCCAAAGGAGAGGTAGGCACCCCTCACCCAAATCGGAAAGTAGATGATGGCCCCCTCGGCCGTCTCTACACAATCCATGTTTCCACCGTATTCGCCTGGAACCAACGCTGTTTCCACACGACCAAAACGGGGCGCGACTCCGATGGACCCAATAAAGGGGTGAAGCGGGATTTGAATGGTCTTAAGCCTGCTATTCAGGAGTTCCAGCGTTCCGGTCTGTGCCGATAGATCAAGCTTCCACTCGTAGTTGAGCTCGGGCGATGGGTCATTGAGGAGAAGCTCTCGTCCGTCGCTCTCCCCAGTGAGGGCGCCGAAGTGGGGCAAGAGTAAAGACCAAGCGTAATCGCGATTGAGGCGGATTTTGCTGACGGTCACCTTAAGCATATCTCCTGGTTCGGCATTTTCAACCCAAATTGGTCCGACCAGGGGATTGGATTCTTGGAAGCTGGTCGCGTCGCTCTTCTGTTTTTGATCTTCCTGTAGAGCATTTCCGTGCTTGTCGAACCCCCGGGCATCCCGCGTGGACGCCGTGACAGAGTCGCCGCTCGCGATCCGCTGCAAAGGCTCACTGGGCCCCCACGTGTACAAGTAGATTATCGGTTCCAGCACATGAAGCATTCCTTCACTCATAGCGCCCCACCTTTCTTAAAGGTTGGCAAGGACTTTATATCCCTCTCAAGCCGATTCGCTTGTCTCCTTCTTTGACGATTGTTGTTCCGATACCCTGGTTGGCAACCTGGGATCATGGAGTCATCTTCAGATGATCACACGACCACCATCCACCATTATCGTCTCTCCGAGGACGTAACTCGCCGCATCAGACGCCAGATAGATCACGGCTCCGACCATGTCCTGCACGCTGCCGAAGCGCCCAATCGGCAACCGAGCGAGTGCTTGGGCGCGGTCGTCTTCGGTCGCGAGGACTGAGTTTGCTTCTGTCTGAACCGCGGCGGGCGCGACCGCATTAACGCGGATTCCGTAGCGCGCCCATTCGGCCGCCAGCGCGCGGGTTAGCATCACAATGCCTGCCTTGGTAGCCGAATAGCATGCATACCCTGGAAGCGCAACGAAGGCCAGCTCCGAGGCAAGGTTAATGATCACTCCGCGGCGACGGCTGATCATTGCCCGCGCCACAGCTTGGGAAACAAAGAAGGTCCCCTTGAGATTCGTGTCGACCACCTCATCCCATGCTTCTTCGGTGATCTGTTCTGCGGGTTGAGGAAGAGCAATCCCAACGTTGTTCACAAGGATATCAATGCATCCATACTGAGCCAAGGCGGCTTGGACCATGCCGTCGACCTGATCTCTCTGCCGGATGTCAGTCACCGCCACCAGTGCCTTTCGCCCCATCTGCTCCACTTGGTTAGCAAGGCTTTCGAGTTCAGATCGAGAGCGCGCACAGATTACTAAGTTGGCGCCGGCCTGGGCCAGCCCCAGCGCTAGGGCTCGGCCAATGCCTCGCCCTGCTCCTGTCACGATTACGCTGCGATCAGACAGATCAAATAGATTCATGGATCCTCCGCAGATCATTGGCTCAAGCTGACTACTGAGCCGTCCATCCGCCATCTACTAGGAGCAACTCCCCGGTGACCATTTCCGACGCGGCCGAAGCCAGGAAGACAGCCGCACCAGCCACATCTACGGGATCCCCAACGTGACCAATCGGCATTTTGCTAAGGATATCCGCTCGAACCGTCGGATTGTCCAAGTTAGGCGCGGCCATTTCTGTGCGTATGAAGGTGGGGCCGATTGCGTTCACATGGATGTGATACTTGCCCCATTCGAGGGCCAGGACTTGAGTCAGAAGGTGTACCGCGGCCTTGCTCGCACAGTAGCTACTATGCCGGGCCATGCCAACGACCGCCAACTGCGAAGCGACATTGATAATCTTGCCGCCTCGCTCTTGCGCGACCATCTGCCTGGCAACGGCCTGAGAGAGGAAGAAGAGCGCACGAACATTCAGGTCGAAGGTCTTGTCCCATGCTTCCGGCGTAACCTCTAGCGCCGGCTCCATATAGCAGACGCCGGCATTGTTCACCAGAACATCAATCCGCCCAAAGCGTTCGACCGTTTCTGCGACCAAGCGCGCGACGTCATCCGCTTTGCAGATATCTGCTTTTACCACGTGCGCCGATGCACTTATGCTTCCAATCTTCGCGGCAACAGCCTCCAGGCGGGCTTGATCTCGGCTCGCCAAGACGGTGCAGGCCCCACTATGGGCCATGGCTTGAGCAATCGCCTCACCAATCCCCCGACTGGCGCCAGTGATGATGGCGACTTTACCATCCAATCGAAAGTTCGGAACCGGGAACGGAACCGGTTCGCTGGAAAGTTGTAGTTGTGTCATAGATATATCCTCTCCTCACCGCAAGCTCACATCGCACTCACGGTCTTTATCGCGTGAAAGTTCGGCCCCCGCCACCCCTTGCCCGGCTCTGACTCGATCGTCAATTGCCGCCGTGATACTGTGCCACTACATTGACAGCGGGCCAGAGGGCTTTGGTGGATTCGTAGAGCCGTACGTACACTTGAAACACGCTGTCGTAGACCATCTTGGTCTTTGAATTCGGCTCACACCGCTCTGCGACGGGAAGTAGTTCCGCGCAAGCCGACTCAACACTAGAATAAAGCCCGGCACCTACACCTGCGAGAATGGCCGCGGCGACACAAGTCCCCTCGGTGACCTGGAGCGTTTGGTTCGGTCTGCCGGTCACATCTGCGATGATCTGCCGCCAGAGGGCGCTGCTCGCTCCGCCCCCTGCCACATTTAGTACCGGTACCTTGATACCTTGTTCCTCGACAATTGATATACGATGCCGGATGCTGCAAGCCACACCCTCCATGACAGCGCGGATGAAATCGGCTCTGGTCTGCCGCAGGCTGATACCGAAAAAGACCCCGCGCGCCAAGGGATCGTAGATGGGGCTTCGCTCGCCGAGCAAGTAAGGCAGGAAGACCACTCCGCCCGCGCCGGGACGCGTGCGCGCGGCTTCCAAATCCATGAGCGCGTACGGGCTGATGCCGAGGCGGCGACCGGCATCAATCTCTTCCTGGCAGAACTGATCTCGGAACCAGCGAAGTGACATGCCACCCGTATTCCCGCCTGCCATGGCGACATAGCGGTTAGCCACCGCGTGGGGGTAGGCCACAAAGCGCTTCTTTGGGTCGGCCGGAGGCGTCTCCGTGCACGCAATTACATCGCACGACGTCCCAATGGAGGCACAGGCCTCGCCAGGCGTCACGACCCGACACCCGATGGCCTCCGTGGTGGAATCTCCCGCGCCCGTGAAGACAGGCGTTCCCGGAACAAGTCCCACCTCCACGGCAACCTCTTTTCGGAGCTTGCCCGCGAGGTCCGTAGACTTGCGCAAAGTGGCCAGTTTCTCGCGCGGAATGTCCAATTTGCTGAGCGCCTCGTCCCACCATTCCAGAGTGCGGATGTTGAGGAGGAGGCTTGCTGCTGACGTGGCATAGTCTGTCACAAACTCACCGGTCAACCGCTGCACCAAAAAGTCCTTGGCCGGGATAATTTTATAGGTCTTTTTGTAGACATCGGGCCAGTGCTTACGGACCCATAGGATTTTCGTCGCTCCAAAGGTCGCGTCTACGCGTAGCCCAGTAATGCTATAGATGTGATCTGCGTTCAAGGCAGTCGAGATTTCTTCACACTCCGCGGTGGTCCGCCGGTCCATCCATATGAGACTGGGTGCGAGCGAACAGCCAGAGCTATCGACAAACACTGGCGATGGCTGCTGAGCGGTCACCCCGATGGCAACCACGTCTGCCGGATTGAGTTGGGCAGCAGCGACGGCCTCTCGAATCGTCTGCAGAGCCGCGGACCACCATTGTTCCGGGTCTTGTTCAGCCCAACCCGTCTCAGGCGTCCGAACTTCATACTCCACATACGATTTGGCGACTTGGCGGCCATCCCGGTCAAAGATGATCGTGCGACAGCCCGTCGTTCCGAGATCAATGCCGATCAGCAGTGGAAGACTCATCTCATCCCCCGGTGGCCCCGATCTCACTCTTCTTAGCCAGAGTCGACATATTCAGGCTATGCAGCGGCGCGTCGCCCCTCAGAATACGCGCGACGTCTTCGGCGGCCGAGATGCTCGTGCGCTCGTTGGCCTCTCGGCTGTAGCCTGCCATATGAGGCGTCAGGAGAATATTGTCGAGGCTAAAGAACGGATGGTCACGCGGTAAGGGCTCTTGACGGAAGGCATCGAGAGCAGCACCCGCAATGCGGTGCTCTCGCAGAGCTTGAATCAGCGCCTCGTCATTCAGCGCTTCGCCGCGCGAGAGGTTCAAAAGATACGCGCTGGGCTTCATCAGGTGGAGCGCCTTTGAATCAATGAGGTCGCGCGTCTCAGGGATAGCCGGCACGTGGAGAGTGACAAAATCTGATTCGCACAGCAGTTGCTCCCTTGGCACGTAAAGCACCCCCTGAGAGCGCTCAAACTCGGGGTTTCGAATCACATCCGTGTAGATCACCCGCATGCCCAGAGCCTGGGCGCGTTTGGCCACGCGCTGACCAATGGCTCCCAGTCCGATCACGCCCAGCACGCGACCGGACAATTCCAACCCGATGAATCTCGAACCGGCCCACCGGCCTTCTGCCAGAGAGTTCACCGCAGGCACTAGTCTGCGCACCATCGCCATCAAGACGCAAATCGTGAACTCGGCTACCGCATCGCTATTAGCTCCTGGGACATTGGTGACCAACACTTTGTGGCGCGTACAAGCGTCCACGTCGATATTGTCGACACCAACCCCATGCTTTGCCGCGACCTTCAAGTCGGTCCCAGCACATAGGACACGCTCAGTAACTGGGTCGATCCCGACAATGACTGCGGCAAACTCGGGGATTAGGGCAATCATCTCTTGTTCGCTATGGGGCCCCTTCTTGGTTACCACTTCGCAGCCATTCCGTTCCAAGATCTGCATGGGCACGGGTGTCGTGGATCCGAATGAGGTGGAAACCACAAGTACTCGCTTGTTCGACGCGACGTCCATAGACCATCCCTCGCTGAAAGAAATCAGCCTGTAATCAGGATTGACTGACAGACAGATGGCCGCTCCTCGGAACGGCCATCTGTTCACAGAATTCAGAGGCTGTTCTAGAGTTTCAAGAGCCGAGCGGCATTTCCGCCCAAGATCTTGGCTTTGGCTGTCTCGCTGATCATGGCGAACTTGACCTTGGCCAACTCTGATGGCAGACAAAAGGCAGGCACGTCCGTCCCGAAAGTGACCTTGTCTTCACCGGCGACTTCGACCGCGGTGTGGATGACCAGCAGGTCTCCATGGCTATCTGCGGTATCCAAGTAGAGATTTTTATGGGTCGCGGCGATGTGAATGGCGTCAAGCCAGTGGTCGCCCCCCATATGGCCCATGAGGATCTTGGCTTCCGGGTACTTGTCCGATAGATTCGCGAAATTGCGGGGATGAGAGTAAGTATCCGACCAGCAATGGGCGAGGATCGGGATATCGTAGTGAATGGCTCGTTCGACCACGGGATAGACGACCGGCGAGTCGGCAAAGTACTCGTTCAAGCTGGGATGGATTTTGATCCCCTTAAATCCTAGCTCCTGAACGCACCGGTCGATTTCAGCTTCCACATCCTTCCGACTACCCCAGCGAGGCGAAATAACGGCGAAGCCAATGAAACGATTCGGGAACTGTTTCACAGCGGCGGCAATTTCAGTATTCCCTTCGATGGGGTCGTAGGAGAGCTTGAAGGAGTTGATGCAGGCTTTGTCTACGCCAAATTCCGCATAGTAGTCATTGAGTTGTGAAGCCGTCTGAAAGAAGCTGGGCGACCAGCCAAGCCAAGATTTCCCGAGATGAGCATGCATGTCGATAATCATTGTTGTTCTCCTCTTCCAGGAATCGCCGGTATCCTACAGAACTCCAACTTTGCGCAGACCGCTCTCGAGATCGGACTTTTCTTTCCCTGTGAGCGGACGGAGCGGCCTTCTGGCATATCCCGCATTTCGTCCCAGCAGGCGAATCCCTTCCTTGTACGTTGAGACATAGGGGCCTTTGGCAAAGACGGCCCGAATGCGCAGGACGTTGAATTGTAGCTCAAGGGCTTTCGCCATGTCGCCTGCGCAAAATGCATTCCACAGATCGACAAACAACTTGGGGAGCACGTTGGCAAGGACCAGAATGGCTCCCCGCGCGCCCGTAACCAGCCCTGGCAGCATAAAGTCATCCGAGCCAATAATCATATTGAAGTCGGACCCCGCGACCATCTTGCATTTTTCAAAATGCACCATACTGTCGCTGCTGTCTTTCATACCGACGATCCTTGGAATCCGGATCAACCTCTCAAAGAGCGCCGGACTGATAGGATTGCCGGTACGACCCGGGTTATCATAGACAAAGATCGGTTTGTCTGTAGCCTGGGAGAGCGCGGTGTAGTAATCTACCAAGCTATCATCATCATGCTTGAAATAGTACGCAGGGACTGCGGCGATGTAGTCGACGCCTGCTTGGCTGGCGACGCGAGCCTGTTCCACCGCTTGAGCGGTCGATGGGGCGCCAGCTTGAAAGATAATGGGAATCCGGCCGTGTACGGCCTCCACAAACGCTTGGCTCACATCGCGATAGTCCTCTAACGACATCATGGGTCCTTCACCATAGGTGCCCGCACAGAACAAGCCGTTCACACCCGATTCGATCATGAAGTCAACGTGGGACCGCAGTGCCGCTTTGTCCAGGGACCCGTCTTCACGGAACGGGGTGAGAGAGGCAACGATGACACCGCTTACTTGAGTCGACATTGGGAGTACCTCCTAAGTTGTATTTGAGTTTGTGCTGAAGCGTGCCGCCCGTTAATGGCTATGGTAGCCAATTCCCTGCTCTGAACCGGGGCCAGGCCAACGCCGGCCGGAACGCCTCTGCGTACTTGACACCCGACTGGAGCCCACGAAAACGCGCTTGAATCTCCATCATTTCTTCCAGGCCGCTAAGGGGCGCCTCGGCCCAGTATTCCATCTTCAGTTGTGTCTTGTGGCAGCGCAGCATCGCCAACTTGGTTTCGAAGGTGGAGGTGATATCCACGTAATGCGTTGGCTGAACGTCTAGGCCGCTCAAGGAATCGCAGTAGATGAGCATCGGGTGTTGTACGAGCGGTTTCGACTCCGTGAGAATCTGCGGAATCGGGGCACTGAGTGTCGCCGAGTGCGCAATTTTGCTCGTGTTCATGTGATCCAGGTGGTAATCGACCGGCGATTGCGTGAGGACGACATCGGCCTTTGCCCGCCGTAGCACTTCGACCAGCTTGTTGCGCGCATCGCTGTTATCTTGCATGTATTCCGCCTGCTCGTACAGGCACACATACTCGGCACCAATGAGAGCTGCGGATTCACTGGCCTCTCTGCGCCGGATCCTGCTAAGCTCAGCAGGCGTGATATCCTTGTGTCCCAATTCCCCAACGGACATGGTGACAATCCATACTCTGGCGCCCTGTTGCACGTATTTGGCCAAGGTGCCAGCGCACAATAGCTCCATATCGTCGGGATGCGCTCCGATCCCAACTACGTTCAGTCTCCACCTCCTGCGCCCAAGTGACGACGAGCTAGATGGATACTCTTCTGGACACCCACGATTTCATCCCCGTCGCCTTCGAACTCGATACTGAGATATCCCTTATAGCCGCTCTTTTTCAGGATCCCGATGGCACGGGAATAGTCAATGGTGGTCTCTTCTCCACGATCGTCGAAATCGAATGTCTTGGCATGCACATGCACCGCAAATGGAGCCGCGTCCTCCCAGGCGCGATACCGAACCGCTTGGGGAGAGTTACCGATGTCGGGACATGCACGCAAGAAGGGTGTGTTCAAGTCTTTGATCAGGTCTACCACGACCTCCGGCTGCGCTTCCCTCGGGCAGTTCTCCACAGCCAGAGTCACCCCATGTGCCTGTGCATAGGGCAGGCACTCTTCGAACGCAGCCCGCACGAGTGGGTAGCGAGTCGCGCGATGGGTGTTTAGCGCTTTCAACTCGCCGGGCAGGACACGCAGCACAGAGCAATTTAGTGAACTGACTACATCAATCCAGCACTGAATCTTCGCAACATCGCGCGCGCGTTCACTGGCATTGAGGCTCGCGAACTTGTGGTTGTTCACGGCAATAGTGGCCAGAGGGAGACCGACCGCGCGAAGCTCCTGCTTGGTCTCCTCGACAAACTTTCCGTCAGGACTGTCTGGCAGATGCAGGTCCCACAACTCAATTCCCTCGACCCCTGCCTCTTGGCAGAACTGATAGAAGTCGCGCAACGACATCTCGCCCTCGGCGATCGCACGATCAAAACTGTAGCTGGTGCAGCATAGTTTCATGTTCGTACCTCTAGGCCCAAGGGTTGAGTGCAATCTTGATGGGGTCCTCGCGGCGGCTGGTCATGAGAGCATACGCCTCGTCGATCTTGGCAAGGGGAAACTCATGGGTGACCATGGCCTCCATTGGAAAACGCCCGGATTCTATGATTTTCATGGCCCGTTCATAGCCGTGGCCGCTCATGAGAGAACCGGCCACGGTGATTTCCGAAAAGACAATGTCCGCGTCGGGCACAAGCGTGAGCTCTCGCATTCCGCTCATTCCGATGAGAACACTGGTACCGCCTTTGCGTACGGAACGTAGAGCCAACAGCGAGCCGGCCGGAGCACCCGAGCATTCGACCGACACATCGGCCCCGCTGCCATGCAGCAGTCTTTTGACTTCGGCCACAGGATCAGCCACCTGGGTAATATCTAGCGCGTAATCAGCCCCTAGTTTGCATCCTACCTCCAGCCGACGTACATCGCCTTGAGTTCCCAGGAGGATCACCGGTTCAGCTCCGGCGTGCTTGGCGGCAGCGGTTACCGAGAGCCCAATAGGACCAGGTCCCACGACGACACAGGATTCACCACCTTTGATATGAGACCGATCGATGGCGTGTTGGGCCGTAGCAAGAGGCTCTACCGTAACCCCGGCCTGCCACGAAACCTGCTTGTGGAACTTGTGAACCAACGCCTGCTCGGGCACGTAGAGGTACTGCGAGTATCCGCCCCACAAGGGTGTGGGCGGCCGCGTGAGAGGAATGTTGCAGCCAAACTGACGGCCATGGTCCGGTCCGAGGGAGACATTGTCCATTTCGCAGATCTCGTACTTACCTTCCATACACCAACGGCATTGACGACAAGGAATCAAGAGTTCTACGGCGATCTGATCCCCAATCGCCAGATGACGCAACGCAAGTGCCTCGGAGCCGGCGTCGGCCACTTCGCCGATAAATTCATGGCCGATGATCCAAGGCTCGTGAATCTGACTTCGGCCGTGCCACATATGAATGTCGGATCCACAAATGCCGCACAACTTGACCTTCATCAAGAGATCGCGCGGTCCTAACTGAGGGAGAGGAAACTCACGAATCACGAAATGTTCTGGCTCCATGAGAACGGCGGCTTTCGCCTTCTCGGTCATGGGATCCTCCTTGAGCATCGTCTCCGACCCGCTGGACTGGTGCGCGAACCATTACTCAACGGCCAATAGGCGGATGGGCGATGCATTGCCGTTGGGGCCCACAATTCGCAAAGGCGCCACGATTAGCGTGAGCTTCTTCCCTAGCACCTTATCGACATCGCCACCGACGTTTTCACAGATGCAAATGCCTTTGGAGAGAAAGTTCTGCTTGTGGTTCGGCGGGGCGTAGGGCGGCTTGGCATAGAACCGTTCCTCATCCGCATCGCAGCAATCGACGCCGACGAAGATAACACCTTTCTCCGCCAGCCATCGTCCCGCTTCGGCGCTGAGCGTCGAAAACTCGGAATAATAGCGTCGCGGTTCGGAAGTGTAGAGGCGATGCCAGCCGGTGTTGACGATGATCATATCCCCGGCGTCCAGAGAATGATGGGTAGAGGTGACGGCCGCCTGCAGATCTGCTGCGGAGATAGCCAAGTTCTTGCCGCAATCGGGCCCATAGCCTGGGGATACATCCACGACCAGAGCAGGCCCGACGAGCCTCGCTGGAGCAATCTCCCCGATCGAAAGCCCATCTTTCATGACATGCACTGGAGCATCCATGTGGGTGCCCATATGCAGCGAAGTGTCGATCCGAGAAGAAAGGCACCCCTCTCCGTCGAGTGTCTCGTAAATGGTGAACTTGGGGTACCCGGTCGGGTGGTACATTTGCGGTGTCATCGGGTGGGTCAAATCGTAGATCGCATTGCACTGCAACATGGTTAAGCCTCCAGGCAATAGAGTTTTGCAGAACGAGCGGCCGATTCAATTAGCGAGATAGGGGTAGCACATCCCGGCCAGCGGGAGAACCGCCACCTGAGCATCCGCTCCTTGCTTGGCGAACGCCTGGCGCATGGCCTCATCGAGCGAGCGGGTCCAGTTCAGCCTCATTCGGTTCGCATCTTCCTCTGGGAGTGCCTCCGTCACCAAGATCATCTCCGATTTCTCCTCGGCCTGAAAGAGTTTGTAAATCGCCGGTGCGTCGGCCATTTGGTAGGCATACTTGCCGCCTTGCATTTCCTTCAGGTACTCGGCCGATCTGGGCCACGGCCGCCCGAAGGACTCGGTATACAAGCGGCGGTGGAGAGCTGGACCGAGCGCTTCTTCGCAGTAGGCGGCAATCACCCGCGTGCCTCCCTTCTTCACGATAGTTCCCGCGTTCATCATCGCGAGGTTGGCCAAGTCAAAGTAGAATTGCTTAGGGTTGGCACTGGCCAGCACAATATCGGCGGGACGCTTGAGAGGAACGCCATAGACTTGAAGGAACACTTCAATCGCGGCCTTCTGGCAAGCAACGATATCTCCGGCAAATGCCCGCACGACCTCTTTTTTTGCGCTCAACACCACATTAATGCCGAGATCGGGCTTGACCATGCGAGCAAATTCAACCATATCCTCCCAACACGGGTTGCCCTCGGTGCGGCCAAACCAAGAATCGGGGCTCGCGGCTAATTGTCCGTGGTTGTAATAGATCGACTCTCGCCCGGCTGAGGCAACCGCATAAATTTTCGCCCCGCCGCAGAATCCCGCGTAGGGGTGAGCTTCCACCGTCCCAATCGAGATCTTGACATCGGCCTGCACAACTTCCTTGTCAATCCATACCGGAGTGCCGCGACTGGTTCTACCCAGGCAGACCATTTTCTCCTTGTCGTCCACATCGTGGAGAACAATCCGGAATTGCTCAACCACCTCTTTGCCCAATTTGGCGATCAAGTCCTCCTCGGACATCTTTCGGTGGATCCCGCCCGCGACGAGGATGGTCACGTCCGACTTGGCCACACCCGCTTGGCTCAAACGAGCCAGAAGCGCAGGGAGGATCGAGCGCGTAGGCGTTGGACGCGTGTAGTCATCGGAGATAATGACGATGCGTTTTCCTGGTCCGGCGATATCGGCAATTCGAGGCCCCCCAATTGGGTTATCTAGGGCCCCCTGAATCTCATCATCGATCAGCGGGATCATCGATGGCTCCTTGGGCCATCCGACGAGCATGAGATTCCGATCCGGAATCTCTGTGCTCAAGCTAGTCTTGCCATAGGGAAGGGTTACCTTGGACACATTTCCTCCTTGGGCGGTCCTATTCTTTCACAGCCCCCATGCTCAGGCCGCGAATAATGTTTTCCTGCAGCAACGCGACGACAATAAACAAAGGTAACACGGTGACGACCGTTGCTGCGGCGGCGGCTCCCCAATCAGTCTGGAACTGCATCTTGAAACCGGAGAAGGCGACGGGAACGGTTTCGGTGCTGGTGCGGGAGATTACGAGCGGAATCATTAGCTCATTGAACGAGAAAAGAAACGCAAAGACGGCGGTCACCCCCATGGCGGCACGGCCGATAGGAAGGATGACATGTCTTAGGATGCCAATGTCGTCGCATCCGTCGACTTCGGCCTGGTCGTAAAGCTCCTTCGGCAAGTCCTGGAAAAAGCCGCGCAACATCCAGATACTGAAAGGAAGCGTGGCCACGGTGTTCACTAGCACCATGCCTAGGTAAGTGTCGATCAAGCCGAAGGTGTTGTAGAAAATGTACAGGGGCAGGAGGATGGCCACCGCGGGCATAAAGCGCTGGCTGAGGATCCATAAGGAGACAAAATCTCCTCCCCTGAGCCGATACCGCACCAAGGCGAAACTCGCCAAGACGCCAAGGATCAGGTTCAGGACTGTGGTTGCCCCCGAGACAATAAAACTGTTGAGGAGTGGAGTTAGAAAGTGCCATTCGGTCACCAGGCGAACGTAATGGTCAAGGGTGGGGACAAAGGCCAGCGCTTCGCTTGGATGTACGATGATCAGCTCCTGCGGCTTGATAGAGGTTAGCACGATCCATAGCAATGGTAGGATATAGATCCCGAACAAAAAGAGCACGATGACGTACGCAAACACTGTCAGGAGCCTGCGCCAAAACGCTACCCTTCGCTTCCGGACACCGGGAACGCCAACCGCGGCTCTGCGCCCAAGTACATCAGCCTCCATAGGTCTCCTCGCGTGCCGGCACTAGATATCGTGCGAAAATCAATACGAGTATGTTGATCAAGATGAGGATGAGGACGGCATATGCCGTTCCCTGTCCCACCTCGAAAAACTTGAATGAAGTCAGATAGGCACTAAAGCCAAGGCTCGCACTGGATCGACCAGGACCGCCATAGGTCAGGGTAAAAATCACATCAAAGTTCCGTATCAAGTCCACGCCCCGGATCAAGATTAGGATGCCCGCCAAGTTTCTTAACCACGGAAGTGTAATGTAACGGATTTGCTCAAAGAAACCGGCGCCATCCACCGCAGCCGCTTCGAACTGCTCGGGAGGGATGGCGTGAATTCCCGCGAGAAAGACTAAGAAGGAAAAAGGTAGCCACTCCCAGACACCTACGAGGATGACCGCGTACAGAACAACATTCGGATCGCTAATCCAGTAGATTGGCGCTACCCCAACTAGGCCCAGGACAAAGTCGATGAGGCCAAAAGAAGGCTCGAAAAGGAAGCGGAACATCATCCCCACTATGGCGGGGGCAATCAGCATCGGAACCATCAAGGAGGAGCGAAACATGCGAAGCAACACGGAAGCGCTCGTACGGGAAACCAAGATGGCGAGGATCAGTCCGATGGCTAACTCGAGACACAACGATCCGACTAGGATAATGAGGGTAATTTGTAGACTCTCAGGGAAGGAGATCCCAATCAGCGGGGTCTTGAATAGAATCGTGGAAAAGTTCTCAAAGCCGACGGCGCGAGTGCCTCGACTGGGGTCGAGGAGATTCAAGCTGTGAAAGCTTAGCCAGATGGCGTAGACCAAGGGGAAGATGCCCAGCGCGAGGAGAAATATGAGGGCGGGGCTGAGCAACGTCCAACCTCTGATTTGGTTATGATGCATGCCTGATTCCTCTCTTGAACCCGCGATTTCCAGTGGCTAGAGCTCGAACAGCGCGAGCCCATGCGTCGACTCGTTGCAGGAGAGTAGGCGACTCGCCTACTCTCCTGCATCAGAGAGCTAAAGCGCTACTTGGCAACTAGCTTGCCGCTCTTGACGAGCACGTCGCGTACCTGGCTGTTGGCGTCCTTGAGGGCTTGATCGGTGGTCTTTTTGCCCAAGAAGACGTTGTCCAACTCGTTGCCGATGATCTGCTCCGCCGAAGCATATTCCGCAACAACGGGGCGCGGCACGGCAAACTTCAGGTTTTCGGACTCGGCGGCGAAGTAGGGGGCAATCTTGAGGTTCACGGGATCGGTGAGGGCCGAATTCCGCGCCGGCTGTCCGGTGTTTTGGACCAGGTACTGTTGATTCTCGCGCGAGAGCCAGTACTTGATAAAGTCAAAGGCGACGTCCGGGTATTTGGTCTTGGCATTGATGCCCAGCCCGAAGCCACCCATGGGGAGAATGAGCTGCTTGCCCTCGGCATCGATCGCCGGGACGCGACCCACCGCAATCTTGTCCGCGAGCTTGGCCAGCGTGGGATTCGTGAGCACGGCGCCACCCCACTGGGCCGGTGCCATCGCGCAAATTCCGGCACTGCCCATATTCGAGTAGACGTCGCCCTCTTCCCACTGCAATGCTTCTTTGGGAGCATACTGAAGCAACTTGACCATCATGTCCGCTGAGTATTTCCCGGCGGCGCTGTCGATCCCTGGCTCATAGGTCTTGGGATCCCAGATCACACCTCCCTTGCTGAAGAACATCGAAAGCCAGAAATCGGTCGCCCAGTACCGCGCAAAGTTGCCACAGAGGCCGTACATCTTGGGCGGGTTGTTGAGCTTCTGAGCCGCAGCGAGGGTTTCATCCCACGTCGTGGGCAACTTGACCCCGGCAGCGTCGAGCACGTCCTTGCGGTAGTAGAACAGCTCGGTGTTGCCGTCATTGGGCAGGCCATACCAATGATCTTTATAGCTGTACATGTTCAGGACCTGCGGATAGACATCTCCCTGCAGATCCTTCCACCAATCCGCATTGGCCTTCAGATAATCGTCCATTGGCAGGAGGTATCCTGCGTCAGCATACCCACCAATGAACTTGTAGTCGATCCAGATCAGGTCATAGGCGTTTCCCTTTGCCGCGACGTCCATACCCACCTTGGCAATCTGGTCTTCCTGAGGGAATGCCTCCACCTGGATCTTGACATCTGAGTGGGCCTTGTTGTACGCGTTTGCCATGGCAGTCGTCGCCATCTCGTAACGTGGGCCGGTTAGTGTGATGATTTTGAGAGTTTTCACTCCCGCTTGCGCCGGCGGTTGGGTGGCTGCGGGTTGCGCCGGCGGTTGGGTGGCTGCGGGTTGTGCCGGTGGCTGCGTGGCCGCCGGCTGGGCGGGCGGCTGCGTAGCGGCGGGTGGCGGTGGTGCAGCCGTCGGCGCCGCACAACCAGCAACAAGTCCAATTAGAACGATGACCAGCACAGCGAGAAACGCCAATTTGAGACTGCCTTTGCTGAGCATTTGGCTCCTCCTTGGTTGAATCATCGTGCAAGATACTTGCCCTCGCGCGACGTCTCTCTTTGTCCTACGTCAATAACCACCTCCCTCCTTCGGATCTCTCCAAGATGGCTCCAAAGGGCACCACTGCAGAAAGAACCCGGGTATAGGACCAGCCCCCTTGCGAACGATGGCTTCCTTAGCGTTCGTTCGCACCGAACGAAGCGTTTGGCTAGACATCAGATAGCGCCCGGTCAAGCTGGCGAACAAAACCCAACGCTTCAATCGTACCCCGGTCGCGATCCATGCCATTGTCGTCCCATTCAATGGACAAGGGGCCCTGATACCGTACATCATTCAGCGCACGAAATACTCGCTCCCATGGAACCCCTCCGCGACCGGGCGAAACAAAATCCCAGCCGCGCCGATGATCGCCAAAAGGTAGCCGCGAGCCCATGATGCCATTGCGACCGTTGATGAGCCGGATCGATTCCTTGACGTGCATGTGATAGATACGATTGCGAAATTCGTAGATGAATTCAACGGGATCTACCATCTGCCAGTAGAGGTGGCTCGGATCGAAGTTGAGTCCGAAGGTTTCTCGATCAAGGACGGCTTCCAGTGCTCGCCGGGTCGTCCAAAAATCGTAGGCGATCTCGGACGGATACACTTCGAACCCGAACCTCACACCGACCTCATCGAAAACATCGAGGATCGGATTCCAACGAGCCGCAAAGTCCCGGTATCCCTCCTCGATCCTCTCTGGCGACATGACGGGGAACACCACCAGAGGCGGGATCTTCGACCCAGTGAATCCCGTGACGACTCCCACGCCGAACGCAGCAGCAGCCCGCGCAGTATTCTTCATCTCCTCACTCGCGCGCTGGCGAACACCTTCAGGATCACCATCTCCCCATATCCGCGGCGGAAGGATTTCCTCGTGTCGCTCATCAATAGGATCATCGCACACGCATTGCCCCACGAGATGCGCGCTGATGGCAAAGCAATTCAGGCGATATTTTTCCAACAAATCACGCCTAGCGCGCAGATACCCGTCCTTTTCGAGTGCTTTATCAACCTCAAAATGATCACCCCAACAAGCAAGCTCGAGGCCGTTAAAGCCCCAATCGCAGGCCTTTCTAGCAAGAGTCTCCAGGGGGATATCGGCATACTGGCCCGTGTTCAGTGTAATTGGTCGTGGCATAGTCAGCCCTCATCTTTGCTCTCAACCGTCATAGATCAATGTGACTTGTCTAGACTCTTTCCGCGCTTCTGCAAAAGCTACCTCGACAGCGCTTCCAGGGGCACTGCGACGCTCAGGTGAGATAAACCCATCGCCGTTCGCTCCAGGACCGATGTGCGGCATCGAGTACTTGTTGCACACGCAGACCTTCCTTGAAGGTTGCGGCTTCAGCGGTCCGACGATTCTCATCAACTGCTCCAACCACCTCCCGAGCCAATCCGACGAAACTGCTCGCCCACATTCCTGGCCCAATGCCGGGCAATTGACTGTCCGGATTAGCTAGGGTCAGATCAGACAGAGGCTCTCCCGTCCGCCCTCCGTGTAACCCATCACGGCTATCAAGAATGAGAGTCCCCTCGGATCCGATGATCTCGGCATGATCACAAGCCAAGTGACGCGACACTTCGCTATCGAAAAGGACGACCATGCTGCCATTGCGGGTTTCGGCTAGGAGAGTGAACTGGTCATCGCTGGTGACGGGAAGCATGGTGCTCGGAGTGTTGCCACGCCGCCACTGGACCCACGTTCCCAATTGAGCGGAAACGGAGCCAATATCCCCGAGCCACCATTGGACCAAATCAATCATATGGGAAGCCCTCGCCCCGAGCTGTCCGCCTCCCTTCGAGGCTTCCGACCACCAACTGAAAGGTGACGCCAACGCGTCAGCCCGCAAAGGATCGAGGACATTCATGTGAACATGATAGACTTTGCCGACAAACCCCGCGTCAAGGAGTTGTTTGACGCGGCGATGGTTCGGATCAAAGCGCAGCTCGTGGTCAATAACATTGACGACATTGGCTTCGGTCGCGCGCGCGAGCATTTCGTACGCTTGATCCACGTTCGACGCCATGGGCTTTTCACACAACACGTGACAGCCTGCATTCAAAACCGCTAGCGTCATGGCGTGGTGGAGGTAGACGGGGGTAGTAATAAGGACGAGGTCGGGTTTCGACTCCGCTAGCATCTGTTGGTAGTCATCGTACGCGCGCGGTATGCCGAACTCCTTAGCACAAGCCCGCGCTCGATCGAGATGCTGGCTCACCATGGCCACGATTTCTGCGGACGGCACATGCTGCAGTGCGGGGATTTGCACGGTCGAGGCAAAGCCAGAACCAATCACGCCGATCCGAACACCCTTGTTCGCCACGTTTATTCTCCCTCGAGAGAATTCGTCCACGATCTAGAGTCTCTCAACGTGAGCTGAACAGCGTACTAGTTCCTACTTACTCCTGATAGGTGGACTGAACCTGCTAAGTGTGGGGGCCTTTCCGATTTATCTGAAAGATGATGGTATCCGGCAAATGGTATTCAATCGAGTACAGAACAGGCTGGTTGTTGGCGCTGTAGTCCGTTTGGGTGATGCACAGAATCGGTGCGCAGCGTTTCACTTCGAGTTTGCCTGCTATTTCCTTGGTCGCCAAAATGGGTCGCAATTCTGCGACACCATGCACAATCCGGACCTGTTCACAGGCGAGAAACTCGTATATTGATTGAACCCCAGCGCGGAGGCGTTCCATGCCGTGAGGACCTAGAAGTGTAGGAGGGAGAAAATCCAGCGACCAGACCACGGGCCGGTCATTGGCAGTTCGTACCCGGTCGATCAGAACCACCTGGGTTCCTTCGGTTATTCTGAGTCCCGCGGCAACATTACTGGAGGCTCTCTCGATGCGTACTTCAGCGCAGGAAACGCCGGGGGTCATACCCGCGGCCAGGATCATTTCCGAGATGCTGAAATTCGCGCTCAGATCCTTGAGAATAGGCCGTTCGGAAACGTAAGTGCCCAGCCCCCGTCTTCGCTCGATCAGCCTTTCGTCCTCCAGGATTCTCAGGGCCTCCCGCAACGTCGTGCGCGAAATCCCCAACCGGGATATCAATTCCTTCTCAGAGGGTAACTGGCTACCAGCCGGAAAGCTCCCCACTTCGATGGCTTGGCGGAGCGTTTCGGCAGTAGTCCTGGTCAGAGTCTTGTGTACCGGTCTGGCCAGGGTTGAAAGGGCAACACTGGACTCTGTCTTCATGCGGCATTTTCCCGAATCGGCTAGAAATCAAGTGGGGGGTAAGGGGAAATCGGGACTTTCTCTAGAAACATTACCGCCAAAAAAGCACGCTGGCTTCTAACCCAATGACTGTGCGTTGGGCTAAAAGCCAGCGTGACCTTGGGGGCGGCGCGCCTTTGCCGTTTCCCAAGAGCTGTCCGATATCGTATCGAGGTGACATGTAGGACGTTACGACATCCTACATCCTTACTAATTATATCCCAGTCAATTCTCTTTGTCAAGAGCACGAATTGAGGAGAGTGTGGATTAACCCACTCGAACTCGCGTTTTTTCGCGAACTGAGTACAATGGCGCCATCCTCACTCTGGGAGATGCGCCATGGGCAAGCGCCGCTTCAAGGCTCTCGGGCTCGGCTCGTTCT
>JAMDCU010000119.1:0-410 GCA_023489485.1 Chloroflexota bacterium
GGCGAGACCCTGCCGAGTCCGGGCGAGTGCCTCGGCTCGGCCGCGGTCCCGGGTTTCGAAACGGCGTTCGTGGAGGCATAGCGCATGACTCATCCGCTCGTCGATCAATTTCGCTTTACGCGGCAGGAATGGTTGCGGGGACTGCAAGGGGTGTCCGAGGAGGACGGGGCCCGACACTTTGGACCGATGAACTGCATCAGTTGGACCGTGGGGCATTTGGCGTGGCACGAGCACCGCTACTGGATCGAACTGGCACAGGGGAAAATGCTTTACCCTCAGCTGAACGAGATGTACGCATACGGCGCGCCGATGAGCACCCCGTCGCTGCGGGAAATGCTCGCGGTCTGGCAGGCCGCGACCGAGGCGGCAGATCCTTTTCTCGACTCGTTGACGACTGAGGGATTGCTGCG
>JAMDCU010000119.1:420-7867 GCA_023489485.1 Chloroflexota bacterium
CCGGGGAAATTCAGGCGATCCGCCAGATGCTCGGCCAAGCGAACCTGTCCGAATACGTGGGCGACATCGAGATAGAGGCTCCCTACAGACCGGAATAAAAACAAGTGTCCGACGCCCGCCTATGCGGAGCGTCGGTGTGATAAGTGCGCGAGGCTCGGTGCCTCTGGCACCGAGCCTCGCGCAATAAAAACCCCTCTCCCGGTTCAGAGGAGAGGGGAAGGGGATTACGCCCAACTACGCTAGGTAATGGCGTCTACGTCCGACTAGTAGCGTCCCCGCGAGCCGCCGCGGCCGCGTCCCCCACCGCCACCGCCACCGCCACCACCCGCATAGCTGCGCTCTTCGCGCGGGCGGGCCATGTTGACGGTCAACTGGCGACCGTTCATGTCATAGCCGCTGAACATTTGAATTGCTTTTTCGGCATCCGCTTGGTTCGCAAACTCGACGAAGGCAAATCCCCGCGATCGGTCCGTTCCCCGCTCGGTCACCAGGTGGACATCCGTAACTTCGCCCGCCTGGCTGAACAAATTGCGTAAATCCTCTTCCGCCGCGTTGAACGGCAAATTGCCCACGTACAATCTCGACTCCACTCCCGATTCTCCTTCCGCTCTGCCCTCTGGCAAATACTTACTGGGCCCAAAACACGCCCACCATTAGAACGTGCCAGCGGCGGTCTCGTTACGAAGGCGCGCGGCGCGCTCTTCACTTGTAGATGCGCTCCTCGCAGAACTGGACAATCGCCTCTCCACAACGGATGGCTTGCTCGCTGTCCGATTCCGTGTAGTAATCGGCCGGTTTCCCATAGTCGAATCCATTCGGATCGCGCGTGGGAATGTAAAAGCGATCGAGGATGCGCCCGCAATCGGCCAATTCAGGCGTGACTCCCAGCTCGGGGGGTAATCCATCGACCAATCCCTTGACTGAGTGCCCCCACGCTTCCGCGCTGAGATGCTGATAGAGGGCCTTCAATGCCAGTTCGGCGGACTGCTGCGCGCTAAAACAGGCCCACTCGTGATAGCCCGAAGAGAGGTCAAGGCGTCCATGTTCCAAATCGCGCTTGGCTTGCTCCAGCCAGTCTCGTGATCGACTCGCCATTTGGTTCCCCCCGAATAATCTAATCAAGCGGAAGCATTATAACACAGCGCGGCCGTCGGCTCAAATAGCACAAAAAGGCTGAAGGCGGAGGAGAGTATGGATACTATGGATGGTATGGATACCCCACTACCAATTGGATAAAATGGATAACATGGATAAATGGATGAGAGTTGGATAGTTATGTAGTTCTGGGGTTGGATAGACGGGGGGTTGTGGGATCGGGAAGATGGTAAATCAGGTGCTTTTCCTCGACCTCTAGGAGGTCTGCAGCGTCCCTGCGGTTCCGAAGAGCGAAGAATCGCTGGCGGAGTTCATCTGGGCTTGACGTGAGATAAAGGCTCGCCGCATCATCCCATGAACGAGTCCGAGGAAATCAAAGGGCAGGCTGGGACCTCTGAGAGCAATTCTATTTTTTCCGCTGGAGAGGCACAAATTCCGGAATCTGCTTGCTGGAATTTGACCCTTTGACAATTATACCAATTTTGCTATAATGTATATGTGGCGAATGCGCCTTGGCACATCGAAATCTACAAGGACACACAGGGGCGCCAGCCGGTCGTCGAGTGGCTTGAAAGTCTCGGCGTCAAGCATGAGGCGAGGGTCCGGCAAACGATCGGGCTGTTGGCCACGTTTGGGCTCACACTTGCCGAACCGTACTGCCGGCATCTGCGCGGCAAGATCTGGGAGCTGCGTACTTCGGTCGGCCGATTGGAGTACCGAGTGCTCTACTTTGCCGCAACGGGCCGTACCTTCGTCCTGCTGCACGGCTTTACGAAAGCGACAAAAAAGACACCCTACAGGGCGATTGCGATTGCCGAGGCCAGCGCGGCGGACTGGGAGGCAAACCGCAATGCCGGATGAGCCACCTGGAGGCTAAGGGGAAAACGATGTCTGACGTTCGGGGGAGATACGCGCGGAGCGTTCCTTATGAATCGGATCTGAAAAGACGACTTGAAGACCCGGAGTTTCGCCGCGCCTATGAGGAGCTCGAGCCCGAGTTTCAAATCACTCGTCAGATCGTCGCGCTTCGCAACGAGCGCAAGATGACGCAGACAGAACTGGCCAAACGGACCGGTACTACGCAATCCAGTATTGCCCGGCTTGAAAGTAAAGGACGCGTTGGAACCCTGAGACTGCTCCAGCGTGTCGCCGACGCTTTGGACGCGCAGCTTGAGGTGCGGCTCGTCCCGCGGGCAGCGTCGCACACAAAGGGTGGTGAGCGTACGCGTCGGTCCGCCCCTGGCCATAGAGCGGGTCCTCGCTCGCTCAGGGCATCCTAACGTTCTACCAACGAAAATCAAAAGCCGGCATGTCTGCAGCCGGCTTTGTCTTTGTCCCCCATTTTGTCCGTCCGGCCGAAACCCCTATAATACGAGTCGCGTTCACCGGCCGCACAATGCCCGGTATCCGCTGGTGAGACCATCTTCTCCAAACAGGGGCGTCCCCGATATGTCTGAGCAAAACCGCACGGCTCTGCGCGTCTTGGTCGTCATGCCGGCCTACAATGAAGGAGGCACGATCGGCGGCGTGCTGACCAAGCTCAAGGTCTGCGCCCCCGATTACGAGATCGTGGTCGTGAACGATGCCTCCACGGACAATACCGGCGCGGTCGTCGATTCGCTCGGGGTGAGGCAGATTCTACAGCCGGAGCAATCGGGCTACGGCCGGGCGCTGCAAACGGGGATGCTGTACGGCATCCGCCGCGGCTTTGACGTGATCGTCTTTATGGATGCGGACGGGCAGCACGATCCGACCGAGGCCAGAGGGCTGGTCGATTGCCTGGTGCGCGAGAACGCCGACGTCGTCATCGGGTCGAGATTCATGGGCCGCTATTGCGAAGACGATTCCTCCGCCGGCCGCCGCATCGGAATGAGCCTGTTCTCCTGGGCGACGCTGCTCCTCACCGGCCGCCGCATCTATGACACGACTTGCGGATACAAGGCGCTCAAGAACAAGGCGTGTCGCGGCCTCGTCAACATCCGTTTCCTGGATTTTCACGCCGAGGCGCTCGTCTATCTCCTGCACGCGAGATTCGTCGTGAAAGAGTATCCGGTCACCGTCTCCCGCCGCACGCAGGGGAGGTCGATGTATTCCGCCATCAGCTATTTGAAATACCCTCTCCGCACGCTGCCGCTCATGTTCCTCGCGCTCGCCTCCGCGCACCTGCCTCCAAGAGACCTGCCGGCTTCAGGAGAGCAGATTTGTCGAGGTTGACAATCCGCCCCGCTTGTCAGACAATAAGAGAGAGCACCCCTGCATTGTGAAAGCATGCTCAAGTATGCCCCAAGGAGTACGCCATGAAACACCTGCAACGTTTTTTCCTGCTCCTCATTCTCCTCGCCGCCGCCGGTCTCGCGACGGCGGTCTTCGCCGCCGGGCCGACCGGCGCCGGTCCTAACGATGCTCTCCTGGGAACGGACGCGTGGCAAACCCTGGCGCCGAATGCCAGCCTCTGGTTCGCTTTCGATTACAGCGGCGACCGGTCCCGTATTTGGGCGTCTCTCGACGACAACGCGGCGAGCAATGTGGTGCTCGCCATCTTTACGCCCGCGCAGGCGCAAGCCTGGTTGAACGATCCTAAAACCGCGCCCGTCGGTTATGGGACCAAGCCGGGCGCGGGCACCTCGGACGCGGTCCACGATCTCGTCTGGATGGGCACGTTCAATGCGCCCGGCCGCTATTTCGCCGTCGTGACGAATAACAATTCCACTCCCGTTTCCTTCCGCCTGCTCATCCACGGCGACAGCACGCAGTACGGACCGACGATGACGCCGACCCCGCGGCCCGTAATCGCCAATCCCTTTGCCACCCCCGTGCCGCAGGGGACGCTCCAGGGGCGCCTGATCTTTCAGGTGGCGAGCGGCAGCAACATTTACACCGTGAATGGGGATGGGACGAACCTGACGCGCATTACGTACGGGATGGACTCCGCGTGGTCGCCGGATGGGAAACACATCGCGTTCGCCCGGTGGGACGCCTCCGCGGGCATCTTTACCGCGAACGCGGACGGGACGAACGAGCAGGAGATATTCGGCGTCTATAAACCCCTCTCGCCTCAATGGAGTCCCGACAGCACGCGCATCGCCTACGTATCGCAAAAGGGCGGGACGCTCGACGACAAAAAGATCTGCTTTTACACCATGTGCTTTAATATCGTGGCCGATCCGCACTGGAAGATCGGCGTGATCGACCTGGATACCCGGACGCTCACGGAACCGCGTTGTTCGTACCATTGCTTTTCGCCGACGTGGAGCACCGATAATCACACCATTGCGTTCGCGGATGCGACGTTCGGCATCTTGACGACGGATACCTTGACCAGCGCCGATCCGGTCACGATCTTTAGCCAGAATCCCGCGGTGCAGTCCACCCTCTACAGCCCGGATGGGAGCAAGATCGCCTTCCAGGTCCGGCAGGCCAATCATTGGGAAATCAACGTGATGAACGCGGACGGGAGTCTTGTGACGCCCGTGACGTTTGCCGACCCGTTCGCCTCGACGCCCGTCAACAACGTCGCGCCGCGTTGGTCGCCGGACGGCAAGCAGATCTTGTTCCTTTCGGACCGGAACGGCAAGTGGGAGTTTTTCGTCGTGAACGTCGACGGAACGGGGCTCAAGCAGGTGCTCAAGAACGTCACCGACCTTCTGCCCATCTGGTACAACAATTCGAACGAGCGCGTCGTCGACTGGATTCAATAGGGACGCGACCTCCCTGACACATCCATTCGCCCTCCACCGTTCAATGTGTCCAATGGAATCACGTCCGCGCCTTTACTGGACCGGCGGGGCCGCGACGGTTTCCTTACCCGCCGGGCCGTCCGGCGCCGCCGGTTCCGCGAAGGGCATCGTGATCAATACGCGCGTCCCCTGTCCGGGTTTGGACTCAATTTCGACCATCCCCCCGGCCAGGGTGGCGCGCTCTTGCATTCCGAGCAGCCCCAACCCGCGCCATTCGTCGATAGAGCCGGGGAGGACGGGGTCGAACCCGCAGCCGTCGTCCTGGATCATCACCTGGACGCGCGCCTCGCCAAACTGCAAGGCCACGGTCGCGTGCTGCGCGGCCGCGTGATTCGCAATATTGTTGAGCGCTTCCTGCGCAATGCGAAACAGGACGGTTTCCGCTTCGGGCGGCAACCGGCGCGCGGGCCCCGCGACCGTCACTTGCACCTGGACTCCGCGCGGAGCCAGTGTTTGATCCGCGTAGGAACGGAGCGCGGGGACGAGCCCCAAATCGTCCAGGACGAACGGTCGCAAATCGAGAATCAGCGCGTGCGTCTGATCCATTGCGTTAATGGCGACAGACCGCGCGTGCAGCAGGCGTTCTTTCAGCCGTGCCTGCTCCGGCGGCAGCGCCCGCTCCGCGGCTTCGATCTCCATCGTCATCGCGCTGAGCACCTGGCCCAGTTGATCGTGCAGGTCGCGCGCAATCCGCTTGCGCTCTTGCTCCTGTGCGTGATTCAATTTTTCCAGCAGCTGCCCGCGCAAGACCTCCTTGCGCTGCAGCTCGGCATAGAGCTGCTGGTTTTCTTTTTCCTTGGCCTGCAGCCCATCCGCCATTCGGTTAAAGGCCTGCCCCAATTCCCCGATCTCGTCGCCGCCCGTGATCGAGACCCGCTCCCCCAGGTCGCCCCGGCCAAATCGCTTGATCGACTGGACCAGGCGCTCGAGCTTGCTCACGACCAGTCGGCTCATCAGAAAATGGATCGCCGCGATCGTGAGAAACATGGCCGCAAAAGACCCCAGGATGCTGTCGCGCAGGTCGACGGCCATATATTGGTCGACATTCGCCATCGACACATCGGCCAGCAGAACACCGTTGAGCCACACGTTCGAATCATGGCACCCATAGCACTCGGGGCGATTCTGGATGGGCGTCATCGTGCGGAGAATTCGCCCATTCGGTTGATCGAGGATCACGCTCCCCTGGCGCTCGTCTTGCGAATAGCGATGACAGACCTGGCAGGTCGGGTCTTGGGGGTTGAGTTGGGCGCCGACCGCCTCCCCTTTCGGCGCGATGCGGACGGTGCCCTGTCGATCGAGCAAGGCGAGATTGACGATGTCGTCCTGTTGAGCGACCCCCGCGACAATGTGCTGAATCTCGTCCACGTTGTTGCTCAGCAAGGCGGGTTGGAGACTGCTCGTGATCACCTGCCCCATCGCCGTCGTCGAGTGTTCCAAATCGCCCAGGAGGATATCGTACTGGCGATAGTACTGGATGTGCGAATAGGCTCCGAGGATCGGCACGAGCAAGATCGCCGCCCCCACCGTGATCTTGAATCGCAAGCTGGACAAGTATTGCTTTGCTCGCATCGGCTCTCTCCATTTCCAGTCTCCGCGCCCCTCGGCCGGGGAGCAGAAAAAAACGCAAAAGGCAGACTAGTTTCAGTCTGCCTTGTCGAAAAACCCAAGCCCGATATGCCGGCGCGCCGGCCGTGCATTGGCCGCGCGGGCGCGCCGCAAGGACGTGAGAGCCGTGCCTCCGTACCGCGTCACATTTCACCTCCGCAATCATCACGTGGCGAATGGAGATCCAAGGGGCCTGCGCCGCTTACGCCACGGCGCTCAGCCGTGCTCATCCTAGCACCAAACCCATCCAGAAGCAAATCTCAGGGCGCGCATCGGGCGAGCGGCCTCACCTTCTCCGCCCATGCCGGCAGGCGGATTGTTTGTGCGACGAGGCGCATTTTGTCGGCCCCGGAAGGGGGGGGGCGGCCCAAACACGCAAAATCACAAGGGCTCTTCATTTGACACGATGACACGTTCCTGTTATCCTCTGCCGTACGCCTCAGCGGACGGAAATGGTCTCCATGACGGGGGGCTATGTTACGCTTACACCCCCTGGGTTCATTTCGCATGTTGGAAGAAGCGCAACCGTAAGTTTTCCGCGCCGCCGAAAACCCTGCCTCTGCTCGCTTTTCTCCTCCTGCATTCTGATCAACCGGTGAACCGCGAAACGTTGGCATTCACGCTTTGGCCCGACGAGACCGAAACGAACGCGCGCGCGAACGTTCGCCGCCATGAAACTGTGCCAGGTCGCGGCGGTGGCGGGCGCGTCGTTCGATGCAGACCTGGTCGGGCAAGTGGCGGGATGGAGCGAGGCGCAAACGCTCGATGCTCTCGACGAACTGCTCGATCATCAGCTCATCCGGCAAGCGGCGGGGCGCAGTGGCTTTGATTGCACGTTCACGCATCACTTGATTCAAGCGACCGTTTACGAGATGGTCCCCGACGACAGCCGCACGCGGCGGCATCGGCGCGTGGCGCGGATCATGGAACAGCTCGCCGCCGCAGGCGATGAATTCGCAGGCACGCTCGCGCTGCATTGGGATCGCGGCGGCGAGCCCGCCCGCGCA
>JAMDCU010000164.1 GCA_023489485.1 Chloroflexota bacterium
GGCGACCTGGAGCCTCTCGTCCGGCGCAATGATCCGGGCGAGCGTGTCGTGGCGCGTGGTGTAGGGTTGGCCGGTGAAATCCTGGCCTTCCACGTAGAGCAGATCAAAGGCCATGAGGCGGAGCGGGAACTTGACGCTCATCTCTTCCATATTGTATTTGCGCTTGCGCTGCATTGTCACCTGGAACGGGTGAAACTCTGCCGTCTCCGGATCATAGGAGAGCGCTTCGCCTTCGAGAATCGCCGTCTCGGCCTGGACCTGTCGGCAGACCCCCTGCACAATGTCGGGGAACATCGCCGTGGTTTCTTCCAGGTTGCGGGAAAAGATGTGCACCTCCTGCCCGCGCTTGTGGACCTGGCACCGAAAGCCGTCGAATTTCTTCTCCACTGCGCATTTCCCCATCCGCGTGACGATCTCCTCCGCGCTCTTGGCCCGCTCCGCGAGCGCCATGCGAACCGGCTTGCCCACCTCCACCTGTACTTGAGCGAGCGCCTCGGCGCCGCCGGTCTTGAAAATGCTCGCCACCTCGCCCAGGTCGGAGCAGACGTTGTAGGCGCGTTCGATCTGGGGGCGCAGGCTCTTGTCCCCGGTTTTGGACCAGGACAGCCCTTCCATCACGGTCGGATCGCCGATGCCGAGGCGCAAGCGGCCGAGCGGAATGCGCAGGACGTAGCGGGCTTCGCGTCCCGAGAGATTCTTGAGCAAATCGGAGAGAAGTCGAGTCTTTTGCGCCACGGTCCCTTCGCCGCTCGTCGTCGCGATCGCCTTGAGACGGTCATAGACCTGGACCACGGTCAGCTTGTTTCCCTCGCCCTTCAACAGTTCCTCGGCGATGGAACCGTAATCGCCGCGTTCCTTATAGAGCTTGCGAATCTCGGCGCGCTCCTTGCCCGTCGCCAAAGCGAGTGATTCCGCCGCGAGCGCTTCGCCGATCCCGAACTCGATCGGCTCATAGGCCGGCCCAAGCCGCTCCTGAGTGAGATAAATGATCGGAGCGACATCGGCCCCGCCCGCCTCCCGAAACAGCTTGGCCAGAATCGCCGTCATCTCCAGGCGTTTCGTCGTGGCTTCGAGCTCGGCTAAATAATCCACCAGCTCTGAAAAGCGCATGTTGCCTCCGGAGGTGGAGCGTTTTTTGATCGTCGCTTTCGGCCCAGCCACTCGGCCATTACGCGGTTGGGACGGCCGGGTCGCCTTCTTGGCTTGTACCTTGACGCGTTTGTTCGCCAGTCTCTTTATGGTTTTCACGTCATGACCTTTATGTACCATTTCTCCAGTTCAGAAAGGAGCGCATCCTTCCTCTCATCCATGACAATCGCTATGCCATCTCCTACACTGTAATCGGTAAGTCGTACAAGGGCAAACGTATGGACGAAAAACTTGATCGGCGAATCGTCATTGATCCTCAAGTAATGGTGGGCAAGCCGGTGATTCGAGGCACCCGAATTCCAGTCGAGCTCATTGTGCGAATGCTCGCTCAGGGCATCCCGGAGAGTGAAATTCTACGCGACTATCCCCGACTGCAATTGGAGGATATTCGGGCTGCTCTGAGCTACGCCGCGCAAGCCCTGTCGGATGAAGATATTCTTCCACTCATCCCGACGGTATAGGCTGGTACCTGTCGGAAGAGTAGTCTTCGCACACCCAGACCCCCTCACCCTACCGTCTCCCCCATCAAAAACCGATGAGGGAGAGGGGTTTTGCACCTGATGGGGGAGGGAGCAGCAAGACGCTTTTCAACGAACTAAATCCGTCTCCTGCCTTCTGCCCCGCTCTTCTGCCCCTCTGCTCACTTCCCCGCGAGCCGCGGTTCCATCTTGGTTCCCGTCGACGCGGCTTCGGCGGCTTGTTCCTCAGCCCGGGTGCGCGCATTCCGCCGGGCTTGATAGAATTCCTGGCTCGCCTCCGCAACCTGTTTCGAGTTTTTCAGAAAGAGCCCGAGATTCAAATGCGCCGTGCTCGAATAGGGGTCCAGGGCCACGGCGCGCCGAAAAGCGGCTTCGGCCTCGCTCTTTTTGCCCCGCTGCCAGAGCGCCACCCCCAAATCATTCTGCGCCTCGGCGTTCGACGGATCCAGGCGGATCGTCTCTTGATACAAGCCAATCGCCCGGTCGAGTTGGCCGCTCGTTTGATAGAGACCGGCGAGAGCATAGCGCGCCTCGGTATCCATCGGATCGCTCGCGACGCGCTGCTCCAATTCCTGGCGCGAGAGCCGGCGCAGATCGGATGCCGCGGGCGTTGTCTCCATCGGAGGGGACGAAATCGGGGGCATGGGCGCGCCCGGCGGCGCCGGTTGCTGGACCTCGCGGCCTTGGTAAGGCTCGGTCGGACCGTTGGGTCCCCCCATCGATGTTGGCGGCGAGCCAGGGGCGGAAGGAGTGACGTCCGGCATCATGCTCGTATCGGCAGGGGGAGTGCCGGCAAGCGTGGGCGGGTTGCCTTGATCCGGTGCGGCCGCCGGACCGGGTGCGTTTTCGGGTATGCGATCGCGGAACGTGTCGAGGATTTGCTGGACGGTCGAGACGGGTTTGGTCGAATTATCCACGAGCTCTGCGCGCGTCATATCGGCCGCCCGCTGGGCGAGGCCGGCCATCTCATCTTTTTTGCCGTCCCAATTGAGCCCCACCTGGGTCCCCTGCTTGGTCACTGCGTTCACGCGCCAGGCGTCATGCGCGTACCGGCCAGACTGCTGGCGATAGTATTGGTATTCGATATTGGTGACGTCCGCGAAAGGGACCTCACGCGTCTGAATTGGCAAGCCCAGCAGCCGGCGGCTGATCGTAATGACGCGGCTCACGGGATCGAGCACGATCTGCGTCGTCACGATACTGTTCAAGGACACGACCCCAACGACCACGACTAACACGATCCCCGCGATGAGAATCGTTTCCCAGTTCGCCGTCACATTCCCAAAACTGGGCAGAATAAAGACGGCGAGGAATCCTATCCAGACGAGAGTGGAAACGAGACTGCTCAGGCGCGGCAACAGCGGGGACTGGAGGACGAGCTGCCCCGCCGGACCATCACGACTTTTCAGTGCTGCCATTCGCTTGCTCCTACGCGGTAGCGCAATGTTGGGGCGGCGCTACCCATTGGCCTCTATTATATCACGCGCGCCGAGGCCCCACAAGGCGAATTCGATCTCAATCCGCTCCTCTGTTTGACAAATCCCCCTCCTTCTTCTATTATAGGTGAAAGATGGTTCAGCCTTTCGCGCCAGTAGTCTTGGCGTCTACATCTCCCCGTCGTCGTGAGCTCGTCCGCATGCTCCGCTTGACGGTCGATACAATCTCTGTGGATGTGGATGAAACGCCGCGCCCGAACGAATCCCCCGAGGATTTGGTGCGGCGTTTGTGTCGTGCCAAAGCGGAGGAAGGGGCCGCGCGGCGGCCGGAGGCTCTCATTATTGCCGCCGACACGGTGGTCGCGCTCGAGCCGACCTCGGCGTCCGGCGAGAGGGTCGTCCTCGGCAAGCCGCAGGATCCTGAGGATGCGCTGCGGATGCTGCGGCTTCTTCGGAACCGCGCTCACCTCGTCTACTCAGGATTGGCCACGTGCCTGGGCGACCGCGAGGTGGTGCAGGTGGTCAGGACGACCGTTTGGATGCGCGACTATCGCGATTCCGAAATGGAGGCGTATGTCGCTTCGGGCGATCCGCTCGACAAGGCCGCCGCGTATGCCATCCAGCACGCGACCTTTCATCCCGTCGCACGCATTGACGGCTGTTATGCAAACGTCATGGGTTTGCCGCTCTGCCATCTTTATCATGCGCTCGCCCAGTATTTTCAACCGCCGGAACCGGAAATACAATGCTACGAGCATCCGGACGTGGGTTGCACGGTTCCCAGGCTGCTCGCCATTCCGAAATCCTAAATTATAAATCCGAAATCATAAATGGCATTGTGGACATTCTAACCGAACTCAATCCCGCTCAACGCGAAGCGGTCAAAATTATAGATGGCCCGGTGCTCGTACTCGCCGGCCCGGGGAGCGGCAAGACCCGCGTCTTGACGCACCGCGTCGCCTATCTGATTCATGAAGGCCGCGTGCCGGCGCACCGTATTCTCGCCGTCACCTTTACGAACAAAGCCGCGCGAGAGATGCGCTTGCGTCTCGTCCAACTTCTCGGCGAGGAACGCGTCCGGGACCTCACCATCGGCACTTTTCACGCGACCTGTGCTCGCTTCCTCCGTCGTGATGGAGAGCGGGTAGGGTTGGGACGCAATTTCGTGATCTACGACGAAGAGGACCAGACCAGACTCATCAAGCAGGTCATTAAAGAACTGAACCTCGACGACAAGATCTACCGCCCCGGCGTCGTGCTCGGAACGATTGGCAAAGCCAAGAATGAGCTCATCGGGCCGGACGAATACGTCCCCCCTTCCTATTGGCACGAAGGGGTCCAGCGGGCGTATCAGCTCTACCAGCGCCGCCTCTCGGACAACAACGCCGTGGATTTCGACGACTTGCTCCTGAGCACCGTCCGCCTCTTTCGCGAAAATCGTGATGTCCTCGAACGATATCAGAACCGCTACCATTACCTACACGTCGACGAGTTCCAGGATACGAATATGGCCCAGTACGTGCTGGTCAAGCTCCTCGCCGACAAGCACCACAATCTATTCTGCGTAGGGGACGAGGACCAGAGCATCTATGGCTGGCGCGGGGCGGATTACCGAAATGTGCTCCGCTTTCGGGAGGACTTTCCGAATGCGCGCGTTGTCCTCCTCGAGCAGAACTATCGCTCGACGCAGACCATCGTGGAGGTGGCGCAGTCCATCATTGGCCGGAATGTGAGCCGCCATAAGAAAAAGCTGTGGACGGAGAACCCGCGCGGGATTCCGATCAATATCTATGAAGCCTACAACGAGGAAGAAGAGGCCGACTTTGTCGTCGGCGAGATCGATCGCCTGACCAAGAGCGGCGGCGTCCAGCCCTATCGCCCGAGCGATTTTGCAGTCTTTTACCGCACGAATGCCCAGTCGCGTGTGCTCGAGAACGCTTTCCTTCGCCGCGGGATGCCGTACAACCTTGTGGGCGCCACCCGTTTCTATCAACGGCGCGAGGTCAAGGACGTCATCGCGTACTTGCGCCTCATCCACAATCCGAACGACTCGATCGCCTTCCAGCGCGTTCTCAACGTCCCTCCCCGCGGTATTGGCAAACGAACGATGGACGAGGTCGCGCTCTGGTCCGAGCGGTTGGCCGTGACGCCTTATGCAGTGCTGGAAAGGCTCAAGGAGATTTCCAGGCTCGAAAAAGAAAAGGGCCAGGTCAAGATCGAAAAGCCGAAAGAGGAGACGGCGACCCTACCCGCGAGATTCAGCGCCACTTTCGACACTCGCACCCGGCGGGCGCTCCTCGCCTTCGCGGACTTGCTCGACGAACTTGTCGCGGCCCAGGCCGACAAGACGATTGTCGAACTCATCGACTTGATCCTGAGCAAGACCGGCTATGAAGACTATGTCCGGGATGGCACTGAGGAGGGGGATGACCGCTGGGCCAACGTGATCGAATTGCGCAAGGCGACCCAAAAATACGCCGTCGTTCCCGCCGAGGTCGCGCTCGTCCAATTCCTCGAGGAAGAAGCCCTCATTGCCGACGTCGACGCCTATGACGAGACGGTCGAGGCGCCGACGTTGATGACTCTCCATACAGCCAAAGGACTTGAATTCCGCGTCGTCTTTATCGTCGGTCTGGAGGAAGGGCTCTTTCCGCATTCGCGCTCGTTCGACGACCCGGCCCAAATGGAGGAAGAGCGCCGCCTCTGTTATGTCGGAATCACGCGTTCCAAGGAGCGCCTCTACCTCCTCTATGCATTCCGTCGCTCCTCGTATGGCAGTTCAGAGCCGGGCGACCCCTCGCGTTTTCTCGCGGACATTCCTCGAAATTTGATTTCGGGCAAGAGCGTGTCGCACAAAGCGGACCAGTGGGAGGACGCGGGGGACAAGACGAGTTGGAGAAGCAAGGATCGCGACAACGAGTCCCGCGCTCACGACGACGAAGACGAATTCGAGAGCAAGCGGGAGAGGCCTGTCTCTGTTCGCCGCTCCTCTCCTCCGGTGCGTCCCTTGCCCACTCCCGTCACTGAGTTAGAATTCAAGCCGGGAGACAAGGTCGAGCACCCGGCTTTTGGTTCCGGTGTTGTAGTCACCAGCAAGATGACCGGTGCGGATGAAGAGGTAGAGGTCGCCTTTGTCGGCAAGGGCGTCAAGCGACTCATTGTGCGCTATGCCAATCTGATCAAAAAATAGCAGAGGCACTCGTGACGCTCCGCATGAGCGCTTGTGACCCTTTGTCATCAGCCGCGAGAGCACGGTTCAATACGTCAACACCTTTGCCGCCGAACAGTTCGGTAAGAAGCCTCAGGACCTCATCGGCCAGTCCCTCGAAGCGCTTTTTGCCCCCGAAATTGCCTCTCGCTACAAGCCTCGCTATGTCGTTCAGAAAAGCGCTTTTCCCGGCCGCGAGGTCTGGCTCGACAGCCACTAGGTGCCGCAGCGAGATGATGTCGGCACGGTAACTGCGGTCCTCGGCACCGCGCATGATGTGACCGAGAGCAAATGGGCCGAAGAGAGACTGCGGGACAAGGTGGCGGCGCTGCAGATGCTCGCCGAGATCGAGCAGGCCATCACCTCGACCTTGAGCCTCTCCGAGCGCATGGATATTCTGCTCGAACACACGCTCACCCACACTGCAGACCACGCAAAGCGGCTGGCAGAGATAGCCCTTCGCCTCGGCCATGAAACGGGACCGGGTCCGCGGGAGTTGGAGGACCTGTGCTGCGGCGCCCTCTTGCACGATTTCGGCAAGATCGGCGTTCCGGATGCCATTCTGCAAAAGCCGGCGCGTCGCTCATCATCCGGCATCATCACGAGCGCTGCGATGGAATGGGTTACCCGGAGCATTTAAAGGGCGAGACGATTCCGCTCGGCGCGCGCATCCTGACCGTCGTGGACGCCTTTACGGCGATCATGGACAAGCGCGTCTACAAAGAGGTGTGTTCACAAGAGGTCGCGATCGGAGAATTGAAGCAAAACGCGGGTACCCAATTCGACCCGCGCATCGTGGAGATATATCTACGGCTTTTGGCGATGACGCGCTAACGATGAGCCAGTCGCCTTAATCCTGCATCGCCGCAAAGCGGTCGATGAGCTGCCGGACAAAGTGCATCCCCTGAAAGTAATCGTCGAGGCGGACACTTTCATTCGGCGCGTGGGCGCGGCCGTCATACCAACCGCAGCCCGCGCTCACCGCCGGAATACCGAGCGCCTGGCACAGCGGGTACATCGGCCCGCTCCCTGCCGAGGTGGGATAGAGCACGGGCTCCTTGTCATAGACTGCCCTCGCCGCCTGGACGGCCGCGCGCACGATCGCCGAATCGAGCGCCGAGCGCGCGACCTCTTCTCCCGTCTCCGTCAATTTCACTTCGATATCGCCAAAACCGTGTCGCGCCAGGTGCTTGTTGAGCAGTTCGAGGACGAGATCGGGCGTCAGGTCGGGGACCAGGCGAAAATCGATCTTGGCGAAAGCATAGTTGGGCAGGACGGTCTTGGACCCTTCGCCAATGTAACCGGAATACAACCCGCAAATCGTGCAAGTCGGTTCGTACAGGTATTTCTTCAACAGCTCGATGCCGGTCAGATTGCGGATAAATGCGGGGATGCCGTAATCGGCCTTGATCTTGTCTTCCTCAAACGGGATCGCTTTGAGCGCCTCCATCTCTGCGGCCGACGGCGGCCGGACGTGGTCCATAAAGCCGTCAATGCAGATCCGGTCTCCCGAGTCCTTGAGGGTGGCAAGGGCCCACGTCAAGCGCCACGCCGGGTCCTCGACGACGGCGGCC
>JAMDCU010000017.1 GCA_023489485.1 Chloroflexota bacterium
AACAGGTGCCCCGCGCCGGGAATAATCTCGACCTGAGCGCCCTTGATCTTGCTCGCCATCAAATCGGCGTTGCCGGGCGGCACCACCATGTCGAACTCGCCAAAGAGGATGAGGGTGGGCACCCGGTTCGCATTCATGCGCTCATCAATCATTTCGTCTGTGTAAGCCGCTGTGCCTGCGCCCGCCGCCACTTGGGCGGCGTATTGGAGGGGAGGCACCGGGCCCGTAGAGCGATACTGGAATAGCTCCGTGGCAACCTCGCGGCAGCGGTCGACAAAACCGGGGGCACAGGCAATCGCAATGCCCCGTTTCAGCAGTTCGACCGGGTCGCCTTGTCGATTGGTCATAACCTCCAGAGCTTGAGCCGTGATCGGAATGACCTTGGTCCCGCCGTAATTCGTGCTCGCGAGAATGAGTTTGCCGACCAGGTCGGGGCGCGTGACGACGAGTTCCTGGGCGATGTATCCGCCGAGCGAATGCCCCATGACATGGGCGCCGCGAATATGGAGCGCATCGAGCAGCCCCGCGGTATCTGCGGCCATCATGGAAACGGTATACGGGCCGTCGGGTTTGTCGCTTGCCCCCGCGCCGCGATTATCAAAAGTGATTACCTGGTACTGCTTGGCGAGGCCAGGGACGATCTTGTGCCAGAACCATTGGCCGTATCCGAGACCCGTAATGAGCAGGAGAGGATGGCCGCTCCCGTGGATCTCGTAAGCGAGCGTGATGCCGTTCGACTGGACAGTAGGCATGCGCAACTCCAGGAAGGTAACAAGCCACGTATCACGTTCCGCCGTATTGAACGGCCAGCACCTTTTTATCGATCTTGCCGGCGGCGGTTTTGGGCAGCGTTTCTACGAACACGACGGATTTGGGTATCTTGTACCTTGCCAGCCGTGACTGGCAAAAGCCGATGAGGTCTTCAGAGGTGAGTTTGGATCCGGGGAGAGGAACGACAATGGCGCGCCCGACCTCGCCCCACTTGGCATCCGGCACGCCGATGAGGGCCGCTTCCGCGACCTCTGGATGCGCGTGCAGGACGCTTTCCACTTCGGCGGGGTAGATATTCTCGCCGCCGGAGATGATCATCTCCTTGGAGCGGCCGACGATATAGTAATAACCCTCGGGATCACGGCGGGCGAGGTCGCCGGTGTGAAGCCAGCCTTGCGCGTCGATGGCCTTTTTGCTTTCCTCCGGCCGGTTCCAGTAGCCCGCGCACATGTGCGGGCCGCGCACTATCAGCTCGCCCACTTGCTCCGCATCGCATTTGCGGCCGCTCTCGTCGACCACTTGGACGTCGACGTGAAAGAGAGGAAAACCGACAGAGCCCGGCTTGCGCCGCACATCCTCGGGAGGAAGCCAAAAGGTGTTCGGTCCGGCCTCGGTGAGGCCGTAGCCGGTTTTGAAATCGATGCCGCGGTCCCAAAATTTCTCAAACACGGGCAGCGGGCAAGGCGCTCCGCCGCTGATCACCAATTTGAGCCGCGAGAAATCGGCTTGCTGCCAGCGCGGGTGCTGCTGCATCGCGATGAACATGGTCGGCACGCCGAAATAGACCGTGACACCGGCGTCGCGAATGAGGTCAAACACTTGGTCGGCATCAAAAGCGCGGCACACGATGGAGGTGCCGCCGAGATGGACCAGGGGAGCGGTAAAGACATTCAGCCCGCCGGTATGGAAGAGGGGCGAGTTGAGAATCGTTACATCATCCGGCGTCAGTCCCCAGCTCACCACCGTGTTGACCGAATTCGCGGCAATCGCGCGGTGCGTGAGGACGGCCCCTTTGGGCAAGCCGGTCGTTCCGCCCGTATAGCAGATGGCCCAGGGATCTGACCAACTCAATTCGACCGGAGGCGGGGGCGTCTCGGGATACTCGTCGCGTTCGGAGAACCGAACGTCTCCCGAATGTGAAGAGGGAGGGGTGACAGGCCGGGATGGATTGCCGGAAGCCGCCGCGGGCGCGAGGGCCTCGCTATCCAGATAGACGCACTGGGTTTTTCGCGGGATCCGGTCGCGCAATTCCTCGACCTGCCGGAGGAAATCCGGGCCGTAGACGAGCACCCGCGGCTCCGCATCATCGATCAGCCCGGCGAGTTCATTCGGCGTGAGCCGCCAATTGAGCGTCTGCAGGATCGCGCCCAGTTTGCCACAGGCGAACCAGATGTCCAGATATTCGACACAGTTCATCGCGAGCACCGCGACCCGGTCTCCTTTGGAAACGCCAACCCGCGCGTGCAGGAAATTCGCCGTCCGGTTCGCCGAGCGATTCCACTCGCGATACGTAATTTTCCGATAATCGCGCAAGGCATCCACCAGCGCGACCTTGTTCGGCGTCAGCATCTCGCGCCGGACGAGCCAATCTCCAATCGGCATGCTACCCCCACCTGATGACGGACGCCGACCACGCGTAACCGATCCCCGCGGCGACCATCACCATCACCATCCCATCGCGCAACCGGCCGAGTTCCAATCCTTTCTTGATCGAAAGCGCCTGGTCTTGCTGACCAATGTGACCGTAATCGGAGAGGTAAAAGCTCTGCTCCTCGGTGAGCCCCAGCTCGTGGAGGACATAATCAAAAGCGGAGCGCTTCATATGCAGGATATTCAAATAGCCGATATCGCGGCGAGTGCAGCCGCTTCTCTCGAGCGCCTCGTCCACGACCGCGACAAAAGTCTCCATCGAAAGCTTGTCGAGCCGCTCTTTCATTCCCTGCGGGTCGGGGACGTCGAGCCGGTACTCGCCTCCCGTGAGCAGCTCGGGAGTGAGCGGGCGGACGGTTCCGCCGACCGGAACGACGACGTCGAGTGAGAAGGACCCATCCACGCGCACGACGGATTCGAGCAAGTGATTACGAGGGTAATTCTTCTGGAGCAAGAGAGCGCCGCCGCCGCAACTGAGGTCGATCAAGAAACGTGAGCGCTGGTGGCCGAGGTCTACGAAATCGCCGTTGCGATATCCGCCGGCGATCAAAATCGTATTGATCTCGGGATCGCTGAGCATCAGCGCCTTGGCCATTTTGAGGACGGCCATCGTCGTCGCGCAGCGCATCTGGACGTCGATGGCCCACGCGCGCCGTGCGCCGAGGTCATAGGCGAGCTTGATGCCCGCCGTCCACAGCGGATATTCTTTCCATTCCTCCGTCGTGCATAGGACGACGTCGACGTCCTCGGGCTTGATATTCGTCTGGGCAAGCGCATCCTGCGCGGCCCACAGTGCCATGGCGTTTGTATGGTCATCCGGGCCGGGGATCGGCTTGCGGTTCAGGCCGAATTTAGTGACGATGATCTCTTCCGGTATGCCGCTTCGGCGGGCAATCTCGGCCGACGAAATAAAGGTCTTGGGGACATAGGAGCCTGCCGCCACGATCCCGACGCTCGGGGCGGCGACGTGGGCTCTTTGTGACTGCGTTTCACTCTGCTTTGTCATCTTCTCCTACAATATCAAATTCGCCGACGGGCACATAGCGCTTGATGAACGCTATAGCGTCGGCGAACTGAACGAAACTCTTTTCCTCATTCGTCTGCACATGAACGACGACACCATGCCAGCCCCGCGGCGTGAGCGGCGTTTGGCTTTCAGGTGTGTCTCGTACAAACCGGATGACAAAGGACTCGACGCGCGGGGTTTCCGTAGACACGAGTATCCCCTTCACCGAGAACTGACGTCGAGTTTAGCAGGTATCGGTTACACGGGAGTTACAAACAAAGGATGAAGGATGAAGGCGGAAGGATGAAAGGACAGTAGGCAAGAGGCAGCAGGCAACCAAGCCGGGCTCGCCGCAGCCGGTATACTCGCGCTGTTTACGCTAGTCTTGACCTGGATCGCGGTGGTTGCCGGACTGTCCGCAACATCGGTGGACGGCGTAAGCGCATTTTCCTACCCGCTTCTCTTCCTGCCCTTTATCAGTTCGGCCTTTGTGCCGACCGCTTCTATGCCGGGGCCTGTTCGCGCCTTTGCCGAAAACCAGCCAGTCACATCCATCGTCGATGCGATACGTTCTCTGCTCGCGGGGCAGGTTGTCGGTAATGACATTGGGATTGCGCTCGCATGGTGCGTCGGAATTATGCTCGTGGCTTTTGTCTTTGCGATGCGGGCGTATAAAAAGCGGGTGTAAAAAAGAACAGCATTTTCTGTATGGAATATCGATGGCACAGGGCACCTGGGCGGCCGCCCAAACGCTACTCAAGAGCAGCAGGGGATTCTTCGAAATCGGATCGACTGGTTTGCGAGCTATCTCCGCCGGAGCGCAAGGAGAGCGGCCGCGGCCAAGACGACGACGAGGATCACAAGCGTCAGTATGGGTCCTTCACCCGTGGGAGTTACCGGAGAGGGCGACGAGGTAGGTGGTGGTGGATAAGGATAAGAGACCGCAGGGGGCGTCGCCGGGGCGACTGCGGGCGTCGAGGTCGTAGGAGTAGGCGAAGGAGCTGTCTGATTCAACTCTACGCCTGTCAGTTCGGCTTGCTCTTTGCCCGTATGCCAGAACGCGAGACGGAATTCGCTTGGCCCGCGCGAGCGCAACCCAAGGCTCGAGAATATGGCGACCAACATGACGAGCAACAACAAAATCTTGCGCATGCCAATCTTTTCACACAAGGAAAGCGATTCTCTGCGTTCTCGAGAATCGCTTGGGAGATCCTTTTCCGGTTTCACATGCGGCCCAAAGGTCATCCCGCCGGGCTATTGGTTCGGGCTGTCACCATTAATAAGACCAGAAACCCCGGGGCTGTAAAAACTCCCACCCCCGTGAACCTGGCGAATCGCCGATATCAATTGTTCACGACTGCCGTTCTTGATGAGATAGCCTTTGGCCCCGTTTTTCAAGGCCTGTCGTACCAGGGTCTCGTCCGAGTACATCGAGAGAATCAGCACACGCGCATTGTTTTGATGCGCGTTGATCCGTTCGGTTGCGCGCAGCCCATCGAGGATAGGCATGGCAATATCCATCAAAATGACGTCTGGAGATACTCGTTCGACTTGCTCGATGGCTTCCTGTCCATCGCGAGCCTCGCCGACGACTTCAATATCATTCGCTTTTTCCAGCAATGCTCTCAGTCCCTGGCGCATCAATTGATGGTCATCGGCGATCAATACACGGATCATTTCATATCCCTTCCAAGCACTTTGCCTGGGCGTGGGCCTCACCGGAGTCAGATCTTGCGGACGCACACCTCGCCACCGGAGATGAGCTTGCGCAGGGACTCTCGGGGCCGGATAAGGGGAGGCGAACCAAAAGACCGAGGCAAAGTTGGTCTTGCAGACGGTTCTAGTATACAGCCAACAGCGCAAAAGTCAAGCGCTTTTTGACGGCTTTTGAGATCCTCTTGATATTGACTGTAACGGAAATGTTACCGCGGTTCTCGTTCGGCCCCTTGAGACGACAACTGTGCATAAAGTTCCACTGTCGCCGGGGACGGTTCCACGTCGAGGTCATTCCGCAAAGCCGCGGTACAGCGCTCCAAGACCTGGCGGACCTGAGCCCCGTCGCCGCGCGCAGCGTACGCTCGCATCATTAATCGGTAAGCGTGCTCCCAGCAGCGGTCCCGAAGGAGCAGCTGTTCACACCAAGCAATACACTCGTCCATCTGTCCGCGAGCGAGCAGTTCGGTCGCCAGGCGGTCTGCTGCGCGCAAGTAGAGCGCCAGCAAACGCTCACGCGCCGCGGTCGCCCAGTCGGCGTAACGGGCATCCGCGGTCAAATAGCCATCGTGATACAGGGCCAGGGCACGACGATAGAGGTCAAGTGCATCTCCCCCGGAAGCTTTTTCGGCCCGCCCGACCAGTTCCGTGAATTCGTCGGCGTCGATCACGAGGTCTGCTCCTGGCCGCAAGCCGTACGCCGTTTCCTCACGCACGATAAAAGCCGGTGTGTCTGCACCTTCGCCCCGCCGCCGGCCTGACGCGCGGCTGGGTTCGAGGGCACGGTTGAGCGCGTTCAGCGCCACCTTGAAATCGCGTGCCGCGGCGTCCGGCGCCTCGTTCGTCCACAAGAGTTCGAGGATCTCCTCGCGTTCGAGCCGTTTGTCGCGGTTCGTAATCAGCAGTTGAAATAGTTCGCGCGCCTTGCGCCGGTGCCACTCGCGCGCCGTTACCTCTTGTTCGCCGCGCCAGACTTGAAAAGGCCCGAGGGTCTGCACGCGCAGTTGATAACCGGGATGCGCCGTCACATTCTCCAGCCCCATACTCACAAGTAGGTGCGCGGCATAAGAGGCATGCCGTCCGGCGGAAGACCGGGTGACGTGGGAACGCCGGCGTTTTGCCTCGAGGAGCAGAGGGACGACGACGCGAGCCTCTTGCCAACCGAGCAAGGTGCGCCGGGTGAGTAGATAGTCGTACCCGTGTGTCTCCGCGAGCCCGAGCGCTTCCTCAAAATGGGCGAGGGCGCGTTCGGTCTGACCGAGGTGCCAATGCGCGAGCGCGAGCCACAGGCGGGACGCCGCGCGACCGAACGTGTCTCCACAGGCCCGAAATGCGGCGAGCGCATCGGCGAGCACATTCACCGCCTCGCGGTCCTCACTCGCGTGGACCGCGCTCGCGCCGAGGGCGAGTTGGTTGAGCGCGACAATCCACGCGTCTCCCGCGCTCTGCCCCACCTCGATCCCTTCCGCGGCATCGCGCCGCGCGGCGTCCAAATCGCCGCCAAAGCCGTGCGCACGCGTCATGCCCCAGCGCGCTTCGGCGCGCGTCCGGCGCACGGCCAGCTGGTCGCCGAGCGCCATCGCCTCTTCATAGCAATTGATCGCCGCCCGCAAATCCCCGCACAGCTGGTACGCGTGTCCCAGGCGCATCTGCCCCACGGCCGACACGAAGGGCGAGCCAAGCGCGGTGCCGAGTGTGGTCCCCTCCCGTGCGACGGCCAGTGCCGCGTCCGCTTGGCCTTGCATCGCGTGAATGAGCGCCAGGACGAGGAGCGTTTCCCGATGAGCGCGCGGAGCATGGACCTGGCCGCGTTCTGCGGCAGCCCATTCCTCCAGTATCGTCCGCGCGTCGTCCAGTCGCCCGGTGCGCAGCCGGACCCGCACTCCCAGTACGTCCTCGCTCGGTCCCTCTTCACGCAGCGTCTGCGCCTGTATTCGCAAGGCCTCGGCCTCGTCGGCCTTGCCCATGTTGAGTTTGTTCTCCGCCAACAGTTCGAGCAAACGCACCCGCGCCACACGGTCGTCCAAGCCGTCGTTGAGCCGCAGAGCTTCCTGAAGCAGGTCTTTGGCGCGCGCGGGCCGGACGGTATCCAGGTAGACGAGCGCCTCGCCGCGCAGCGCGCGGGAGATTCCTGCAATGTCGCCGGCACTGCGCCACACCCGTTCGGCTTGCGCGTACCAGGCGAGCGCCTCTTCGAACCGGCTGCGCAGGCGCGCCAGCTCGCCCAAATAGGACATGAGAAGCGGCCGGGCGGCGACAATCTCCGGCGGGATCGCATCCACCCATCGGGCGAGCGTCTCTTGCCGGCCGGCGCGCAGAACGGTTTCCCCAATCTCTTCAATCAATCCGGCGGCCTCATTCAAGTCACCCGCTTGGAGCCAATGATAGATAGCTTCGTCCGGGTTGTCCGTGCGGTAGAACTCGGCCGCATGCCGATGACGCTCGCGCACTCCTTGCGGGTCTCGACGCGAGGCCTGCGCGCGCAGGAAATTGCGGAAGAGATGCTGATAGCGGCAATGCTCGTCGCCGAGACCGATCAGAAAGAGATCTCGGGCGCGCACCTCGGAGAGCAGGGTGGAGGAATCGATTTCGGGCATGACCGCCGCGCATTGGCACCTCGGT
>JAMDCU010000154.1 GCA_023489485.1 Chloroflexota bacterium
TAGCCATAGATCGCTCGTCTCGGCGACCACAGGGCTAATGCCCCACGTGTCGATGCCCATGACTGTGCTGCGCGCCAGAGCCCAGTCGATCACTGCATCCGCAACCCGCGGCACATTGAACGTGTTCGTGAGCATGATCGGACCTTCAATAAAGCCCATTTCGTGAACCTGCTCCGAGTTCGTCACTTCGCCAAAGCCGTTGATGCGGAGCACGGCCGCTGTCACCTTCTCCAAGAATAGATCGCCCTCGTGCGGCAGGATCGCCGTCACGCCGGTCCGGATCGGCCCCCGATCGGGGATAAGCTTTCCAGTTCCCTCAATCAGCGTCGTGTGACCAACTCGCACTCCGGGGACGTCGGTAATTGCATTCAGCGGTCCGGGATCGAGCTGTCCTATTCGAATGTTAAGCTCACGTGTGCGCGGTCTCAAATGGCTGCCTCAAGCAATGTTCTTGGCCAGAACGTCAAGGTCCAAAATCTCCCATCCGAGACGATCATAGAATTCGATGACCTCCGGAGCATCCTTTTTAACCAAAAGATAGCAGCGCAGGCAGCCCTTGGCGGCGAGCCGGCGCTCCACTTCGTCCATCAACCGCTTTCCGATCCCTTGTCGACGGTAAGAATCTTCGACCGCGAGGTGATAAATGATCCCGCGCCGGCCATCGAACCCGCCGATCACTGAACCGATAATTCTGCCCTCTTCTTCAGCCAGCAAAAAGAGGTCAGGGTCACGAAGTAGTTTCTTGCGGATCTCCTCTTTGCCGTCCGACCTGCTGATCCCAATTCCAGGGCCCGCATTCTGCCACAGAGCCATCACAGCGTCATAATCGTCGAGCCTGAACTCCCGCAGCCGCATCACCCTTGGCCTTTGCCAAGCTCCTCTCCCTCTGCCTTTGCTCGCTCTACCTCACCAGCTTGCTCTTCCGAATGCACGATTTCCGTCGTCCGCTCTTCCGCTTGAGCGGTCACCCGGTCCTCGGCAAGAGCCGCTTCTTCCCCATTGATTTGTGGCGACGAGGTTAAAGTATCCACCCGAGTTTTCGCTACTGCTTGTGCAGCCTTGGCCTCGGCAATGGCGCGGTCCAAAATCTCGCGCCATGCTTGAGCTCGGGATTTGGGTTGCGGCGGCTCCGGTGCGGTGCGCTGCTCCTCCTTTTGTTCGATTTCTGATTTCTTGGTCGGGGCCTCTCTAGGCGCCTGTACCATTTCCCGGGCTGTTACGTCACGAGCGACCAGCGGCTGTTCGGCCTCGGCTCTCTCTTCCGTCAACGCTTCCGGACCCTTGCTCGGCGCCTCGCGCGGCTGCTCTGTTGCGCTTGGTGCTTCGGCCGCTTTCTCCTCTGTCCGCGCAGCCAACAAGGGTACTTGTTCGGCACTCTCCGGTCGGAAAGCCTCCAGTTCCGCTTGTCCCGGCCCTCGCTGCTCTGTCTCCGGCTCTCCCTCTCCGACCTCAGAAAGCTGTTCGGCATTGGCTTCTTGTTCAGGCACAACCGCTTGGAATCCAATGGCCGCCGCCTCGGTCTCGACCGGCGGTTCGGTTCCAGCTACCTGTTCGGCCGTGACTGCGACTTCGTTCGCGGTCTCTCCGTCCGGCTCCCCTTGAACCGCTGCCTCTGCTGTTTCTTCCGGCTCTCCGCCTGCCTCGGCCTCGACCAGTTCGCGCCAGGGCCCGTAAATCCCGTCCTCGGTCACCCCGTAATAGACCTGCACTCGCCCGTCAATTCGCTGGGCCAAGTCGTAGCGCAGCTTGCCCCCGCGTTTGTGCTTCTTGCAGATGGAAATATTCCCCACCCACGAGAGCTTGGAGCTGTCGCATGACTTTTTTTCATATTCCTCAATCGCGTACTGCCACAGCCGCCTGGCACTTGCGCGGGTCACGTTCTGAACAATTCTTGAATTCCTCAAATCGCGCACAGCATAATAGGTGACCCCTTTTCGCATTTCTGAGGATACGATTTCCACCCCGGTGTGCGGCGGTTCGACGGGCGGTACCTGACTCGCCGGCGCTTCCTCGCTTTCTACTTCAGTCCCCTTTGCCGTCGGCTCGCCCGCGATCGTTCCGGACGATGCCGAAGGCAGCGGCGCGCTTGCCGCGAACTCTACGGCGAGCGCGTCACGTACAAGTTGAACAATCTCATCGCGCACGGCCAGTCCTGTTTCGTTCTCGGAGCGAACGTAAATATACGTGCTCTCAAGCGCATAAGGCGCTTCGCTTCCACGCGGGACGATGACCTGCAGAATACTCTTACCTTGACTCTTCACAATGTCGATCTGCACCTCGAGCGGCGGCATGATCTCTTTTGAAATCGCATTCCGCAAATCGGAACCTGCTTGCTCCGGCCGTTCGACGCCAACCACCGGCGTCCGTGCGTTCGCGCTCGCGCCGATATAGATCGTTCCCCCGTTTGTGTTGGCAAGAGCGACGGTATCTTCCAAGACCGGCCGCGCGATCGCGCGCTTGTCGTGGAGCCGTTCATGGAAGGCTTGAACCAGGGTGTCGCCTTCTTCGCGTGCATTACGAACGGGATCATAGGGCTCTTCGGTCGCCGGGCGGTACGGCCGCGTACGTGAAAAGTCGTTGCCGAGGAACAAGTCCTTGATCGCCTCGAAGGCAACTTCCTCGAGGAGTATTTCGGTGGCCCGGTCGCCCACTCCCATCTCATTCTTGTATCGAGGATCAAAGGTAAGCTTGTGCGCGTCGCTCCCCTGGATGACGTGCATCCGGCGCGGATACTCCGGCTTGGTCCCACTAAAGAACATCGCCGTGCGCCGTCTTGACCTGGATTCCATATCTGTCACTTCCAGCGCGTTCAGACTGGAATCCTGAGTGTAGGCAATCCGCGTTTGCCCGCCAAAATCAAATCCTGGCATGGCCACGCCGTGCGAGGAGTTGGCGTGGGCCGCGATGACGAGCCCGCCGGCCTCACTGATCAGCCGATAGGCGGTGAGCGCGTCGGTCGTGGCGCCCACCTCTCCGCTCCCCTGGTCTAGCTTTTCAGCGGGCACTCGCAACGTGAGCAGGAGATGCTCCAGCTCTCGGACCGTGGTTTCGAGGGGGAAAATTCCGAGGATATGAAAGCCGAGGGTGGCCGTGAATTCAAAACCGGGGAGAACCAGAATGTGCCCTCGCAGGCGGCGAAATTCTTCGAGTTGGACGCGTTCGTCTTCACGCAGTCGATTGAGTCGCTCGAGCAACTCTAGCGACTCGACCTCTTCAAGGTAGCGTGCATAACCTGCTACCGTGTTGTGATCGGTAAATGCAATGATGTCGAGGTTTTTCTCCTCGGCCTTTTTGAGTAGATCGAGATAGGTGACGTTCGGTTGTTTGTAGTCGACCGAAGCTGGCGTATGGAGATGCAAATCCATTCGCCACCATTGGCGCTGCTGCGTAGCCTTTACACGATGAGGCACAGAAATCCCTTCCTTTTGTTTCCGGGCAGCAGGTATGAGCATATAGGGAAAAGCGACTGCCGAGATGTGACGACAACGGCGAGTCACTCCGCCCAGCCGCCAATAACTGCCAGCCCGGTTGGAAGGGTCACTGCAGAAGAAAGAGTCATGCGAGGAGAAACAACAATTTTCCCGCGCGGAGAGTCCGGTCAGATGCCCGGTCCGCTCTTATGAAATCTTGCGGCCGGGAAACTGCACTCGGAGCAAAAGTCACAATCGGTCAATGAAATTGCTCCACCCCACGCGGCTCGCGTATCGCACGCTTTGGTGCGCTACCGCTCTAGAGTGCATCTTCTCTCGACAAATCAAAATCCCCATTCGACTATCCAATACGGGGCCTATCAATGATCGAGTAAAGATGTCAGAGCTAACCTCTTTCTGTGGCAACGACCCTTTCCTGAATCTGGACAGCCAAGCGGAAACATCCTCCTGAGCTTTCGCTCTCAATTTAGCCCGCTTTTGCTGCCAAGTTGCCAGATGCGGGGGCGGATGTTGGCCGCCCCTGCGTACTCAAACGTTAAGATGATCGCTTTTTTGCCGTTCGGGGCGTTTTTTCTTTCGGAGGTTCTTCGGACGGTTCATCAGCCACCTCTGTCAAACGCCCGTCGCCATTCCCTCGCGGAACACCTTTGCCGGTGAGCGCCGCGTCCCAGACATCGCTGACCTGCTCGGCAAAGATGAATGTCATCTCTTTGCGAACCTCTTCCGGCAATTCGTCCAAGTCCGTTTCGTTCCGCTTGGGCAAAATTACCGTCTTCAGACCCGCCCTGTGCGCGGCAAGCACCTTTTCCTTGATGCCGCCAACCGGCAACACCCTGCCTCGTAGCGTTATCTCACCTGTCATGGCCGTGTCGCTCTTCACAGGTCGGTTTGTAAGAAGAGATGCCAAGGCGGTTGCCATGGTGACCCCTGCACTCGGGCCATCTTTTGGCGTCGCCCCCTCGGGAATGTGCAGATGGATATCGGACTTGTCAAAAAAGTTCTCGTTAATGCCCAAATCTTTCGCCTTCGAGCGAACATACGACAGCGCGGCCTGGGCGGACTCTTTCATGACATCGCCCAGTTGGCCGGTCACGATAAACCCTTTGGAGCCCGGCATCCGAGTCGCCTCGATGAAAAGGATATCACCTCCCACTGGGGTCCACGCCAGCCCGGTGGCGACCCCTGGAATTGATGTGCGCTCGGCAACCTCGCCATAAAAGCGCGGTTTGCCCAGCAGTTCCTGCACCTTGTCTTTCGTCACGACGAACGGGGCCGGCTTGCCCTCCGCAATAAATGTCGCCACTTTACGACAAACCGACCCAATTTCGCGTTCAAGGTTTCGCACCCCTGCTTCTCGAGTATAATCTTGTGCGATGGTTCGGACGGCATCGTCCTCGAACCCTATCTCCTCCGGCCTGAGCCCGCTCTCCTCGATCTGCCGTGGAATCAGATACCCACGTGCAATGTGCAGCTTCTCATCTTCGGTGTAACCGGAAAGGGTCAGTATCTCCATTCGATCCCGCAAAGCAGGCTGGATGGTATCAAGCTGGTTTGCCGTGCAAATGAAGATGACCTTTGACAGATCGAAATCGACGTCTAGATAGTGGTCGCGGAACGTCTTGTTCTGAGCAGGATCCAGCACTTCGAGCAAAGCCGAAGAGGGATCGCCCCTAAAGTCCGCCCCGACCTTATCCACCTCGTCAAGCATCAAGACGGGATTGCGCGACTCGACGCGTTTGATGGACTGGACGATACGGCCGGGCATCGCGCCAATATAGGTCCGCCGATGTCCTCGTATCTCTGCCTCGTCGTGCATCCCACCAAGGGACATGCGGATGAACTTGCGTCCGAGGGCGCGCGCGATCGACTGGCCGAGTGAGGTCTTACCAACCCCGGGGGGGCCGACGAAGCAGAGGATAGAGCCGCGATAGGACTTGGCCTCTTCGTTGCCACCGCGCTCCAGCCTTAATTTGCGGACCGCGAGGTATTCCAGCAAGCGCTCCTTAATTTCTTTCAGGTCGTAGTGGTCTTCGTCAAGGATCTGACGCGCGCGTGCTATGTCAAGATTATCCTCGGTGCTTTTGCTCCAAGGCAGGTCCACCAGCCAGTCGAGATACGTCTTGATAACGCTGTACTCGGCGGCAGCCGGAGGCATCGTCTTCATGCGGTCCAGCTCGCGCCTGGCCTCTTTCTCTGCCTCCTCGCTCATGTGGGCGTCGGCGATCTTTTTCTCATAATCCTTGGCTTCGACGGCCTGCTCATCCTCTTCGCCCAGTTCCTTCTTGATTTGCTTCAACTGCTCGCGCAAGATGTACTCTCGCTGCGTCTTTTCCAGCTCGCCCTGGGCCTGGGATTGGATCTTTTTACCGAGTTCGAGAACTTCGAGCTCTTTGGTGATCAGCGCGTTCAGCTTTTTCAGCTTGTCCGCTACCGAGTCGTACTCGAGCAGCTCTTCGGCGTCCTTCAGGTCCATGCGCAGACTGGTCGCGATCATATAGACCAGTTGGCGCGGGTCGTCCACATTCAAGGCCGCCATCAACAACTCTTCCGGCAGGTGGGGCGCAAGTGAGACGAGCCGGCGGAAGAGGTCAATGGTGTTGCGCATGAGCGCCTCAACCTCAACCGTCTTTTCTGTCTCTTCAGGCGCCACTTCTACCCGAGCTTTAAGGTATGGGTCGACGGCCGTGAATTCATTGATTCGAATCCTGTCAATTCCCTGCACGATCAAGCGTACTGTGTTGTCTGGAGCGCGCAGCAAGCGGTGAATCACCGCTACCGTACCGATCCAGTAAACATCATTCGGACCCGGTTCCTCGATCTTTTCGTCCTTGATCGTTACGAGGCCGATCATGCGAGACGCGCTGGTCGCGGCCTCGTCCACTAGTTTGATCGATCTCGGTTGTCCAACATTAAGAGGGATGACCGTCAGAGGATAAACCACAGTACCACGGAGCGGCAGTATCGGCAGTTCTGCAGGGATATTGGTAGGGGTTTCCTGATCCAGCTTGGGCTCTTCGGCCCTTTCGTTCTCTTTCTTTCCTGTAAAGATGTGCATTGTCAGCTCCACGCTTTCGGTGATTGTGTGAGCCCCACCCGAATGAGGGCTGGCGCTTTTGCAGCGCCCGGCGCCTTCACCCTCCGGTGATTCGTGCCTGTAAGCGTGTTAAGAAACAGCTTATGCAGCCAAAGTGCATCCAAATTCCCTAGCGGCTTTGGACCTTGATTGGAACGCGGTGTTCCCCCTTGGTCTTGGGTAGCGTCACCCGTAAGAAACCATTTTCATACTTGGCCTCTATGGCCTCTTCGTCATAGGCCCCAGTCAACGCGATTTCGGTTTGAAACTCGCCATACGGAATTTCCAGGCAGTGATAGCTCAGCTTGGCGTCGACATCCTGTCGGTTCCCGCTCACGACGAGGACACGATCGACGAAAGAAATCTTGAGATCCTCCGGATTCATCCCCGCGATTTCGATTTTCACGATCACCGCGTCGTCGGTCTCGTAAACGTCGGTGGGCGGACGCCATGTTCGGGGGCGAGAACGATGCTGATGGGGAAAGACCCCATGCAGCATTTGGTCAACCTGTCGTTCGAATTGGTCCAGATCGTCAAAAGCTTCTGAAAGTTCCTGTCCCATAACCGCTCCTTGGATGTACACGGTCGATGTTTTGCCCCGTTGGCAAGCAACGACAATGACATTGTAGCACAATTGAAGCTTTCTCTCAAGTCGAATCGACGAACCGACGCGAATCTGCTCCGTGTCTTGTCACAGTTATGTGAAAGCGATATAATAGTTTTATTCCGTTACGATTGTGATATGGGTGGCAATTTCACCAAAGGAGAAGTGTATGCCGCTCGCGGTCATCGTGCATGGAGGCGCCGGCAACATTGCCGATCAGGAAGTCGAGCCTCACCGACGCGGCGTGGAAAGCGCTGCTCAAGCGGCCTGGCAGATTCTCACAGAGGGAGGCGCCGCCCTCGACGCTGTCCAGGCGGCGATTCTCGTCTTGGAGGATGACCCCGCTTTCGATGCGGGCACCGGTTCTTTTCTTAATCGGGATGGGCAAGTAGAGATGGATGCAAGCATTATGGATGGCCGAACGCTCGACGCCGGTGCAGTCGCAGGCGTGCAGCACATCAAAAATCCAATTCTCTTGGCGCGGCAAGTTCTCGCAAGTGACTTTACTTTTCTCATTGGGCGCGGCGCAGAACGCTTCGCACAGGAATGCGGCATGCCTCTGGTGGCGAACCGGCTGCTGCGCACCCGCGAGCAAATTCTCAACTGGAAAGAGTACAAGGCAAACCCGCCTGGCCACCCAGAGCCTGCGTACGTTTCTCCTCAAGGCACGGTCGGCTGTGTTGCCGTCGACCGACATGGCAACGTCGCTGCGGGCACGTCCACGGGAGGAACTCGGTTCAAATACCCTGGACGCGTCGGGGACTCACCTCTCATCGGATGCGCCACCTATGCCGATAATCAAAGCGGAGGAGCCTCTACCACGGGTTGGGGCGAAGCGATCACGCGCGTGGTTCTGTCCAAGTCTGCAGTAGACGCGCTTGCGCGCGGGGCCAAGCCAAGCCAGGCCGCGCGGGACTCGATCGAGTATCTCGCCCGGCGGGTGGGAGGCACTGGCGGGATCATCGTCGCCAATCCGCTCGGACATGTCGGTTTCTCGTTCAACACGCCCAGAATGGCACGCGCCTACATAACGGAGGAAATGCCGACAGTCCTAGCCGATTGTTGAGCCCGCCAGCTTGTCATAAAGAGATTGTTCGACTTCGCTGTGATTAAAATATCTTCATCTATTGTAAAAAGCCCGTAAAAACTATTGACTTGGGCATTTTATTGTCATATAATGGGCATCGAGACGGGGAAGTCCTGTCTCATTTTATTGTTTCACGCGTTAGCGCATACGGGTTCGGTTACAATACTGTGGAGTTGTCTCGGTGGAAAAGGTAAAGAAAACTGCGAAACGGTCGAGCAAACCCAAGGGGACCAAGCGGGAAGACGTGCTGGATCTTGATGATGGCCGAGAGAACAAGCCGCGCGCCCTCCGCTCGGCTCAGCCCTCTACCCCAATAGCTCAGCCCGAAGAAGAACCAACCCTGGCCGAAGAATTGATCAAAAAGGGCAAAGAACAAGGCTTTCTTACGCAGGATGACGTTCTTTCTGCCTTTCCCGAAGCCGAGTCCAACTTGGAGCAACTCGAAGAACTTTATATTGTGCTCTTCGACGAAGGTATCCCTGTAGTTGAGGCAGATAAAACCCCCGCGCCTGAAGAAGCCGAGGAAGCGGAGGCAACCCCTGTCGCCAACAAGGAAGACTTTGACCTTAGCGCCATTGGGATTGACGATACAGTCAGCCTCTACCTCAAAGAAATCTCCCGCATCCCCCTCCTCACAGCCGAACAGGAGGTTGAGTACGCCCGGGAAATGGAAACGGGCAAGCGTTCTCGTTACCGTTTGAACAAGAACCACGTTTCTTCGGCGGAGCGACTCCGTCTCGAAGACAGGATTCGAGAAGGCGAGGGGGCACGTCAAAAGCTCATCAAGGCCAACTTTCGGCTCGTCGTCTCTATCGCCAAAAAGTATATCGGGCGCGGCGTCTCGTTCCTGGACTTGATCCAGGAAGGAAATATTGGTCTTATCCGAGCGGTTGAAAAGTTCGACTATCACCGCGGGTACAAGTTCAGTACGTATGCCACTTGGTGGATTCGTCAGGCTATTACGCGGGCCATCGCCGACCAAGGACGCACCATTCGTGTCCCGGTTCACATGTGTGAACGAATCAACAAGCTTACCCGCGTCTCACGCCAGTTGGTTCAGGAACTGGGGCGAGAGCCGACGAGTGACGAGATCGCCAAGGAACTGAACACGACTCCGCGCAAAGTCGAGCGCATCATCAAGATCTCTCAGCGCCCCCTTTCTCTCGAAATGCCCGTCGGCGAGGAGCAGGACTCGCATCTGGGCGACTTTATCCCGGACGAAATGACGTTGGGGCCCACGGACGCCGCTTCTCATCAACTCCTTCGTGAACAAATGGAAGATGTACTCACGTCCCTCAGCCCGCGCGAAGGGCGCGTTTTGCAGCTGCGCTTCGGCTTGAAGGACGGTAAGAGTCATACGCTTGAAGAAGTTGGCAAGAAATTTGGTGTGACACGCGAACGCATTCGCCAGATTGAAGCCAAGGCCTTGCGCAAGTTGCGGCACCCCTCCAGATCACGCAAGCTCCGCGACTATTTGGAATAACAAAAAACGAGGGCGGCCGGCCGGCCGCCCTCGTTTTTTCTGTTCCTCCGACTCCGTTGACACTCGCCTGCTACATGAGTACAATGTCTCTCGATGCCTGACATCTTCTATGACATCGAAACCAAAGAACTGCTTGACCAGCACGATCCCGATGAAGATGCGGCCATCCGATCGCTTCATCTTTCTGTGGGTGTCTCCTGGTGCGAGTGTCATGGTAATCAAGTCTTTCACAACACCGGCCCGCTCGCAGAGCACCTTCTGGCTCACGATCGCATCATCGGATTCTACACCACACACTTTGACAACACCGTGCTGGCGTGGTCTCCCGAGCGCCCCACCTACGAGTCCTACGACCCCGTCACGGGCAAACACGTCGTGCGCAAGCCTCTTCCCGACTCCCCTGAGGAATTGAAAAAGCTCCTCGATGCAAAGAGCTTTGACCTCCAAATCGATTTAGAGAGCCGCCTTGGCTTTCGAGTCAGCCTAGCTTCCCTAGCTGAGGCTTCTCTCGGCAAAGGCAAGAACGCGAGCGGACCTCAAGCCGTGGTGTGGAACCATGTGGCCGTTGCCCTGCGCGATCGCTGGTCTTTTGCCTTGATGGACGTAGGGGATAAGGTAGGCGCCGAGCGGGTCAACGCGCTCGGCGTCTGGTTTCAGGAGCGGCTAGAGGAATACTGTGCTGCGGATGTCCAGCTGCTGAGACGCATTTTTGAGTATGGGGTCATGAACAGGCGGATTGCCTATACCGACTTTAAGAGCGAACGCCGTGTCATTCGAGTTCAATGGAAATAAAAGCTCTGGAAATCCTCAATCTTCCCCCCGGCAATGCTGGTTCAGGAACTTTAAAACCCGTTCCCAGGCATCCTTCTTGTTCTCTGGCTTTGAAAAACCGTGCTCTTCCCCTTTGTAGAAATGCGACTCGTAGTACTTGTTCTCTATTCTCAGCGCCTCGATCATCTTTTCGCTCATAAGCGGCACCACTAGCCGATCGTCGCGGCCATGCAGAATGAGAAGTGGCGCTTGAATTCTCTCGGCAAAGTAAAAGGGCGAGCCTCGCCGATAAGCCTCTCTGTTCTCCTCCGGTCTACCCATTTGTCGGAGTAAATCCATTCGTCCGTAGCGGTCCCCATGCCTGTATGATTCCTTAATTTCAGAATCGCCATACAAGTCTACGCCGGCGCAAAAGAGTTCAGGGGCAAGCGTCACGACGGCCAGAGTGAGATAGCCCCCGTAACTCGGCCCAATGACCGCAATACGTTCAGCGTCCACGAATGGCTGATTCCTCAGCCACAGCGCACCGTCGACGACGTCAAGAGCGTCGGCATGCCCCCATTCCCCAAAATTCGCGTGTCTGAAAGCCGTACCGTAGCCTGTACTTCCCCGAAAGTTCGGCGCCAAGACCACGAACCCGTCCTGGGCCAGCAACTGGGGCAAGGGATAATAGAAATCGGCAAATTGGAAATTCGGTCCACCATGCAAGAAAACCACGGCGGGGGCTGGCCCCTGCCCGGAAGAGCCGGCGTTAGCATGCCGCGGCCGAAAGAGCCCCGCGTGGATGGTCAGGCCGTCTCGGGCAGGGTAGGTGACCCATTCCGGAAAGATTGCATCGGAATCCTTGAGTAGCCCCGTGCCCTCGTCGGTGAGCGCCTGCACTCTACCGTCGAGTGACACGATCTGAAGCTGCGCGGGCCGCACAGAATTGTCGTGCGACACGGCCAAATGCTCTCCGTCTGGCAGCCAACCCAGAAGGCGATGATGGCCGTGCGCCTCAGACACCCTCTGCGCTGATTCATCCTCCACATTCGCTATCCAGACATCAAAGTTGCCATCACGATGTCTCAGAAATGCAAGCCGTGACCCATCGGGCGAAAAAAAGGGGCCGCCGTGGGTGTCCATGCTGTAGAAATAGGGGCCGCCGTCTTCAAATTCACCGCATGTAAGCTGGCGCGTCCTCTCCGTCACGCAATCATAGACATAAACGTGAAACCACCCATCCCGGTCCGAGAGGTAGGCCAAAGTCCGTCCATCAGGAGAGAAATGGGGCGCACCACTCCAACAACCGCGCGGGCTAATCAGCTTTTCCTCGCCGCCGGACGTCGGAATCAAATAGACCCCACGGGTCATGAGATCGTCTTCCCGGACTGAACAAAAGGCCAGACGGTTCGCCTCAGGCGACCAGGATAGGTCATCCCCATCATACTCGCCCCTCAGAAGCTGTACGGGCTTGCCTCCGTTGACAGAAATCATCCACAAGTGCTCCCAGCCACGTCGCCTCGAGTAAAAGGCAATCTGGGAGCCATCAGGAGACCATCGGGGCTCACTATTGCCAGAGGGGTGATCGGTCAAAAGGTGCGCGTTTGAGCCATCGGCATTCGCCGTCCAGAGCGCCGTGCCGCTGACGAAAACGAGCTGGCGGCCGTCGGGTGACCAATGGGGGCTCGTGCAGTTTTCGAGCCTGCCAGTGATCCTCTGCGGCCAGGCAGCATGAGCCGTGGGCATCGTGAACACTTGTGAGTATCCATTCACCCAAAGAGTAAAAGCAATGCTTTGGCCATCAGGAGAAAGCGCAAAATCCTGAGGTGAGCTGCTGGAAGCAAACATATCGATGAGAGCGGATGTTCGCTCGCGCATTCAGACTCCTTTGTGGAACCTGACCATTATAACGCTCGTCTTTCATAAAGACAATCGGCCGGCCAGTTTTCGCAGGGCTGCAGCAAAGCGGACCTACTTTCGCTTCTGGGACGAGGTGAATGATTCGGAGGAAATGCAGAAACAAGCTTTCTGCCTAACGATGTTGCCGGGGCATTCACGCGGAGAGAAACACCCAAGGGACGCGCAGATTACGGGCAGAGATATCTCACAGAACCGGCTCTACGATGTCTATCCGCTCCACAAAATCGCAGTGAATGTGCCACAGATTTATACTCGCTACAAACAAGCCTAGCCCGGGCTCATGCTTTTCCGATATGATCTCGGCGGTGGCGCCGTTGCGGCGGCCCCAAAACAAGCGCTCTCGCCTAACTAACTCCGATTCCTTTTCCAGTCATCAACGGGAGCCACACCGTGAACTTGGTCCCCTTGCCAGACTCACTCTGAACCTCGATTTTGCCGGCGTGGGCATCCACAATCCACTTGACAATCGCCAACCCGAGACCCGTACCCCCTTTTTCGCGCGACCGTGCCTTGTCCACCCTGTAGAAACGATCAAAGATTCGGGGCAAGTCCTGTGACGGAATCCCCACTCCGGTATCGGCTACTGATACCTTAACCCATTGGGTGTCTCGCTCGAGCGAGAGCGTCACCTCTCCGCCACCAGGAGTGTATTTGATTGCATTGTCCACCAAATTCAAGAATAATTGCTTGAGCCGGTCAGGATCACCCATGACTTGAGCCTGATCCTCCGCTCCCAGAGACACCTTGACACCGGATGAGACAAGACGGGCGTGGCGGTAGACGTCAAGCAACACCGTGTCCAATTCCACTGGCCGTTTCTGAATCTGTACACCCGCGTCAGCACGAGCGAGAAAAAGCAGATCGTCCACGAGTCTTTGCATCCGCTCTGACTCGGATCGAATGGCCGTGAGCGCCACCTGCCGTTCCTCCGGATTTTGCTCGGCCCCTCTGCGGAGCAAATCCAGGTTACCCTGAATCGCAGTCAACGGCGACCGCAGTTCGTGAGAGACATCCGCCACAAATTCCTGCTGCACACGAAACAATTCTTCGATCCGGCCGAGCATCTCGTTAAAGGTCGCGGTCAACTTCCCTACTTCATCCTGAGTCTTGCCTTGCTCCAGTCTGCGGGTTAGGTCGCCCGCACGACTGATGCTCTGCGCTGTCGTCGTGATTCGGCCAATAGGAGCCAGAGCACCGCGGGCCAGAAATGCGCCCAGCGCTGAAGCGACGACGAGTGATGCCACGATGCCGATGGCCATCAACGTCGCGAGTTGCCTCAGGGTGTCATATACTCCCATGAGCGGCTGAGCAACCTCGATCACGCCGAGAGTCCCATCTCGCCACACGAGCGGTCTGGCATAGAGGCGAATCGGCACGCTTTGGACCGTGATCGTCGTAAGGACAGGGACCCCTGCGGTGACCCGTCCAAGAATTGTTGGAGAGACGGTCAGCGTCTGATCTCCCAAGTTCTGAGAGCGACTTGTCTGACCCGTAGCGAGCACAATCACCTGAACATAGACGTTCGGCGTGGCAAAAGTATTCGCCGAGGGCAATGTGAACCCACCGCGGAAAAGCGCGATAGAGGGATCCGACTGCACCTCGAGCGCAGCCGTCGCGCCATTCTGGACTTCTTGTGCTCGTGTCTCTAGGGTCTGGTCGACCTCGGTCAAGAGATTGTAAGACAGGATCGCGTACAGCCCGCCGCCAAAAGCCATGAGGATCGTGGCGAGCAACAAGACATATGAAAGTGTCAGGCGTAAACGTATTGACATAGGCGGAAAAACAGCAGACATCAGACGACGGACATCAGACAACACACTACCAAGAAGAGTGTAGATTGCGGATGGGCCGAAGCTAGCAGCCTGCCTCTCGGATCTGGCACCTGTCGTCTGAAATCCGTCGTCTGGCCTTACTCCTCCCTCAGCGAATATCCCACACCCCGAACAGTTTGAATCAGCCGGGGCTCGTTCGCAGCCTCCAGCTTCGACCGGAGGTACCGGATATACACTTCGAGGATATTCGACTCCCCGCCGAAATCATAGCCCCAAATGCGATCGTAAAGCATCTCGCGGGGGAGCACCTGGCGAGGGTGGCGCATGAAGAAATGCAGCAAATCAAATTCCTTTGTGGTCAGTTCGATTCGGCGACCCCCACGGGTAACCTCACGCGTCGCTACGTTGAGGGTCAGATCGGCAAAGTGGAGAGTCATCTCCTCACTCGGCCGGCTCCGCCGCAGCAAGGCCCGCACGCGCGCGATCAGTTCCTCAAAGGCAAACGGCTTGACCACGTAATCGTCGGCGCCGCTGTCCAGCCCTTTGACACGATCGGCGACCGAGTCTTTGGCCGTCAGCATCAAGATCGGTACGGAGCCTCCCGCGCGTAACCTACGGCAGACCTCCATGCCGTCCAGACCGGGGAGCATCACATCGAGGACGACCAGATCGGGTGGATTGTCGCGCGCCGCCTTCAACCCGGCCTCGCCGTCAAGAGCTACACTCACCTGAAAACCCTCGTAGGTCAGCCCGCGGCGCAAGAAATCTGCAATTTTCTGTTCATCTTCAATAACAAGAATGTGTTCAGCCATAGGTTATTCGTCTACCTATCAGAAAAAAGGATGCGGCCTCTACATACTATTATACACCAGTTCGACTCGGGCAGCAGGTAGCACTTGGAAACATGGCTATTGCCAAGTTGGCTGACACCCGACCCCTCTCCGCTTCCGGGCTGAGGATAGTGAGGACTTGCAGGAGCCGTGAAATAGAAGCGACCTTGCGAAGCTTCGCAAGGTCGTTACAAAGTTGGAGGTTCGAGGCCACAGGTTCAAGGTTTTTGACTCCATGATTCAGTGCCATATGAACTTCCATGTATCGCTCGCGGGAGTCAATGGGGCATCCCCACGCTTGACCTGTACGTACCAATAGTACGTGTCCTCTTTAGCTTGCTGGTAGACATCGAGCCCGGATCCCCTGATGATGTCTGCCATCGCCAGAAAGTTGCTCTTGCTTCCTCCCCCGATCGTCACGGGGCGGCCCGACCGGTCTGTATAACTAATGACTACGACGAAGCGATCGTCCGGCCCCAGGGTGCATTGGTCACAGTTCCAAGTCCACTGGAACTTGATATCCACGTTCGCCCGCCCCTCGCCCAGATAGACCCCGTTGTTCGACACGGCCCCCTTTGAGTCGAGGACTGGAGCTGGCAACTGGTAGGCAGACGGTGTCTCGGTCTCGGATGCCGGAGAACGATTTGCGATTGCCGTCGCTCGGACCGGAGTTGCAGAAACAGACACTGGCGGCGCGGTCGGAGGAGGTAGAGTGGGAGAGGGCTGATGGGCAGTAGTCGGAGTCGAGGTAACGATGGTGGCCGTGGGCAGAGGTGTGTTTGAGGGAAAGAGTGCCACGACAAGCGTCTGCGTCGGCCCGCGCAGGATGGGAGATTCGGCAGGATGCACAAAAGGCGCTATGATCGCATTGACAGTGGTGAGAGCCCCCATGGCTGCGACGAAGAGAACGATGACGGTGATGGCACGATAAAGCTGCTCGCCCGCCCGTTCCTGTTCCAGCGAGAAGAGCGTCGTACGTGCCATGTGACGAGCGTCCGCCAGCATCTTGATGCCCAAGAGGATGCCAACCACACAGACTAGGTACAACCAGACGGCATACGCTCGGACAAAGTCAACAAAGGCAGTCAAAGAAAGATTGACCTATTTACGTTTTCTTTCCGATTTTGCCTGGCACTCGATACACATGGTTGCGTGCGGGACTGCCTCCATCCGCTCCGGCGCAATCGGCTTGCCGCAGACGTCGCAGGTGCCATATCTGCCCGCAGCAATACGCGCCAGAGCTTGGTCAATTTGCGCCAAGCGCTGTTTCTGATCGTTCGCGAGCCAGAGCGACTGCTCCTTGGCCTGAGCCGTGGCTGCCAAATCAGCCTCATCGCCACGCGCAGCTTCCACAGGCGGGATGGAACGGCCGAGGAGCACTTCGCGCTCTTCGACCAGTTTCCTTCTTACTGCTTCTATGTCCAATTTATCCATGCCAAAAGCCTGGAGCGGGGCTGCGCCCCGCTCCGTTCCCCTATCCGGTTGTTAGGTCATGCCATAGCGCGCAAGCGCGGCTTCAAGGATTCCATTGATGAGGCCCGGATAGTCCAGGCCATCCGCCCCTGCCTCCATGACAATGTCGCTGATGCCCTCCTGCAACCCTGCGAGAGGATTCACTTCGAGGATGGTTGGCTCGCCCGTCTCTGCCCGTATCCGAACGTCCACCCGGGCGAAATCACAACATTCGAGAGCAGCAAAAGCACCCACGGCCAGTCGCTCCAGCTTGGCCCGCATCGCCTTGGTGGTTGGTGCTGGGCAGAGATACTTGGGCACTTCATACATCTTGCCCTTGATCACGGAAGTGTAGAGGCCTGCTTGGTCCTCAGGGCAAGGCGAAAGGTCTACTTCCAGCGGGGGAAAGACCCGCAGCGTCGCCGGTGCCACGGTGGGAAGCCTGTTCCGCCTCCCGTGACCGTTGCCGTTTGTACCGGGCGATGTGCCTCCCGCTGTCAGAGACGACACCACATGGGTTGCTGCAAGCCGTCCCGGTTGACCCCCATTGGTGCTCCAAAGTATATTCCCAAGTAGTCCAATCGTCAACTCTCGCCCTTCGACGTACTCTTCGACAATCGCGGGTTGGCGGTAGTCACGGATGATCGAGCGGACCTGCTCCCGCAGGTCACTGTCATTTCGGCAGACCGACTTTGCCGTGATCCCGATCCCCGACCCTTCACGGCTAGGTTTAACAAAGAGCGGGAACTTGAGCCGGGGATCAAGCGACTCGTCTCCCCTGATCAAGGTCTGAAATGCCGGCGTCGGCAGGCCGTAAAAGGCCAACACTCGCTTCGACATGGGTTTGTCGAGAGCAAGAGCAAGAGTCATCACGCCAGAGCCTGTGTACGGGACCCCCAACATATCGAGAATAGCCGGTACCTGCGCTTCGCGCGATCCGCCCCGGTGGCCTTCACAGGTATTGAAGGCGATGTCCACGTGAGTTTTCTGCAGGCGCTCTAGAAGGTTCACATCCCCTTCCAGGGGGATTACGTCATAGCCGCCCGCTCGCAGCGCGCCTTCAATCCCGGTGACAGTTCTTTCGCTATCCAGTTCGTTCCAAACATCCCACGGCTCTTCAACCCCGCCTTCGTGAGGGGCATTTTGCTTCAAGTTATAGAGAAGCGCGACGGTGAGCTTGCCCATTGATTTAGCCCTCCGGCCGCGTCTTTCCGTTGGTGCGCGCTTTTGTCGCCGATCCGCGCGGATTGGTGACTGCGGGCGGCAGTGGCATGAGCAGGTCGCTCGTCTCTACCAACTTGATAGGCAGCGGGATCTGCGTCCTGCGGCGCGTCCTTCGTTCTGCGTCCAGTTTCTTCGTCCGCCTCTGCTTGCGGCGCAGGCCATCGGGCTCGAGAACGACTGCTTCTCCGGCCAAGAGTTTCGCTACCCCTTCTTTCGGAGCTGCGTGGCGGCAAAACTCGCAGTGGTCCTCTTGATGGTGCTCATAGTGGGACGGTTCGCTGTACGTCGTGATCACGCCCTCGAAATTCCGCATGATGACCTTGCGGTCATTCATCGAAATCACATAGTTGGGCATAATTGGCACCTTGCCGCCACCGCCCGGTGCATCGACACAGAAAGTCGGCACCGCGAAGCCGGTCGTATGGCCGCGCAAAGCCTCGATGATGGACAGTCCGACGCTCACAGGCGTCCGAAAGTGGCCAATTCCTTGCGAGAGGTCGCACTGATACAGATAGTAGGGCCGAACTCGCATCTTGACCAGCTCGTGAACCAATACCTTCATCGTGTTCGGGCAATCGTTGATCCCGGCCATCAGAACCGTCTGCGCCCCGAGGGGAATGCCGGCATCCGCCAGTTTCGCACATGCTTCCCTTACCTCGGGCGATAGCTCCTTTGGATGGTTGATGTGGATATTCATCCAGACGGGATGGTACTTGCGAATGGTCGCAAGCATCCGATCAGTAATGCGCTGCGGCAAAAAGATCGGGATGCGCGTTCCAAAGCGGATGATCTCCACGGACTTGACCGAACGAAAGCGGTTAAGCACATAGTCCAACATCTCGTCGGACAGAAAGAGCCCATCCCCGCCTGAGATGAGGACGTCGCGCACCTCGGGATGCGCTTCCAAATACTGTGCCATGGCTTCCACGCGAACTCGAGTGACAGGCATCATGCCCGTGCCGACCATGCGGCGCCGCGTGCAATGTCGACAATAGGCGACGCACTGATCGGTGATATCTACGAGAACGCGATCCGGATAGCGATGGACCAGGCCCGGTACCGGCATGTGGGCGTCTTCTCCGAGTGGGTCTTCCAGGTCGGGATCATCCAACGTGAATTCCGCCATGGTCGGAACCACTTGTTTCCGGATCGGGCAATTCGGATCATCGGGATCCATCAATGAGGCAAAATGAGGCGTAATCGCCATTTTGAGTTCCGGCTTGAGGCGCACAGCCTGCTCTTCATCTGGAGTGAGACGAATGAGCTGCCGGAGTTGTTCCAACGTGGTGATGCGGTGCCCCATCTGCCACTTCCAGTCACTCCATTGCTCCGCTGTAACGTCCCGCCACAGCGAGCTACGTGACGGAGGCTTCCCCGGGGGCTCCTTTTCGCTGTATTCAGTTGTAAGTGCTTCCATTTTGTTATAGTGACCTCGTTAGTTTTTTTGAGCAGCGCATTTCCCGCGCCCGTCCTTGAATACCGTACTTTTGACACATCCTGCATCAGGTGGCTGTAAAAGGCATTTTCGACGATCTACTCTTCGCTTCGCCTATCCACATGCGAATTGCGACCGTGTCTGATCACTCCCCTTTCACGTATAGGCTGCGTTGATCTGCGTTTTAGCTCGTCGCCCTTTGTACCGGGACCCCGCCAAAAACGCGCTCGAGCACATTCTCGTGTTCCAAAGTCGTTACTGCAACCACTTCGTCCCCAGCGGCGAGGGCTGTTTCGCCGTGAGGGACAACCCCTTTACCATTCCGGATGATTAGCGGAATCACGCAATCCGCTGGAATATTCAAGGCCTGGAGCGGTTTCCCGATGGCAGGCGAATTCTCAGGCACCTTGGCCTCGACAAAAGTCGCTCCGGCCTCGCGTAGGGTGAGTAGATGCACCAATGATTGAGCAGGTATTTCACGCTCGATCTGCGCCAATATCAAATCAGTCACTGAAACCGTTTGGTCGATTCCAAGCAACTTGAATATCTTTTCATTCTTCGGATTGTTGATACGCGCAATCGTCCGGTTGACCTTGAACTTTTTCTTTGCCATCTGGCAAATCATCAAATTGTCCTCGTCATCGCCCGTGACCGCGATGACGATATCGGCCCGCTCCATGCCAGCTTCTTCCATCATGATGGAATCGGTCGCATCGCCCCGCTGGCAAATGCTGCCCAAGTCCGCGGAAAGAACATCGCACTTGTGTTTGTCCCTCTCGATGACAAGGACTTCGTGCCCTTGATTCAAAAGTGATTTGGCCAAGTAATACCCGACCTTGCCGCCGCCTGCCACAATGATATACATGCATCCCCTCGCGATTGCTATAGAATCTGTGAGCAAACTTTGCGAAGGGCCGGGCCCTTCGCAAGTAACTCCGATGGTTATTTCGCCTTGCTCGCCTCGTGATTGTCGGCGACCATCTCGAGGATTCTGTCAGCGCCGATTATGGTCGGGCAAACCGTCTCCATGAGGCCAAGCGTGTGATAAGTATCCTCCCGCACAGGGTCGTACAGCCTTGCCACCACACGGGGGACCTTGAAAACCAGCTTTGCAATTTCGGATGCCATGGCGTTGGTATTGTCCCCATTCGTCACCGCAATGAATGCGTCCGCTTCCTCAATTCCCGCGCGGCGCATGATATCTTGATCGATTCCGGTCCCCAGAACCATCGCTCCGTGGAAATCGCTGCCCAACCTGGCGAAGGCTTCCGCGTTCCGATCGACTACCGTGACTTGATGTCCCTCTTGATCCATTCGCCGCGCCAAGTAAGCGCCCAAGCGGCCGCAACCAAGGATGACCACTTTCATTCACAGCCTCCTGTGACAGTATATCATGAGATTTCTTTGACGTAAAGAGGTTGCATAAAGTTTTAAGGATAGGACAAAAGGCCCGCCTCCTTCATTGGCTCGGACTTGGAGACGCTGGGACCCTGCTGACCGGCCGGTAAATCATGACATCACAAGGGGCATTTTGGAAAATATGCTCCACCGTCCGGCCGAAGATGACTTCCGGTCGAGCCTGCTCGTGGGCGGGTATCACAATCATCCGAGCCTGGGCGTCTATTGCGGCGTGAACAATCGCCGACCCGGCCAAGCGCGCCTTGAGCAGATGCCCCTCCACCTGTACCCCCAGCTTTTGCGCCTCCCCCTGCAGGCGGATCAATGTGTCCTCCCCCTGCTCGCGCAACTTTGGCAGATCAGCCGTCGGCGGCAAAGCCATTGGAATCTCCATCACGTAAAGCAGCATCAAATGCCGCTGTTCCCGCTGTGCGATATCGGCAGCAAGCTCGAGCACTCGGCTCGACACCGTCGAGCCGGTCACCGGCACAATAATCGCTCCCGTTCCCACCCATTTCTCGTGCGCCGACGCCAATGTCATCTTGACCGCCCCGGGCGGATTCAACATCCAATGCAGGATTGACCCGACCGCAGCCACAAACGCCACGGAAATGATCGCTCCTACTAGAGTCACATGCACGTCAGGCATATCTTCCTCAAGAATGGCGCGCGCGATAGATCGCTACCCAGCGCGCGAGCCCCAGGCCAATGAGACACACTCCAATCAGCGTCGGACCGAGTGCGCCTCCCTCGGCAAGTGAACGGGCCACGATGATCAGTCCCAGGACGACGAACATCGTCGTCGTGAACAGCTTGTAGTACGCAGCCGTCCGCACCAGCTTGCTCGCCGGCACAGTCCCCGCTTCTTTTCTCTTAATGCTTGATCCCTTTTGTCTCGTCACTTGCGCTTGTTTGCTCTTTCTGTTGGCCTTCGGATGCGTCCGCTCCATCCCGCGCGACGCCCAGCCGCTGGTCGCGTCGCTTCAAGGCTTCTCGATACTGCGCCAGATATTCATATTCCTGCGCTTCGTTCAGAACATGCATCTGCTCAGATTCCCAATGCCGGGGAATGCTGTGAAGGAGCGGAAGGTTTTCTCGGCGGCGGAAATAGAAAAAGATCCCCCAGCCGATCAGCAGCCACAGTGGTCCTGCGATCCGGCCAATGGAATGAGTTAGAACGACCAGGACCCAAATAAAGACATTCCCCGCCAAACCTACAAAGGCCATGATGGGGATTTCGACTCTCTCCCCTTTGTGCATGATGTGGAAATTGCCGGGCACCTTATAGGGTCGCGGCGTGTAAGGATCCGTCATCCTTAGCCGGATCAATGAAATGAGCACCAGGATATACCCAGTGACCGCCCCAAACGCATACATATTACCCAGCGTATCGTATGCCTGGCCGCTCAAGGATGCGAGAATGATCTGCAACAGCGCTACGCCGGAAAAGACCAGGATCGTACGATACGGGGTCCTGTATTCTGCATGGACTTCCTTGAACCACCCTGGTAAAAGTCGGAACTTGCTCATCGACCATGTAATGCGCGAATAGCCCATGACCCCTGTGTTCGCAGACGCATAGACCAACGTCGCCGCGAGCAGCGCGGTAAAAGGTCCGGCGATGAATCCCAGGAACGGAATATGATGCGCGAGCACTGCGACAGGATCGCCGACGTTCTCGGAAATCACCTGCCAGGACGGTTTGGACGGATCGAGCACCATGCCCAGTCCCAAAGTTGAGAAGCTGAGCGCATAGATCAACACGGTGAATATCAGGGCCAGTGATGTGCGCGGCACAATACTCGCCGGCCGCAACGTCTCCTCGGCCGCTTGAGAAATGGATTCCAACCCCACGAAGGAGATGATCGCTATGGAGGCGCCATAGAAAAAGTGATAGGTATCCGGAGCCTGCGTCTGGAATTGGGCGAAGAGAAGATTCGGGCTAAAAGCAAACAGAAACCCAACGACGATGATGACGGACTCGTTGAACATATCGACCGCGCTCGTTAGCGAATTGAGCGTCGATGACTCCCGAATTCCCCTCAGGTTCAGCACGATGAGAAAAACCACGAGCACAATGGCTTCGATCATCAACCACAACTGGATCGGGCCGAAAATCGGGAGCGTAACCCGCCCATTCAGAAATGGAAAGAAAAAGTTGATGTAGCCTGCCGAAGCCAACGCGAAGAGCGAGACGTCAATCGTAAAATCGAGGAGGAGCGCCCAACCGGCGGTGAAACCGAGAAGATCGCCCAGCCCTCGGAGCGTGTAATAGTGGCCTCCGCCCGCAACGGGATAAGCCGCCGCCAGCTCGGTGTAGGCCAAGCCGATGAACATGTAGATCATGCCGGTCAAGGCAAAGGCCATCGGCGCAAGGCCCTGGGCCGCCGCGACGACCAGACCCAGTGCGACGTAAACGTCTGCGCCGACGTCCGCATAGCCCCAACTGAACGAGCCCCAGATGCCAACTGCGCGGCGCAAGCCGACCGCATGTGGCTCTTGGGCTTCGCCAACCGCCGTAAAGGACCCGGTAACTGCATTACTCATCGGAATGCCGAGCCTCCTTCATTCGAAAACAGAAGGCAAAGATGAACGGCTCACCCTATTCTACTCGCCGATGGATGAGCCGCCCCGCATATCGCTTTCGGTTCGGATAATCCCGCACGAACACACCGCGCAATTCGCCGCGCGGCACAATCGCTGAGAGCCAAAAAATCCAGTCACAATTCTACTTCAATCAAACCTGTGTGTCAATGACGAAGACCGCGCTTACCTCTCACTTCTTGGGCAAATTGGGTTCCGGAACGGCCTCTTGCCGGCACAGCCACACCTGGCAGCGCGCGTTCCGAAAAATGTGGCGCGGGGTCGTGCCGAGAGCGATCTCGTCCAACGGCGGCCGATACGGAATCCCCAGGATGATAAGATCGATGCCTCTATCGTTCGCCAGCTCAAGCAAGATCGGCCCGGCGACGCGCGCCTGCAATAGTTCTGTTTCGATCTGTACCCCGACGTTCCGGGCAGCGCGTTCCGCGTGTTCCAGCACTGCCTCGCCCGTCTCTATTTGCGTCGGGCTTTCGCTTTCGAGGGGCAGTGTTCGGTGGAGCTCCATGACGGTAACAGCCAGCACCTTGGCCTTGTCCTGTCGGGCCGTTTGGCAAGCCAGCCGGATGGCCTGCTCGTCGACCGCGTGCCCTTTAACCGGCACGAGGATCTTTGAGAACTTCATAAGGTCCCTCTGTGTCCCTTCGATTTTCCCTTTGCAGGCGAAACGATTACCGCCCTGAAAGCCCCATCCAGAAAAGAGCCAACGCCGGGCATTGGCTTTCGACACTCACACTGAGGTCTTGTTTTGAAATTCATCATGAACTGGGGTGTGCCGTCCCCCCGGAAGAACGAACTCGGTCCTACAAACGCCGCAGGACGCCGTCGATGACCTGCGCCATTTTGGGGATGGCGCTCCGGCCGGCGTCGAGAACTTGCTCATGCGTGACCTTCTCATGCCCCATGCCGAGCGAGTTCGAGATCAACGAGAGCCCCAGCACCCGCATGTTGCCGTGTCGAGCGACGATCACTTCCGGCACCGTAGACATTCCAACGGCATCTGCCCCGATCATCCGCAGAAATCTCACATCGGCTCCGGACTCGTACGAGGGCCCCGCAAGCATAATGTATACTCCCTCGCGAAGTGAGAGGTGCTGTTCTCTCGCCGATTCGCGAGCCATTTCGCGCAGGCCAGGATCATAGGCGTCGGTTAGGTCAGGAAAACGCGGTCCGAGCGTTTCGTCGTTTGCCCCGCGGAGGGGATTCAATCCCGCCATGCCCACCAGGTTGACATGGTCGGTGATGAGCATCAAATCGCCGGCCTGATAATCCACATTGACCCCGCCTGCCGCGTTCGTCACAATGAGAGTTTCGACGCCCAGCTCGCGCATGACCCGTACGGGCAGCGTGACCCGCTGTATTGAATAGCCCTCATAGTAATGCGAGCGTCCACGCATCACCACGAGGGCCTGTCCATCCAGATTCCCAATCACCAGTTCTCCCGTGTGTCCTGGCACCGTCGAAACCGGAAAGTTCGGAATCTCATGATACGGAATCACGTCCGCTTGGGAGACGCGGTCCGCCACGGCGGCGAGGCCCGACCCCAAAATCAAACCCACCTTGGGACGATGCCGCGTGCGACCGGTAATGAATTGCGCGGATTTCTGGAAATCCGCGCGTGTAAAAGTATCCTCTGTCAACTCCGCGTCCGCCGTCACATTTTGCCCAGCAATTGCTCTTTTTTCTGCTGGAACTCTGTCTCAGAGAGCACACCCTGTTTTCGCAGGTCGTCAAGCTCTGCAATCATCGAAGGAATGTCGTCGTGTCCCCGTACGTGTGCTGGTCCATGATCATCGTCTACGCTGAGCGCCTCCTTCTGGTTCAGCATCTCTATCTTGAATTTGACCGGCCGGGCAATCTTGTGCAACTTGTTGACGCCGATCTCGCTTGCGGTCAAAATCTCAATGTCCCCATAATCCAAAAATCGACCAAAGAACGACTGCGTCAACACGACGTCGTTGACCTTTTCCAAGGAAGAATCGATGACGTGTTTATTCACCAATCCTTCGGCTTGGATCACCCGCCGGTTCGTGACCAGGTATTCCTCATTGTACCAATCGACGTACGCGCGGCCGAAAGCGACAATGGGGAAGAGGAGCAAGACCAAGGCCACCAGACCGATCATTCCCAGGGGTGAAAAGACGAGCACGGCTGTCAAGATAATGACGACGAGAGCAACAACCAAGTTGCGCAAAAAAGAAGACGCGAGGACGATCCAATGTTGCCGAGTCTTGACGACGATCTTCTCATTATCGCCGAGCAACCCCTCGACATAACCCATGGCAGACCCCCCCTGGAGATCAGGATTTACATGTCAGGATCGACGTGGCCGTCGCTTTCGGTCACTGGAGAAGGACTGGCTTCCGCCAAACGGGTATACACCTGGGTCGTCGTTATACTCGAGTGGCCCAGAAGCCTTTGGACACTCTGCAAATCCTCACCCCGACTCAGAGAATGGACAGCAAACGAATGTCGCAAAGTATGCGGTGTAACCTCGTTCGCGATCTCCGCCTCTTTGACATACTCCTTGATGATGAGCCACAAGCCCTGGCGCGTCAACCGGTCGCCTCGCGGATTGACAAACAAGGCTCGTTCGTCCCCGTTTCCGGCCAAGACGGGGCGTCCTTTCCCCAGGTAGCTCGCCAGCGCTTCTGTCGCGCGCTCAGAGATGGGGATGGTGCGAATCCGATCCCCTCGGCCCTTGCAAAGGATCGCCTTAGTGTCCAAATTCACCTTGTCTAGGTCGAGGGAAATCAATTCGGTGACACGCAATCCGCTCGCATACAGCAGCTCGAGGATGGCGCGGTCTCGCAGTCCCTTGGGGGTGGTGTGCCTGGCCGAGGCCGCGAGGAGCCTTTCCACATCATCGGGGGAGAGGATCTGTGGAAGGCGCTTCTCGACCTTGGGAGATTCAAGCTTAACCGTGGGATCTTCGGTAATTAAATGACGTTCCATGAGAAAATGGAAGAACGTCTTGATCACCGCGACCTTGCGCGCCATGCTCGCCGCCGTGTAAGCTCGCTCCTTGAGATGCAAAAGAAAGGCGGCCAGCATTGACCTGTCCACACGGACCCAACTGGTTAACTGGGGACGCTCGTTGACTGAGAAATTCAGGAATTGGGTGAGGTCGTTGCGGTAGGCATCAACGGTGTTCCGTGCGTAACCCTTGGTATTCTGTAAATAATCCAGGAACTCGCGAATCTGTTCTTCCATGATCTCAACTCCGTACGAATCGCTCACCGCCATTTTAGCATACTCTGCCTGCAGAAACAAGCCCCTATGTCAAGTAGTAGCGTTCTCGAGGACCTGTTTCGGGTCTGTTTCCTGGCCTGCGTAAATTGGCCGGGCCCGAACGGTCTGCGGCCATCCGTGTTCCCATTCCCTACTGAAATCGAGGGTATTATAGGTAAGACACATGTGGGTGTCAATGCGGTCAGCCTCACATCGTTCTTTCCTCATATCAAACAGTTGGGACGCACCTTTTGGATGCGTCCCAACCAGCGGCCCTGAATCCGATCGCGGGATCCCGCCGCAATCTGCTTTTTGCGTATTGCTTTCCGCCTTCTGCTTTCTGCCTGACTGTCTACTTCGCCCCTACCACCACACTCACGTGCTTTACATCTCCGCCACGAATCACCGTCACATCCACCGGCTGCCCGATTCGGTCAGCCGTTAGGGCGCGCTGTAAATCTTCCAGGCCGACGAGCGCCTGATCGCCGATCCTGACGAGAATATCGCCGGGAAGCAGCCCGGCCGCCTCCGCAGCGCTCCCCGGTTCAACGGTCAGAATCATGAGCCCGCGCTCTTGGGTGGTTGTGAGCTTGGCGGCTATCTTGTCGGAAATGGGAACAAGCTGCAGGCCCACGCCGAGGTGGCCGCGCCGGACGCGCCCCTCTTTGAGCAATGCTGCCATTACGCGTGAGACAGTGTCGGTAGGTATCGCCAGCGCCATCCCTCGACCGAGAACAGAGCTATTCATTCCAACCATTCGCCCGCTTGCGTCGACGAGCGGGCCACCCGAAAAACCTGGGTACAGCGTTACATCCGCCTGGATCAACCCTTCACGAAATGGTGTGTGACGCCCGACCCAGCTCGACCCTTTGCCGCTGACAAACCCAACGCTCACAATCGCTTCGGTAGACCATGGCCGGCCAATCGCAATGACCAGGTGCCCCACCTTGAGGGCCTGAGGGTCGCCCTGTGCGGCGGGTGTGAGATTTCCGCCCTTGATGCGGAGGGCGGCGACATCCGTCGGAGGATCCCGCCCTACCAATTCTGCCGTGAAAGAATTTCCGTCCAGAGAAACCGCGATCTCCTCTTCACGCTCGACCACGTGGTCTGCGGTCAAGATAACGTCCGGTCCCCACACAATTCCGGTCCCTGCGATCCGCTGCCGGGCATCCACGCGCACCGCTGACTTGCCAGCGGACTGCACCACCTCGGCAACCTGATCGGAAAACGCCTGTAGTGATTCAATCGTCATTTGTACCTCCCCGTTCTAAGGAAAAGAATAGCATGGCATCGCGAATTGCGCATCGCCTATGCGGCGAGTCCCCACCTAGCAAATTGGCTAGCCAAATGCCGGTCCCGGCTCCCGACCACAAACAAACCCCTCCGCCAAGGGGAGTGAATTCCTCCCTTGGCGGAGGGGGTAGAGCAAAGGGGGGCGGGAGACAAAACCAGCAATGAACTAGAGCGTTACCAGCCCGTTCTGTAACGCGATGCTCACAGCCTCGGTCCGATTTGCTGCCCGCAGCTTGCTCAGAATCGTCGCGATATGGAACTTGACCGTGTGCTCGGTGATCCCCAACTCACTTGCGATCTGCCGGTTCCCCAGGCCACGCACCAAAAGCTCGAGTACTTGGTTTTCCCGTTCCGTCAACGGTTCCAGAGAATCGGATGCGCTCAGCGGCCTCAGGCGCGATAACAGGACCTCAGCGGCAGCTGAGCCGAGGACGAGCAGTCCGGCCTGCGCCGCCCTGATCGCGTGCCCCATTTCATCGGCTGAAAGATCGCGCAGAACGTAACCGCCCGCACCGGCCGCCAGTGCATTCACAACGCGTGGATCGTCGCCTGTCTCGCCGACGACCAAGACTCGCGCGAGCGGCGTGACTTGCCTGATTTCATCCGAGATGGCATCCGCTTCGCGGAGCTGGTCGAGGCCCATCAGCACAACGTCAGGTGGTCCGGCCTGAAGCGCCGGGAGCGCTTCTGAGACAAACCGGGCTTCGCCTACCACGCGCAAGTCCGCGTTGTGCTGAACGAGCGACTTGAGCCCTTCTCGCACAAGCGGATAAGCCGCAATCACCATCACTCTTATCACGCCTTCACTCTATCATGCGTCGAGCCGAGTGTCAACCGATCTCAGGATCGGCAGAATCAGCGCCGAGGGATGCGCGCCGTCGTGGTAGACGCTTTGCTCCGCAACCTTCATCGATACGCCGCCTCTTTTCCACCGCTCATCAATTCGCGCATCGACTTGCTCGCTGCGCTCACCATGGACGACAGACGCAGCATGGTATCGAGCGCAAACGCGCCGTCTGGGTAGACAAGCGTATACGATTGCGCGGCTGCGGTGACCGGCACGAGCGCCTTGAGGAACGAAGGCGCGCCCACTGCCGCGGCCCATTCCGCATATCCGAGAATGCTCTGCCCCCACATTCAGAAGTTGCCGTCGAACCAGGGCTGCCTTGAAATCCAATCGAGCACCGCTTTTCCATCGCTCGCCTCGTGAATCAACCAGCCGCCATTCGCATCGCCGGAAGCGTTGCGCATGTCGTTGAGCACGACATGATAGCCGCGTTCCGCAAAGCGCTGTGCGATGAACAAATAGACAATGCTGAAAGGAGCCTGTTTCCACGTACGCCCCCGGTTGAGAACAGTCGGAAACTTGCCACTTCCTTTTGGCTCATAATGGTCGGCGTAAAGGACGCTCCCATCCGGCATGGGGACAACTAGATCGTGTTCCACCACCACGTCACAAGTGGGCGGCCTCAGCTTCAGCCACCGCGCGATCAGCCCACGCCTCATTCGACTTGGCGGTCCCATCGGCACTCTCTCCTCTCCCAAACACACACGCCGTCAGATCTCCTCCGACGGCGTATTCCACCTCTCAGACCTGGCGATCAAATGCAGGTCACCCGATACCCACTCAGCCCATCCCGCATTAATGCAATATCTGCGATAGGAAAAGCTTGGTGCGGTCGTGCTGCGGGTTATCAAAGATCTGGTTGGGCTTGCCTTGCTCGATGATCTGCCCGTTGTCGAAAAAGACCATTCGGTCCGCAACGCCGCGGGCGAAACCCATTTCATGCGTCACGCAAAGCATTGTCATTCCCGATTTGGCCAACTGCGTCATCACGTCCAGCACTTCTTTGATCATCTCGGGGTCAAGCGCGCTCGTCGGTTCGTCAAAAAGCATGATCTTGGGCTGCATCGCGAGCGCCCGGGCGATGGCGACGCGCTGCTGCTGGCCGCCGGAGAGCTGGCCCGGATACTTGTCTGCCTGCTCGGGGATCCCCACGCGCTTGAGTAGCTCGCGCGCGGTTTGCTCGGCCTTGTCGCGCGGCCATTTGCGTACCCACATTGGCGCCAAGGAGACATTGTCCAGGACCGACAGGTGCGGAAAAAGATTAAACGATTGAAACACCATCCCGACCTCGGACCGGATGGCTTCAATGTTCCGGATATCGTTCGACAGCTCGATGCCATCCACGATGATCGTCCCGCGCTGATGCTCCTCGAGGCGATTGATTGTCCGGATGAAGGTGGACTTGCCGGACCCGGACGGGCCAAAGATCACGAGCACCTCGCCCTTTTTGACCGTCAAATCGACGCCACGCAACACGTGAAAGGAACCAAACCATTTATTGACGTCACGGCAAATGATGATTTCGTCGCCAGGCGTGCCTTGTGCCATCTTAGCGCTCCCCCACTCCCAATCTCTTCTCCAATCGCCGGCTCGCGTAGGTCATTGCGTAGCAGCCCACGAAATAAATGGCTGCAATGAAAACGATGACTTCGGTCTGACGCCCGAGAAAGGCTTGCTGCTGAATCACGCTGTTCGCAATCCCCGCTAATTCCAGGGCTCCCACAATCGCCACGAGAGAGGTATCCTTGAAAAGGGATACAAACTGTCCGACAATCGCGGGAATGACGCTGCGAATGGCCTGGGGAAGGATGATCAGCCAGAGGGTTTGAAGTGGGTTCAGGCCTAGCGCCATCGCCGCTTCATTTTGTCCGCGCCCGATCGCCTGCAACCCTCCTCGAACAATTTCCGCATTATAGGCAGCAGTGAATGCCACAAAACCCGCAATCGAGCGGACGACGCGCTCCACCGTCACTCCCTCCGGTAAAAAGATCGGGAAAAGGAGCGTTGCCGCAAAAAGGACGGTGATCAATGGCACCCCGCGCACGAGTTCTATGTAAAGAATACAAAACCACCTGATGACTGGATAACTGCTCTGCCGGCCCACGGCGAGCAGGACGCCAAGGGGAAATGATAGCGCGATACCGGTAACCGCAAATACAAACGTGAGGAGCAGTCCCCCCCACAGGTCCGTCGCGACCACAGGCAGGTCGGCAAAGCCACCGTACAACAGCGCCGCCATTACAAAAGGGGAAAGAAGCCACAGCGCCGTCCATAACCGCCGCGTCCGTATCAATGAGGCGGCGCCGAACCCAATTGCCAAAAGACCCACATTGCCGAGGAGGTACAACCGTGAATTGGTCTCAAACGGCAAAAGGGCCAACAAAACCAGCAGCCCTCCAACGGCCATCCCCATCTGTCCCATGATCCCGCCCCACGCGCGCCACGACGCGCCGAGGAGGAACACCAGAATGCTAACACAGACCTCTACGCGCCATATCTGCTCGATTGGATAGCGCCCCGCCATGAACAGCCGGAGATTCGCCGTGACCACGCCCCACTGGGCCGTCGAGAAGAATCCCCAGAGACCGATCATCAGATTGTAGATTAACCACAGCGCGAGAATCGTCAGCAGAGAGTTTAGCCAGCTGCTGAACAAGTTCTTGCGCAACCAGCCGGTCGGACCGACGCTGCTCCGAGGAGGTTTGATTGTATCAGTGACCGTAGCCATAGTTTTCCAGGTTATCGTTCCACTAACTTGAACCGCGCGTTGACGGTATTCATGATGACCGAAATGGTAAGGCTGAGCAGCAAGTAGGTTCCCATCATCATAGTGATGACTGGAATCGTTTGACCCGTCATGTTATAAATGCCGCCGCTCACAAAATAGAGGTCCGGATAAGCCACGGCAACGGCGAGCGACGAGTTCTTTGCCAAGTTCAAGTACTGGTTCGTCAGCGGAGGGATAATCACGCGCAGCGCCAACGGGACGGTCACGAGGCGTAGTGTCTGGGCATAAGTCAACCCCAGCGCACGTGACGCCTCATTCACACCCTTTGGCACTGCCTGAATCCCTGCCCGCACGATTTCGGTGATAAAGGCCCCGGTGTAGAGGACGAGCCCCAGCAGGAGTGAAACGTATTCGCCGGATAGCGTGGCCCCGCCCTGAAAGTTAAAGCCCTGCAGGCGAGGGATGGTAATGGTGAAAGGGTTGAGCGCCGCTGCCGCAACAGCGACAATCAACATAAAGGCCAGAAAAGACCACAACCCGCGCCAGTCGCGGAGCCGCGTGGCCTCAGGCCGCTTGCCAAGCAAAAGAAAAGCCGCGATTCCGACGATGACGGCGGCCCCGCCGACGACAATCCAGCTCTCAAAAGTCGCATTCGGGTTATACCATGGGACCACCAAGCCGCGGTTGTTCAAAAAGACGCTGCCGAACAGAGCGACGCTTTCACGCACGCGCGGCAATTGCAGAACACCGGCGAGATACCAGAAATAGAGCTGAATCAGCAGCGGTGTGTCCATAAATATCTCGACATACACCGCCGCGATTTTCGAGACGAGCCAGTTGGAAGACAGCCGCGCAATCCCACCGAACAGACCGACGATAGAAGTCAGAAAAATGCCGAGCACGATGACGCGGAGAGTGTTGAGAAACCCGACAATGTAGGCGTGGTACATCGGATCGTGCGCATCGTAA
>JAMDCU010000169.1 GCA_023489485.1 Chloroflexota bacterium
GAGCTCTCTCTCGTTTTCCAAGCTCCCACGAGAAGGATACGGAAGAGAAGACATCTTGCACGAGATCGAGAGAATCAAGTCGATGGAGGAGGCGCGTTGGAAGGACGGCAAGGTTTCCGGCGCAGTTTACCACGGCGACCAGTCGCACATTGATTTTCTCAACCAGGTGTATGCCCTGCAATCGCAGAGCAACCCGCTCCATGCCGACGTATGGCCTGGGACGACCAAATTCGAGGCCGAGATCGTCTCGATGACGGCGCACATGTTGGGCGCGGAGGAAGAGAGCGGCATCTGCGGCACTGTGACGTCGGGCGGCACCGAGAGTATTCTGCTCGCGATGAAAACCTATCGCGATTGGGCGCGCGAAACCAAACTCATTACTGCCCCGGAAATGATCGCGCCCACGACGGCGCACGCGGCCTTTGACAAAGCGGCGCAGTATTTTGGCATCAAGATGATCCGCGTTCCGGTCGGCCCTGATTTTCGCGCCGATGTCGCCGCGACGCGCGCGGCGATCACGCCCAACACGATCGTGCTGGTGGGCTCGGCGCCCCCGTTTCCGCACGGTATTGTAGACCCGATTGAGGAGCTATCCGAATTGGCGCGGGAACATCGGATCGGCTTTCATACGGACGGGTGTTTGGGCGGTTTTCTGCTGCCGTGGGCGGAGAAACTCGGCTATCCGGTGCCGCGATTCGATTTTCGCCTGCCCGGGGTGACATCGATCTCCGCCGATACCCACAAATACGGCTACGCGGCCAAAGGCACGTCGGTCGTTCTGTACCGGAACGCCGACCTGCGCCATTTTCAGTATTACGTTGCCACCGATTGGCCCGGCGGGCTGTATTTCTCGCCGACGCTCGCGGGTAGTCGCCCCGGCGCTTTGAGTGCAGTGTGCTGGGCCGCGATGGTGACGATGGGAGAAGCCGGATACCTGAGAGCGGCTCAAGCGATCTTGGAAACCGCAGCCAAGATCAAGCAGGGGCTCCGCGAGATTCCCGAGTTGCAGCTGATCGGCGACTCGCTGTTTGTCATCGCCTTCATGTCTGACAAGTTCGATATCTTTCAGATCATGGAATACATGACTGGCAGGAACTGGGGATTGAACGGGCTCCATTCACCGCCGGCGGTCCACCTGTGCGTCACCTTGCGCCACACTCAGCCGGGCGTAGCGGAGCGCTTCCTCGCCGATTTGAAAGAGGCGGTGGCGTACGTCAAGGAGCATCCGGACGCGCCGTCGGGGGTGGGCCCCGTATACGGAATGGCGTCGACTGTCGAGTTGCGCGGGATGGTAGGCGAAGTCCTCAAGATGTACATGGACTTGCTCTACGAGGTATAAGGGGCGGCAGGGCGCTGCCCCCAAGGGCACCAGGAGGTGACCTACGATGGAACAAACCGGCTTCAAGATCTATGGCTACCGATGGGCCATGCTCGTGGCCTTTATGTTCGTCGTCGCCGTCAACCAGCTCCTCTGGATTACGTTTGCTTCGATCACCGGCACCGCCGTGACTTTTTATGGCGTCTCGGACCTCAGCATCGGTCTCCTGTCTCTCGTTTTTATGATCGTGTACATTTTCGTTTCGATCCCGGCATCGTGGGCAATTGACACCTTCGGCATTCGGGTTGCGGTGGGCATTGGCGCCGCGCTGACCGGGATCTTTGGCTTGATGCGAGGTGTGTTTGCGCCGGATTACAATCTGGTGCTGATCGCGCAGATTGGGATTGCGATCGGGCAGCCCTTTATCTTGAACGCTGTGACGACCATCGCCGCGCGCTGGTTTCCGATTCAGGAGCGGGCAACTGCGGCGGGGCTGGGATCGCTCGCCATGTACCTGGGCATCCTCGCGGGCCTGGCACTCACGCCCTACCTCGTGGTTCAATCCGGCATCGCCGGCACACTGGTCGTATACGGGATCGTATCGGTCGTGGCGGCCGTCGTCTTCTTTGCCCTGGCGAGGGAGCGCCCCCCAACACCCCCTTGTCCGCCAGATCAGGAAGCCCGGTCGCTGGTTCTCGATGGCCTCCGGCAGACGTTTCAGCAAAAGAGCTTTGTTCTCCTGATGCTCGTCTTTTTCGTGGGTTTGGGCGTGTTCAACGCGGTGACGACTTGGATCGAAGAAATCGTCCGGCCCAGAGGATTCTCGATTACGCAAGCCGGGGACGCGGGGGGCTTGATGATTGTCGGCGGCATTATCGGCGCGCTCGTTATCCCCGCGCTCTCCGACCATTATCGCAGGCGGACGCCATTTCTGGTTCTCGCGGTGGTGGGCGCGACGCTCAGTCTGGTGGGCCTCACTTTTGCGACGGCGTACTGGCTCTTGCTCGTCTCCGGCTTTGGGCTTGGCCTGTTTTTGCTCAGTGCAGGTCCGATTGGATTTCAGTACGGGGCGGAGATCACTTATCCGACGCCGGAGGGCACGTCCAATGGCTTACTTCTGTGGATGGGGCAGATCTCGGGAATTGTGTTCATCCTGGGAATGGACGGGTTGAAATCGCCGGACACGGGTTCGATGACCTTACCGTTAATGATCCTCATCGGGCTGATGATCCTCGGCGCGCTGCTCTGCCTGCGGCTTAAGGAAGCGAGGTTATTGACGACTGAAACACCGGGCCCGCAGGGAATACCGGCGACTGGAAAATAGCGTTTATCGTTCAACTCGTGCCCGGCTGCGACGCTGCACGAGCATCACGCCGGCGATGACGATAGCCATGCCAACCACCTGGATAAGGTCAACCCTCTCGCCCAAGAGAAACCACGCTAGTGCGGCCGTTCCAAGCGGGGTCAGGTTCATCATCACATTCACTTCGACGGCGGTCAAAACTTGAAGCGCGTGGTTGTAGAGCAGATACGCGATGATCGTGTTGACGACTGCAAGCCAAGCCACCACTAGCCCTGCTTGCGTGGTCAGCTTGGGTGGGTTCTCCGTTAGCAACCCCAGGACGAGAAGCAGCCCGCCGCCCGCCGCAAGCGGCAGCGCGGTAAGGCCCAGCGTGTCCACTTGACGATCCCGCGCGATCTCGCGACCGAGAATGCCGGAGAGTGCGATGCCCAGTACTCCAATCGTGACAATTGCCAGCCCCAAAGGCTCGCCACCCGTCTGACCGGGTGAAAAGAAAAGCGCGCTTCCGACGACGACGACGGCAATCCCTATCACCTGCTGCCACGTAGGGATTTCCTTTAACCAGAAGATGCCGATGAACAAAATGGGCAGCGGCGTGAGACTGAGCGCGACGGAACCGGTGGTCGCGCTGATAAACTGGAGCGCCCAATAGAGCGCACCGTTGCCCAGGGTGTAGGCGGCCAGGCCAAGGACGATCAGACGGACCCACAATCGTGGGGGCAAGGATCGGTAGGAGCGCGCATCGTGGGCGACGAACGGCAACAGCAACAGAAATGCCGTAAAGTAGCGCAACCCTCCAAGGGTGAGAGGCCCCAAGTCATTCAACCCGATCTTGACCAGGACGAAGGTGGAAGCCCAGATCAGGTTCGCGACCAGTGATTCGGCGATGGCCAGGAGGCGCGAAGGTTTTGCGGACATCTGAATGTGATTATAGCGAATTGTACTTTGCTGCCAAGTCGGTCGAGTGTCGAGAACACGACGGCCATCCACACTGACGAATGCCGTCGGCCCAATCATAATCGCAGCAAATCGATCGGATGGGATCGAGATGCCTGAGGCTCGCTTGCGCAAATCATCTGCGCGCACCAAGGCAGCGGTCGTTTGTTTCGGCATGGTGGTCCCCGCGATCGTGCTGGTCGTGGATGAATTTCCCGAGCAGAATACCGGCGCTCTCGTCCGGGGGAGCGCGGAATTCATCTCCGACGATGCGGCGATTGTCGCTTGCTTGCTGCGCGGCTGGAATGTGCGCAGCGGCTTGATCGGCACAACCTTGGGAGATGACGTACGCGGGAGGCAAGTTGCACGCGAGCTGCGGAGGTTGGGGGTTCTGGGCAGGACGCGGCTGTCGAAATCAATGTCGACGCCCTATGAAGTGAACGTCTCGGACCGGACGGGACGCCGCACCTATTTCTGGCAGCGCCCTCCCGAAATATTAGACACGCTCGATTCCGCTCCGCTCGGTCTTCTCCGGGGCGCGCGCCTCCTCTACGTGGACTGGTATGACGGGAAGCACGTGCTCCGGGCTATGGATCAGGCTGCTCGATGGGGCGTCCCCGTTTTCCTCAATTTCGAACACGCACATCAAGACGCGGATTTGCTGGCGCTTTACGCTCCGCGTACGACCCTCTGCCAGGCTACCACCGATCCCGCGCAGCGTGAAGGCGACCCGGTCGCCGTCGCTTGCATGCTCCTGGATGCAGGCATCGAATATGCGTTCGTCACTTTGGGCAGCGATGGCTGCATCGCCGCGTCGCGCGGCGAAATCCTCCGCGTCTTTGCGCCTTCCGTCTCTGTCGTCGACGGTTGTGGGGCTGGGGCGACTTTTTCGGCGGGGATTATGTACGGCTATCTCCGACACTGGAACCTGCAAGAAATGACGAAATTCGCGATCGCGGCTGCCTCCCTCAAGTGCACCGTCGTCGGACCTCGCGCGTTTCCTCTCGCTCTAGTCAAGGGACTCGCAAAAAGCATTCGCGTGGAGCATCTACAGCTTTAGCGGACGCAAGACATCCCTCCTCTTGACAATTACCTCTGAAAGGGGTATCGTTTGCGTCTAATGGTATATACCAATAGACCAATGGAAACCAAGACCGGCTTTACACGTCCTCTTAATCGGCTAAAAGCAGCTGTGCCGCTATATAACCAGATTGCCGAGAGCCTGCTCGACCAGATCGAATCGGGCCAGCTCGCGCCCGGTTCGCGTCTGCCGCCCGAGCGCGAATTTAGCGAGATGCTGGGCGTCAACCGCATGACACTGCGACAGGCACTCCATGTCCTCGAGACGCAAGGCTTGCTGACACGACGACAGGGTGACGGGACCTATGTTGCCGAACCCAAGATCGAGCGCCAGGCGAGCCGGCTCATTTCTTTCACCCATGGGATGCAGCGCCGGGGTTACCGGCCTGGCGCCAAGGTGATTACATTCGAGCAGCGACCTGTCGAAGCCTACCTCGCCGCCCGCCTCAAGCTGCCGGTCTCTGCGCCGGTCTATCAGATTCAGCGCCTGCGATTCCTCAACGAGGAGCCCGTCCTCCTCGAAAGGTACACTATTCCGGTCCACTGCTTTCCCGGACTCGAACGGCATGATCTTGTGAATCGCTCGATGTACGAAATTATGGAGAAAGAGTATGGCGTCACGGTGAGCCAGGCACGACAGAGCCTGGAGCCGGTCATCGCGCTCGAGTACGAAGCAGAGTTGCTGGCGATTCAGCCAGGCGCTGCCTTGATGCTGGAACGCCGTTTGTCCTTCGACAAGCACGACCAGCCGATCGAATACGGCAAAGACTTGTATCGTGGCGATCGGTTTCGATTCGTGACCGAGATCGCATCGCCGGAGCTCTAGTCCCGGAGGTTACAGGTGACTCAATTTGCAACTCTGCTTACCCAAGAACAGGTCGAGCGCGTCCATCAAGCCTCGCTTCAGATACTGGAAGAGGTCGGCTTGCTCGTTCGGAACGCCAAAGCGAAAGAGTACTTGCGCGCCCATGGCTGCCCCGTGGATTCAGAGACGGAGATCGCCAAGTTCCCCAGCGCGATTGTCGAAGAATACTGCAAATACTATCCGAGCAAGTTCACTTTCCACGCGCGCGATCCGCAGTACGACAAAACGCTCCCTGACGACAGCCCCGTCATTGTCACCGCCTCCTCGGCGCCGAACATGCTCGACCCGGTCACCGGGCAAGAGCGCCGCGCGTTTTCCGACGACATCGCACGGATCGCGCGGCTCATTAACGATCTCCCCGGGTACGACGTCTTTTCCATTTCCACGTTAGCAGAAGACGCGCCCCTGGATCGTTTCACCATCACCCGCCTGTATCCGACCATCAAGAACTGCGTCAAGCCAATCCGTTGCAGCGCGATCAATCAGCAGGACGCGGAACAGATTCTGCAACTCGCCATGTTGGTCGCCGGGAGCGAGGCGGCGTATCGCGAACGCCCCTTTATCACGCATCACTATTGCCCTATTGTCTCACCGCTCACGTTCGATTTCGATTCCACGGAGATGTTGATCTATTTTACCGAACAAGGCTGGCCTTCGTTCGGAACCGTCGTGCCGAACGGCGGCATGTCCTCTCCTTTGACCTTGTTGGGGACCCTCACACAGGGCAATGCCGAATTCCTGGCGTGGTCGGTGTTGATGCAGATGGTGCGCCCCGGATGCAGATGGTGCGCCCCGGGACGCCCTTGATTTATTCGTATCTGCCGACGATTGCGGACATGCGCCGGGGCAATTATTCACCCGGCGCGATCGAATGCGGCATGCTTTCTTTGGCCATGACGCAGATGGCCCACTACTACAAGGTGCCGAGCGGCGGTTACGTCGGTTTGACCAATTCCAAGGTCAACGACGCCCAATCGGGTTATGAAAGCGGCATGTCCGACGTGGCGGTGCTCCTGGCGGGCGCGGATATGTTCAACATGGGCGGTCTGCTCGACGCGCTAATGTGTTTCGACTTTGCCAAGGCGGTGATCGACGACGAAATTGCGCAGATGCTCAAGCGGATCCAGCGTGGGTTTGAATTCGGCGAGGAAAACATCGCGATGGACGATATCAAGGAGACGGGGCCCGGCGGAATGTTCATCGACAAGCCGCGGACCTACGAACTGATGAAATCGACGATGTTCTTGCCGGAAATTGCCGATCGCGACGCGCGCAACCGGTGGCAAAAACTCGGCGCGCTCGATTCCCAGGCGCGCGCGATGAACCGCGTGCGGGAGCTGTTGAACCGCGATCACCCTTCGCTCATTTCGCCGGACGTGGACGCGCGCATCCGCGCCGTGTTCCCGGATTTGCCGGCGGGGGATTGCGTGGGACCGGAGGAATGGAGAGAAGCATCGCCGGCGATGGCGGTCGCGAAATAGGGCCGTCGCATAACTCTTTCTCGGGAGACTCTTGTGCAGAATCAAGCCAGGATCGTGATCATCGGCGGCGGGATTGCCGGTTGCAGTCTGGCCTACCACCTTACACAGATGGGCTGGACCGATATTGCCCTGGTCGACAAGGGCGAGCTGACCAGCGGATCGACGTGGCATGCAGCGGGCATCGTCACCGTGTTCCATACGGCGCCGAGCCTGATGCGAATGCGCAAATACAGTATGGACTTGTACAAGCGCCTGCAGGCGGACGGGGGCGAGCAGGTTGGCTGGCGTACGGTCGGCAGCTTGCGTATCGCTTCAACGCCCGACCATTTCAAATTCCTCCAGCGCCAGGTCAGTCAGGGCAAAGCGATCGGACTCGACCTCGAAATTATCTCCCCGGAGGAGGCTCTCCGTCTCTATCCGTACATGTCGGCGGAAAACCTGTACGGGGCCATGTACCTGCCGGGCGACGGCTATCTTGACCCGAGCGGCGTCACGTATGAGCTGGCGCGGCGTGCGAAAGAACGTGGCGCCAAGTTTCACACGGGCGTGCGCGTCGCCGGCATTAAGCGAG
>JAMDCU010000155.1 GCA_023489485.1 Chloroflexota bacterium
CCCTCTATTTGGCGATTACATGGCCGGGGCTAGTGACCGCCGCTTTTCTCCTATTGCGTGTGGCCACCTCGGTCTCGCTCGCCGTCCTTTTGGTCCTGACAACCCGTTGGGCCGTGCTGCTCAAGTCGCTGCGCGTCCTGCGCATGCCACAGGCGTTCGTCCTCATCCTCGGCATGACGTATCGTTACATTTACGTGCTCTTGCACACGGCGAACAACATGTTCCTGGCGCGCCGCAGTCGCCTGGTCGGGCACGTCTCGCCCGCGGAGGAACGCCACTGGCTGGCGGCGAGCATGGGAACCCTGATCGCCAAATCCTACGCTCTGAGCGACGACGTGTACCTCGCGATGCAGTCGCGCGGCTTTCGAGGGGAAGCACAGATCATGGAGACACTGCAATGGCGGGCGCGGGATTGGGCGTGGCTCGCTCTGTTCATCGCCGTGGCGGTGGGGAGTTGGGTGATTAGGTGAGTCGAACCTGCAACCTTGAATAAGGAGCGACCGTGGCGGAGATAAGAACGATCCCGGATATCAGGATCGGCGAAAGAATGGAAGAGCGCGCTGGACATGCGGGGACAGCTGTCTTTGAGCTCGAGCACGCGAGCTATGCGTACACTCAACAGGTGGCTCTACGCGATATTGATTTGACTGTCCGCGCCGGAGAACGGATCGCGATTCTGGGCGCGAACGGCTCGGGCAAATCCACCCTTTTGAAAATCCTGGATGCCCTGTACTTTCCAACCGAGGGCTCGATTCGCGCCTTTGGCGAGCCGCTCACGGAAGAGGCAATGCAGGACCCGGACCGGGCATTTTGGTTCCGGCGGCACGTGGGGCTCGTGTTCCAAGACCCGGAGGTGCAGCTTTTTTCGCCAACCGTTTGGGATGAAGTGACGTTTGCTCCGCTGCACCTGGGGCTGCCGCGCGCGGAAGTGATCGAGCGGTCGGAATGGGCAATGGAACTGCTGGGGATTGGCAAGCTGCGGGACCGTGCGCCGCACCGCTTGAGCGGGGGCGAAAAGAAAAAGGTGGCGCTTGCCTCCGTGCTCTCGCTCCGTCCGGATGTCTGGCTCCTCGACGAGCCAACCGCGAGCCTGGATCCGCGCAGTCAGAGCCGCTTGCTCGATTTCATCGACGAGTTAGCCCATGAGGGGAAGACGATCATCACGGCGACGCATGATCTCGACATCGTCGAAGAGATCGCCGAGCGCGTGATCATGTTCTGCGAAGATCACGAGATCACGGGAGAAGGAACGCCGGGCCAGGTGCTCTCGGACACTGAACAACTGGTCCATTGCAATCTCATTCACGAGCACCGCCACCGGCACGCGGCCACGGCAACAGAGCACGTCCATCCGCATTTGCACAAGCCGCCGCATGAACACGAACATAAAGCCAACGAGCCAAATGCGGGTGACAAATGACGGGCGCCAAGTGACAAGAGGTGCTGATTCAATCAACCGTTTTCGATCTCTTGAACCAAGGCTGGCAAGAGACCCAGATGCTCCAGGTGATGATAGCCCGGTCCGGTGGAGTGCGCGTTGGGTACGACTTCATGGGCCCAGGCGAGCTTGTACGGGATGTGAACGACCTGTCCGCCCAGTTCGAGCACGGGCACGACATCCGAGCGCAGTGAATCGCCGACCATGAGAAAGTGCGCCGGATCGATTTGGTACTTGCCCAATATCTCCTCGAAATCTCCGCGCGTCTTGCTCGTCACGATCTCGATGTGACGAAAGTGGGGCGCGAGCCCCGACTTGGCCAGTTTCCTCTTCTGATCGCGCAGGTCCCCTTTGGTGATAAGCATCAGCGGGTACACGCCCGCGAGCTGGGCCACCGTGGGCTCCGCGTGCTCGAGCAGTTGGACCTCGGCCGTCAACATGCTCCGGCCGATAGCCAAGATCGCCCGGACCTCTTCCGCGGTCAACCGACCATCGGCGAGCTCCGTGGCGGTTTCAATCATCGACAATGTGAAGGATTTGATACCATAGCCATAGAACTCGAGATTCCGCATCTCGGTCTGGTACAGTCGCCGGTCGACGGTCTCGGCGGGGTGATGCTTCTCGAGCAGGCCCCGGAATTCGGCCTGGGCCGCGGCATACAGCGTCTCGTTATGCCAGAGCGTATCATCGCCGTCAAAAGCGATCACGTCAAACACGTTCACAATCCCCCTTCAGAATGCCGCTAGCATGCCACAATTCACCCATCGCGTCAAGAAGGCTTATGTAGCCCAGCGCGCCTGTGCGCGTTCGCAGAGAAAGGAAAGAAGGGCGCGGGGACGCCTGGAACGCGATAGGCACGGAACAAAGTAAAAGCCGCGAAAGGGGGTTGATGAGTTGCCGAAGGAAATTGAAAGGCGGGACAGCGCTAGTCCCGCCTTCACTGTCTCAAAATGTCACCAAAGAGTCGCTAGACCGCCATTCGAGTTACTACCCGTTCAGAGCAGCGCGTCGATCTGATCCAATCGCCCAATTTGGCAGCCCCGGTTGGTCCGCCGTCGGACCGTTTGGCGGGCACGACAATCCCAACAAAGGGTTGAAACCCTTCAGCAATCTGTTGCGTAGAGCGATCCAGCGACAAGCGCACCGTGTCCGGACGGGCATAATGGCCAACGGAATCGCACGCATACTTGAAGACGATGTCGGCCAGGTAAAGCTCGGCGCAGAGCAGCGCCTCCTGATCGCGCTGGGGACTGGCAAGGATCAGTCCATCCGGAACGAAGATGGGCCCCCACCTCCAACCCGAGTCGCTTGATCGTCTCCTGGTCGATGCATGATGGAACGTAGATGACGAAGGTTCTCGACGAGAGCGTGATGCCGTGCCGCTGCCTCGGTTACTGAAAAGTTGTTCTGTAATTCATTCATGATTACTTCATAATTCGTTCACAATTCTACGCGATCATCGGTCCACATCAGATGTGACGAGGAAAGGAGCAGAGAAGATGACGATCGCCCCGAGAGATAACACCGCCCTCGAAGGGCAAGTACTCTTTTACGTAAAAGGAGAATCCTTATGACGGCCTATGCCATTGTCTTGTTTCTGCATATCGTCGGTGCCCTGGGCCTTTTTGTGTCGCTCGGCCTGGAGTGGACGAGTCTGGCGTATACGCCGCATGCCTCGACCGCCGAGCAGGCCCGGGAGTGGTTGAGCGTCCGCGGATGGGTAATGCGCCTGGGGCCCGCCTCCCTGGCGTTGATCCTTCTCTCCGGCCTGTACATGACGGCCACGACATGGGGTTGGGCGGGCTGGATCGTCGTCGCGCTGGCAGCGCTCGTTCTTATTGCCGTCGTCGGCGCGGTCCTCACCGGTTTGCGGATGACGCCGATTGAGCGGGCGGCCGCGGGAGAGCGCGGGGCGTTATCGCCGGCTCTGCGCCAACGCCTGAGTGATCCGCTCCTGTGGACTTCGGTTGAAATCAGGACGGCCATCGCCCTCGGCATCGTCTTTATCATGGTCGTCAAGCCGGATTGGGTCGGATCGTCAATCGCCATCGGCGTCGCGGTCCTCTTGGGCCTCGTGGCATCTTTGCCGATGTGGCGCCGTGTCCGCCCTAAGGAGGAGGCGGCGCCATCGCGGTCGTGATGCTTCCATAAAGAGGGTGGGGTGGCCGAGTGGCCGCGTCGGCGACGAGCCTGACCTGTGAGTCCTTTGCGGGCACAAGTCATTCTGACTATGTCGAGTGCGCCTATCCGGGCGCGCTCCCACTCTCGCTAACGAAGTTATCGGTCACGTGGCCTAAGCCTATGTCGTTAACCAAAGGAGGTAATGTTGTCGGAACATTCTCAACGTCCGTTGAGCCGACAGGTCCAGGCGCGCGTCATGGGCGCGCTCAACGTTCCAATGCGGGCGGTGTTGGGGCTCCCGTTCTCAACGCCACTCAGCGGGCGGCTGATGCTGATCTCGTTCACGGGACGTAAGACGGGCAAGGCGTACCGGCAGCCGGTGAGCTATGTGCAGCAAGGCGATATGCTGCTCACCCCGGGCGGCGGCAAATGGAAGTGGAACCTGCAAGACGGACAGCCGGTCCGGATTCATCTGCGCGGACGCGATGTCCTCGCACAGCCGGAACTCATCAAGGATCCTGCCGAAGTCGAACGCTTGCTGGGCTTGATGATGGCTGCGAATCCGAGCGTCGGCGCCTTTACCGGCGTCCCGAAAGGACCGGATGGCCGGCTGGACCGAGCACGATTGGAGACCGCGGTGCGTTATGGTTTTAGGGTTGTGCGATGGCACCTGGAAGAACAGGCGCCCGCATCAGATAAAGGGGGGTAATGTGAATAAAGGTGTTCTCGATGATAAGGTGGCCCTGGTCACGGGCAGTTCGCGCGGCATTGGCGCGGGGATCGCCAAGTTATTTGCGCAGCAAGGCGCCAGGGTCGTCGTAAACGGAAGGGATGCGGCCGCCCTGGCCGCCGTGCAGGCAGAAATCGAACAAGCGGGCGACAAGGCGATGAGCGCCGTCGCCGATGTGACCCGGTTCAATGAGATCGAGGAAATGCGCCGGAAGATCGAACGGACCTTCGGCCCCGTCGACATTCTCGTCGCGAACGCAGGCGGCAGTCCGACCAAACCGGGTCCGCTGGAGGAGATCGGCGAAGAAGAATGGCGCTACTCGGTTGACGCTAATATCACCGCCACCTTTCTCACGATCAAGAGCTTTCTGCCCGGCATGAAGGAACGGAAAACGGGCAACATCATTACGCTCTCCTCGGCCGCGGCCCGCCAGCCGAACGCCATGTCGCCGATTCCCTATGCGGCGGCGAAAGCGGGCATCCAGATGATGACCAAAATTCTCGCCGCCCAGGCGGGACCCTTTGGCGTCCGGGTCAACGGCCTCGCGCCCGAGACGATACTGACAGAACGCAACCAACGGATGATTCCTGACGCGCTGAAACCAGCGCTGGTGGAAAGGCACCCCATCCGGCGCCTGGGCACGCCCGAGGATGTCGCGCGCGCGGCTCTCTTCTTCGCTTCGGATGAATCGGCGTGGATCACGGGCGTGATCTTGGATGTGAACGGCGGATCCATGATGGTCTGAGAGTTATGTGACCTCGAGTTGACATTAATCGGAGTGAATGAGGGCGAGCCGGATGACTCGCCCCGATTTTTCCAACGAAAATTTGATTTACTCCGCCGCGTTTTCGTGTTACAGTATCGCGTACAAATGTTCTATGCGGGGGGTGAGGATGAAGCCACGGATTAGTGTCATCACGCTGGGCGTCCGCGATCTGAATCGGTCGCTGGCCTTTTACCGCGATGGTATGGGACTGCCGACGGAGGGTATCACTGGCACAGAATTCGAGGACGGAGCCGTCGTCTTTTTCAACATGAACAAAGATTTCATACTGGCGCTGTATCCGAAGGCGGCCCTAGCCAAGGACGGCAAAGTATCGGCGGGTCCGTCTAGTTCGGCCGAATTCAGTATCGGCCACAACGTCGGATCCAAGCAGGAAGTCGACGCTCTCATGAAGCAAGCGGAGCAAGCGGGAGCCAAAATCACCGATCCCGCGCACGACCGCTTTTGGGGAGGATACTCGGGATACTTTCAGGACCCGGACGGGCACCTTTGGGAGGTGGCCTGGGCTCCCCAATGGCAGGTCCCGGAGTAAAAGAGCTGGATCATGATATCACTTCATGCTGCATGGGGATTGACCTGCTACCACCATTGATGCTAAACTGGCGCTAGTTGTGCCCGCCGCTGTGGACAAGACCGCGCAGCGGCGGGCCATCTTTTTGTTCTCGACAATGGAAAGGTAGTTGCAGAGGAAAAGCAATCGTGAGGAAAACTCGGCCAAGTGAATCGGTGAGCCGTAAGCAGTGGCTCACTCTCTTCGTATTGTGTCTCGCCGTGCTCATTGCCGTCGTCGATGTGACGGTGGTGAATGTAACGATCCCGGCAATGCGCGCCGAATTCAACGTAGAGCTCAATCAGGTCGAATGGGTCATCGACCTTTATGCCCTGGTCTTTGCCGCTTTCATCATCGCCTGGGGTAAGCTGGGCGATCAATTCGGACGGCGCCGGATGTTCATCGCGGGGCTGGTCACCTTCGGCGCCGGTTCGCTCATGGTCGGCCTGGCCCCGAGCCTCGGCGTCGTCATCGTCGGCCGCGTGATCCAGGGCATGGGCGCCGCCATGGTTTCGCCCGCGACATTGTCGCTCTTGTCCTCGACGTTTTCGGGAAACATGCGCGGGGTGGCCTTTGGCCTGTGGGGCTCGACGGCGGGTGTGGCGGGAGCGCTGGGACCGCTCCTGGGCGGTTACTTTACGACGTACACGTCATGGCGTTGGGCGTTCCTGATCAACCTACCGATCTGCGTCGTCGCTATTGCCGGCGCTCTCCTAGCGGTCGAGGAATCGAGAGATGCTGAACACTCGCACCGGATCGATCTCGTGGGCATGGCATTGGCGGCCGTCGGTTTTGCGGCTATCGTCTTTCCGCTCATCGAAGGGCAGACCTATGGCTGGTGGGCGCCGCAGAGCACCTTCCAACTGGGGAGTTGGGTCTGGCCTCTGACCGGCCTGTCCGTCACGCCCGTGGCGTTCTTGCTCGGCCTGACTTTTCTGGGAGCGTTCGTGGTTTACGAACGGCGGCTCGAAGAGCAGGGCGGCGAACCGCTGTTCGCTTTTAGTCTGCTCCGGTTTCGGGGTTTTCGCTACGGTTTGCTCACCGCGCTCATCGTGTCCCTGGGCGAGTTCGGCGTGCTCTTTGTGATGCCGGTCTATCTCCAGGTCGCACGCGGTCTGAGCGCGTTTGACGCCAGCCTGGTCTTGCTCCCGTTCGCCCTTTCGATGTTTGTCTTCGCGCCGATGGCCGGAATGCTCGCCGCGCGTTTCGGCGCCAAGTGGGTCGTCACCGGGGGCATGGTGTGCGAAGCGGCGTCGCTCTTTTGGCTCAGCCGCATTCTGGCGCCCGATATGCCCTTTATCACGATGACTCCGATGCTGGTGCTCTACGGGATCGGCACCGGCCTGGCGACTGCACAGTTGACCAACATCACGCTCAGCGACATCCCGCGCAAACAAGCGGGCGCAGGGTCCGGTGCGAACAACACGGTGCGCCAGGTCGGTTCGGCCATCGGCGTAGCAATTCTCGGCGCGATCCTCGCCGCGCAGATCGCAACGGTCGGCCAAGCCGAGCTGAGCGCAAATGTGATCGTTCCGCCAACGGCCAAGCCAGCCATCGCGCAGCTGCTGGACAATGGGCTGTCGGGGGATGCGCCGCAAGGCGCGGCGCCAGGCGCGGCTAATTCGCCCGTCGGCCGTGCGGTGCAACAGATTGTGGACGATTCGATCACGGCGGGCACGCGCGCGGCGGCGGTCGCGGCCGGGATCTTTGTCGTGTTCGGCGCCTTGAGCTCGCTCCGCATTCCGCCGGGAGCAGAGAGCGCCCAGGCGGAATGGCAGGGGACTCTGGCAGAGTAAGGTGAGACAGAATGACACCCTTGTCCATTGCCCGGCGGAGACTAGGCAATCA